>NZ_JACAPZ010000063.1:0-15679 GCF_013385475.1 Pseudomonas sp. G5001
GCGAGGCACCGAGTGGTGGGGCAAAGACCTTTTGGTTACTTTTGGCTGGGCCGGCATTCCGGGCGTTTGCCAAAAGTGACCCGCTGTAAGAGCGGAACCCTAAGTGGCCGTTACCGAAGAAACGGATATGTACCCCCCTCCCCCCATCTCATGCTAAACCCCTGGCCCGCCAGCAAAACACCGCACTGACCGCAATCGCCGCCCCCGCCACGCCAAACACCCAAGGCGCCGACGCCACCGGCAACAACAACCCCGCCAGCAAAGGCCCAAGCCCCGCCCCCACATCACGCCACACCGCATTCGACGCCAACGCCGAAACCCGCATCGCCCCCGGATTACGCTCCGCCACCAGCGTCGTCACCAACGGCAACTGCAACGCCCGCAACACCAACACCGCCGCCGCCCCCACAATCACCCAATGACTACCAAACGCCCCCAACGCCAACGCACTGAGAAACGAAAACAGCAGCAACATCGACGTAGCACCAAACTGCTGCGCAGCACGCCCCCCCAGCGGACTCAGAAGCAACTCCGAAACATATCGCAGCGCCATCAACCCACCGGCAATCAATACCGCATTGCCACCCAGCAGCTTCTGCGCCTGAATCGACAGGCCAAAGATAAACAACCCATCCAGCGCCACCCCTTCGATAAACGACCAGGTCGCCACACTGTCAGGCAACTTGAACCGCCGCCCCGGCGTGCCATGCAAATTGTGACCCGCAGTCGGCAACCCCCGCGCCATCCACAACCCCACCAGGCAACACACCGCCAGAATCCAGAAGATCGGCCGCGGCCCCACCTGCAACGTCAGCCACCCACCCAACGGCAAGGCCAGCATCGGCCCCAGGGCAATCAACGCCCGCGACCGCCCCGCCCGCCGCGCCGCACCCTGCGGTTCAGAGGTGGCCAACACTTGAGTGGAAAGGTTCAACGCCGCAAAACACAGGCCCCAGACCAACCGCAGCCCGAGCAAGGCCGCAAACCCGGACAGCATCGAGTTGCCAAGGGCACACACCGCCGCCGCGCCGGCGGCAATGGAGCACGTCAGCCGATCACCGTTACGGGCGTAGAAATTCAGAACATGCTTGTAGCCGAAGATCCGCACCAGGCGGTTGGCCGCCAGCAGCACCCCGGCCTGGGCCAGGGTGATACCGAACGCCTGGGACTCCATCGGCAGCACCAGGTACAGCAACACGTCACTGGGCAGGCACAGGCCAAGGGTCAGCGCGGCACGGCGGGAGTGGGAATCAGCACTGCGTTGGGCCAGATCAGACATAAAAGCTGAAACATTCAGAATTATTTAGACGGCCACGGTAGCCGTCTACCTCAAGGTTTTACAAGGCCCAAATAATTAAACCTTGGCGCCGTCCTGCATCAGGCGCAACCCGCTGGCCACCGCGCCCACCAGGGCAAACCCGCAGCCCAGCCACAACGCGTACTGCGGGCCGCTGCTCAGGGACAGGTGGAAACACAACGCCACCAACGAAGCGCCGAGTGTCTGCCCCATCAACCGCGACGTGGCGACGATCCCGCTGGCTCCCCCGCTGCGGGCAATCGGTGCGCTGGTCATGATCGCCTTGAGGTTGGGCGACTGGAAAAAACCGAACCCGGCGCCACACAGGGCCATGCGCCAACCGATGTCGAAGGTCGAGGCGTCGTTGCCCAGGGTCGCCAGCGAGGCCATGCCCGCGCTCAACATCACCAGGCCGATGCCGCACAACAACGCCAGGGAGATACGGTCCGCCAGGCGCCCGGCAATCAGCGCCATCACCGCGACCACCGCCGGCCACGGCGTCATCAGGAAACCGGTGGCCACCTGGCTGTGCCCCAACACGGTTTGCAACAGGAACGGCAGCGACACAAACGCCAGCCCCTGGGCGCTGAACGCGCAAATCGCGGTGAGGGCCGACAAGGTGAACAGCGGGCGCTTGAACAGATCCACCGCGAGCATCGGCGCCGGGTGCCCGGCCTGACGGCGGATCAGCAACAGCCCGCACAGCAGCGCCACGGCGATCAGCCCCAGCGTCAACACCGCCTGCGCACCGTGCACCGCCGAGCCCAGGCCCAGCACCAGCAGGGCAAACAATCCGGCGCAGAGAATTGCCGCCAGCCGGTCGAAGGCATGCCCGGTGATCGGGATCACCGGAATCGCCCGCACCCCGAGCCACAGGGCCAGTGCCCCCAGGGGCAGGTTGATCAGGTACAACCAGTGCCAGGTAGCCACCGATAGAATCGCCGACGCCGCCGTCGGCCCCAGGGTAAAGGCCAGCCCTACCACCAGTGAGTTATACCCCAGCCCTCGGCCGAGGATTTTTGCCGGGTAGATGTGCCGCAGCAGCGCAATGTTGACGCTCATGATTGCCGCAGCGCCCAGGCCCTGCACCACCCGGGCGGCAGTCAGCGTCGGCAGTGACCAGGCCAACCCGCAAAACAGCGACGCCACCACAAACACCAGCAAGCCGCCGAGGAACACCCGGCGGTGGCCGACCACATCACTCAGGGACGCAAAGGGCAGTACCGCCGCAATGGTCGCCAACTGGTAGGCATTGACCACCCAGATCACCGAAGCGGAGTCGGTGCCAATCCCTTCGGCCAGGGTCGGCAACGCGGTGTTGACGATGGCCGTGTCGAGGGTCGCCATGCCGATCCCCAGGGAAATGGCGACAACCGCCGCTAGACGCTTATCACTGGGCAACCCATCAGCTACTGAAGACATGGACAATCCGCACACGTGGCAAAGGCGTCTAGATTACGGGCAGCGGCCTTTTTTTTCAGCGGGCAAATGCGCGGCTGTCCAAATATTCATGTTCAGGTGCGCCATTTGCCCATCTGCGCCATCTGCACCAGCACCTCGGCCAGGGCGGGCTGCGGCGCGCTGTTGACGGTGACCAATGCCACGCAACGGCTTGGCCGCAAGGTCGCCGCTGCCGTGACGGCACGACCGCCGAGATCGAACCCACCCAGCACAGCCTCGGGAATGTGCAAGGCGTTCATCAGGTCCAGAACGTCCTGGCCGAGAACGACTTCCTGAGTGACGGCGGGCGCAGCCTTGTCCAGTTGCGTGGTGCTGCCATGGCCTCGCAGGTACGGGATGACTACCCGAAAGCCTTGGGACACCAGATGCGGCGAGACCTCGGCAAAACGCTCAAGGTCGCCGTCAGCCCCATGCAGCAAAATGATCGGCCGGCCGCCTTCCGGGCCGGCTTCGTAGTAGCCGATATCCAGCAGGTCGGTGCTGACCTGGCGGATCGTCCAGGGCGCAGGCGCCGCCCATACCGGCAGTGACAACGCCACTGAAGCAATGGCGGTGGAAATCAGAAAGCGACGGCGATTGAAAAAAGACATGGGTTTATAGCTCCGAAAAATTCGACACTGGAAGGTCGTCAACAACCCCCACAATCAACTCGCTGCCGATCCAGCCGGCCAGCCACTCACCGGCTTTTGCCACGCCCTCCTCCTCCCCCAGGCGCTCCACCAGAAACTCGCACAACCCGGCGAAACTGCCGTCACCTTGCAGGTGCACCAACGCCTGGAACTCCAAAGCCTCGACTTGCCGCAAGCGCGAGGTGAACTGGCGACGCCACACCAGCAGCCCACCGGCCTCGGCCAGCATCAGCGCCTCGGGCGCCGGGGTTTGCTGCCACAATGCCGACCAGATCGCCTCGGCGTTGGTGGTCAGCCCATGGCAGCGCAGCGACGGCGTGAGTTGCAGGCGTGCCGTGTCCCAATCCACCGACGCCAGCACGTCCATGGGCAACGGGCTGGCATCGGCGGCGACAAACGCTTCATTGAGCGACGACTCGATCCAGGCCAGTTCATGCACGTCGGGATTGTTGGGAAACAGTTCGCCCAGGGTCAGGTGAAAACCCTCGGGATAGACGTCCAGGGTCCAGGCATGGGGCGGATGCCGGTCGATATGGCTGACGCACGCGGCCAGGAACGCCTCGTCCCCGACCCAGCGCCGCAGGTTGGGAAACGCCTGTTCCAGGCAACCCACCAATTGCGCGCGGTAGTTGTTCTGATACACCGCCAGTCCCGCGGCCTTGTTACCCAACATCTCGGCCGACTGCTCCGAGGCACTCACCAGCCAGGTATGAAAAGCCTGCTGCCATTGCGCGAGATTCATGAGCGCACCTGCGCACGCTTGTAGGCCTCGGAGGCACCGAGCATGCGGGCGATCGACAGCTCCTCCAGCAGCTCTGCCAGGGGCGGGATCTCGTCATCGCGCTCGATCATCGTGGCGACCGGGCCGAGCAACGCAACGGCCTTGGCATACAAGTCCCAGACGCCGTCACACACCGGGCTGTCGTGGCTGTCGATCAGCAAATCGCGGCCCTGGCTATGGCCGGCCAGGTGAATTTGCCGGACCCGCTCGGCCGGAATCCCGTCGAGAAACGCGAGAGCGTCAAAGCCATGGTTGCTGGCGCTGACAAACACATTATTGACGTCCAGCAACAGCTCGCAGCCGGTGCGCCGGGACATGGCGGCGATGAATTCCCACTCGCTCATGGACGCGTCATCAAAGGCCAGGTAGCTGGACGGGTTTTCAAACAGCATCGTGCGGCCCAACACTTCTTGAGCCAGGTCGATATTGGCGCAGACCCGGTCCAATGCCTCATGGGTGTAAGGCACCGGCAACAGATCATGGGAGTTGAAACCCCCGCTGCGGGACCAGCTCAAGTGGTCGGACACAAACAGCGGTTCGATCTCGTTCACCAGCGACTTGAGGCGTTTCAGGTAATCGCGATCGAGGCCCTCGGCCGTGCCGATCGACATCGACACCCCGTGCAGCGCCACCGGATACCGCTCGCGAATCTGGCGCAGGATGTGCCGGGGCTGGCCGCCCGCGACCATGAAATTCTCGGAGATCACTTCAACGAAATCCACCGCCACCGGGTTCTCCAGGAACTCGCTGTAGTGTTCCTTGCGCAGCCCCAGGCCATAGCCTGGAAAACGCGGGTTGGGTGTCGGCATCATGTGGTCTCCGTTGCATAAATAGGCGGCGGGCCCAACCTGGGCCCGCCGGGGTGTTACTTCGGTTCGGTAGTGGTGCCGCCCAGCTTCAGGCACTCGGACGGGGTCTTGACGACAACGCCCTGGCCCTTGCAGCTGTTGAGGCCCTTGCAATCGTTCTTGGCCGTGGCGCACAGGCTTTCGCCCTTGCAGTTGTTCACGCCGTAGCAGCGACCCGGCTGTTCCGGCTGGTCGGCGGCGCTGGCGGCCGCCGCGAAGGAAGCGGACGCCATGGCGATCAGGGCGGCAGCAGTGGCAAGGCTCAAGCGGGATTTGATGGATGTGCTCATGGGTATTACTCCTCGGGGGTGGGGTTTATTTGATGACGGATGCCGCGTCTTCGATGACCCTCGCCACAGCCTCGGGCTGGGAGATGTACACCGAGTGGCTGGCCTTGATTTCAGTGACTTTCGAGCCGGCGCGCTTGTACATCCAGCGCTGCAGATCGGGGCTCAGGGCACGGTCTTCGGTGGACACCACGGCGTAGGTCGGCTTCTTGTGCCAGGCCGCGGCCCACACGGTGCCGCCAAACAGCGCGGTGGTGGCCGGCACCTGGGAGGCGGCCATGAAGTCGGTGCGGTTGGTGGTCAGGTCGGCAGCAAAATCGGCATTGAACTTGGTGCGATCAAAGAACAGATGCCCGTCGCGGGTCTGCATCACGTCATTGCTCGGCGCCGGCATCGACGACAGCAGCTGGCTCATGTTCTCGCCGACTTCCGGTTGCAGGGCCGAGACATAGACCATCGACTTGACCTTGTCGCGGTCACCGGCAATCGAGATCACCCCGCCGCCGGAGCTGTGACCCACCAGCACCACCGGGCCGACCTGCTGCTCCAGCACTTCGCGGGCCTCGGCCACGTCGGCGGCGAGGCTTTCATGGCCCTGATGCACCACGGTGACCTTGTAGCCCTTGTGAATCAGGATGTCGTGCACCACTCGCCAGCCGGAGCCGTCGACAAAGGAACCGGGCACGATCACCACGCTTTTACCGGTGCCCGGCTGGGGCTTGGCTGCATCGGCGGCCGAGGCCACCAACGGTGTAGCGAGTGCCATGGCGATCGCCAGGGAAGAAAGAATACGCATGCGACTCTCCACAGGCCTTGGGGCCTGATCATTGTTGTGAAAGGGTTAACGGCGTTGGCCGGACAGCACGCGGTCCAGTGACCAGGCCCCGCCGCCATACGCCAGCAGCGGCAGCAACAAGCCCGCCCAGGTCAGGTGGGTCGGCCAGGCGTCGGGGTACACGAACACCTCGATCACCAGGGTCATGCCCAACAGCGCGGCAGCCGCCGGGCGGGTCAGCAGGCCCAGCACCAGCAACAGCGGGAACAGATGCTCGGCATAGGTCGCCAGGTGCGCTGCCCAGTCCGGCGGCACCAGCGGCAAGGCGTATTCCGAGCGAAACAAGGTGTAGGTCGACGGCTTGAGCTGCAGGAAACCGGTCACCTTGGTGCGGCCCGAGAGGAAAAACACCGAAGCGATCCCGAGGCGGGCCACCAGCAACAGCAGCGCCTCAGGCAGCACACGCTTGAGCACCGCAGGGGCCAGGGCAATCATGGTTGTTCCGTCAGGCTGCCGAAGCCTTTGGGGGTTTTGATCTGGGTGCAGGTGCCTTTGTCCACCAGCACCCAGGCGTTGCCCTGGTAATCCGCCTTGGCGGTGCCGGCGCAGGAAGTCCCGGCACCGGCGGCGCAATCGTTGGCACCGGCGAGGGACACGCCGAAGCATTTTTCCTGAGGCTTGGCATCCTCGGCATGGGCGGTGGCGGCGAAGGCACCGAGGGACAGTGCGAGGGTGGCGGCAAGGGCTGCGTAATGGCGCTTCATTGTTGAATCTCCTGGCTTGACTGAATGTGGCCAGGGCGCTTGTGCGGTGAGTGACCGCCTGCGCCATCTGGTAGACAGATTTAAAGCCAGGCGTGTATCCCGTCTGTGTCGCGTTCCCTCCTTCTATTCATGCCGGTGTATCAGGTGGGTGCTGATACACAGTCTGATACACAGCCAAAAAAACCACGCCAAACCACCGCCGTTTTATTCGGCATCCCGAACGACACAATTAGAAATATTCGCCTTTCCGAACACCCACCTTCCCCCGCTTTCGACGACCTCAAAAATCCCCATAAATTTCATACGGTTGTTGTCATCTTTGTTACATGCCAACTGGCATACATTCTGCTACATCAGGTTTTCTAGTAATAAAATGTTTCTAAATTGAAACAGTCTCATCGCCTGAAACCCAACGGCCCCGCGCCCTATAACAACGTCCATGCCCCAAAGGAGGGCGACAACTCTCACCTTTTTGATCGACTTCAACTCTCCAAGCCTGCTGCCGCACGTAAGCACCCAAAAGGGCGAATGGCCTGATCGCCAATAACAAGCCCGACTACAAAAAAGGACAAATTGATGAGTTCGAGCAAATACCCCGCAGTGTCCTTCACGGACCTCGTCCCCCAGGCCCCGGACCACACTGAGAATGCAATCGGTTTCGGCCCCTTTCTCTTGTTGGCGCGCCAGCATGTATTGCTGCGCAACGGCGAGCCGGTGACCCTCGGCAGCCGCGCCTTGTACCTGCTGATCGCCCTCGCCAGCCGGGCTGGCGAGTTGCTGGAAAAGTCCGAGCTGATCTCTTTCGCCTGGCCCAAGGTGGTGGTGGAGGAATGCAACCTGCGCGCGCAGATCGTTGCGCTGCGCCGGGCGCTGGGGGATGACGGCAACTTCAGCTACATCGTCACCGTGCCGGGCCGGGGTTATCGGTTTGTCGCGCCGGTGACGATGCAGGCAGTGAGTGAAGGCGCCATCGCCCAGGCCCTGCTGCCCGCCCCGACAGTAGAGGCACCGAACCTGCAACCGGCGCCCACCACGGTGATTGGCCGCGAACAGCTGATCCTGAGCCTGGCCGACCAGGTACTGAGCCAGCGTTTCGTGACCATCACCGGCCCCGGCGGCATCGGCAAGACCACCGTGGCCCTGGCCGTGGCGCAACTGCTGCAGGGCCGCTTTCACCAGGGCATGTGCTTCGTCGACCTGGCACCCGCCACCAGCGGCCAATGGGTGGCCGGCATGCTCGCCAACGCCCTGGGCATTCAAAGCGTAAGTGACGAGCCCTTGCAAAGCGTGGCCTCGATGCTCGCCAACAGCCCGTTGCTGCTGGTGCTCGACAACTGCGAACACGTGCTGCAAGCCACCGCCGACGCGGTCGAGGTGCTGCTGCGTTGCGCGCCCCAGTGCTGCGTGCTGACCACCAGCCGCGAGCCGCTGCGGGCCGAGGGCGAACGGGTGCACGACCTCGCCCCGTTGCTGGTGCCGGACGAAGACGTGAACTTGAGTGCCGAGCAAGCCATGACCTGGTCGGGCATCGCCCTGTTCATCGAACGGGTCAAGGCCCTCGACCCCGGCTTCGTGTTCAAGGACACCGACGTCGCCGCCGCCAGCGCCATCTGCCGCAAGCTCGACAGCAACGCCCTGGCCATCGAAATCGCCGCAGCGCGGGTCCGCACCTTTGGCATCCAGGACCTGGTGGGGTTGCTCGACGGCAGCTTCCGCCTGCAAATGACCGGCCGGCGCACCGCCCTCGCCCGCCACCGTTCACTGAGCGCGACCCTGGACTGGACCTACTCGATGCTCACCGGCGACGAACAGGCCATGTTGCGCCAACTGGCGGTGTTCACCGGTTCTTTTACCCTGGACGCGGTCAAGGCCATGACCGCCAGCAGCACCCTCGATGCACGCAATGCCCTGCCCTTGCTGGAAAGCCTGATGGACAAGTCGCTGCTGATCGCCGGTGAATCGCAGTTGCTCAAGCGCTACCGCCTGCTGGAAACCACCCGCGCCTACGCCCTGGAGAAACTCAACGAACACGGCGAAGCCGACGCCACCCGCCAGCGTCATGCACTGTATGCGCTGGGCGTATTGCAGGAAGCCGGGCAGACCCTCGACGGGCTTTCTCCCGAGACCTGGATCGGCCTCTACGGCCCGGAAATCAACACCATCCGCACCGCGCTGGAGTGGGCCTTTGCAGCCTCGGGCGACCTGCCCACCGGCATCGAACTGACCCTGGGCGGTGTGCCGCTGTGGCTGCGCCTGTCGCTGGTCAGCGAGTGCCGCACCTGGGTCGACAAAGGCCTGGCCAGCGCCGCCACCACCCCGCTGCCGCTGCGCCAGCGCATGCTGTTGCAAACCGCCCTGGCCAGCGTGCTGATGCTCACCTATGGCACCGGCGGGCCAATGCGCGAAGCCTGGCGCCAGGTGCGTGAAGACGCCCGCGACCTGGGCGATGCCGAGCACAAGCTGCGGGCGCTGTGGGGCCTGTGGAGTGACCGCTGCGGCTGCAACCAGTACGTCGAAGCACTGGAATTGGCCGAGCGCTACATCAGCCTGAACAACTGCGGCAACCAGCAACTGCTGGGTAAACGCATGCGCGCGCTGGCGTTGTTTCACATGGGCGACCTGGCCGGCGCCCGACAGAATATCGACGAGGCGCTGGGGTCACCGTCAGCGCCGCGCTCGCATATTATCGACGTGCATTTTGACCAGCGCATCGCCGCCCGCTGCCTCAAGGCACAGGTGCAGTTGCTGGAAGGCGATGTCGACCCGGCGCTGCGCCTGATCGGCAGTTGCGTCGATGAAGCCATCACCCTCGATCACCCCGCGACCCTCTGGTACACCCTGTGCCTGGGGGCAATTCCCCTGGCGCTGTTGGCGTCCAACCTGCCCAAGGTGCGGTACTACCTGGGCTTGCTGCAAGACAGCACGACCCAGCAGGACCTGCACATCTGGCGTCAGTTTCGGCTGTGCTTCGAGAGCATCCTGCTGATCCGCCAGGGGTCGCCCGAAGAAGGCGTGCCGTTGCTGGGTGAGGCCTTGCATCACCTGCATGGGCAAGGCGACAGCCAGCTTTATAGCTTGCTGCGTTGTGAATACGCCCTGGGTCTGGCGCGGCTGGGCCTGGAGAAACTGGCGCTGGAGGTATTGGAAGACACCCTGCAATTGGCGCTGGGCCGGCATGAGCGCTGGTTCGTGCCGCAGATGTTGCGGATCAAGGCGCAGCTGATTCTGCGCCAGGCCCAGTACGGGTCGGTGGACAAGGCCAAGGTGTTGCTGCGCCAGGCGTGGGTGGATGCGCAACTGGCCGGGGCGCATTTCTGGCGGGCGCAGATTGCCAGTGACCTGGCCAGGTTGCAGGAGCCGAAGATGCGGATTGCTTCGTTGCCAAGGTTTCAGCACCGGTAGAGGCTGCCGGCATGTAACGGTAAAAAGGGGACGGTAAAAAGGGGACAGATCTATTTTATAAATAAATCTGTCCCCTTTTCGCTATTTTATAAATAAATCTGTCCCCTTTTCGCTCTTTTTGAACTCCGGCAGCCGCGCTATTGATCCGCCGCATAGATGACGGTTTGCGCACTGTCGGGTGCAGCGGGTCGGCGGGTGAAGTAGGTGTCGCCTTCATCCGTATGAATCTCGTATTCAAACTTGCTGGTCGCGCGGCCCGTGGCGGTGGCGTGCTTGATGATCTTCAGCACCCGCTGGAATTTCACACTTTGGGTGCCGTTCTGATTGGGCCCGGTGAGCACGTTGACGCTTTGAAACCAGCCGTCGTTCTTCTTGTTCGCCACCAGGGCGCCGGTCATGGCTTCAAACCGCTCCAGCCGGGTAAAGCCCCACAATGTCTGCTCTTCCACGGTTTGGCCGAGGGCCGCAGAGCCGGTAAACACGAACAGGTTGATCGCCGGGCTGTCTTCACAGAAGAAATCGTAAGGCACCAGGCCGTCGACCATTTTCTTGCCGGCCACGAAGCCTTTTTTGTGCACCTGAAACATCGCCACCTCCACGCCAATGGCGTCACTGAACATCAGCTCACGCAGGAGAAAAGTCTAAAGGCGCAGGGCGTACAGGGCGGTCAAGCCAATGTAATATCGTGTAAAGATCCCACCCGAGGCAGGATGATTTCCACGCTCAACCCGCCGGACGGCTCGTTGTGCGCCTCGATGGTGCCGCCATGCATTTCCACGGACCTCAAGGCGATCGCCAGGCCCAGTCCGAAACCGGCATCGTTGTCATTCGGGCCACGTTCGAAAGGCTCGAAAATACTCCGCAGCCGCAGGTTTTCAACGCCCGGACCCTGATCGGTGATCAACACCCGCAGCCAGCGCGTGTCGGGGCTGACCTCCGCCGAAACCCGCACCGTGGTATCAGGCTGCGTGTAGCGCACGGCATTTCGAATGACATTTTCGAAACACCGATACAGCAGCTCGCCGCTGGCCCGACTGACAAAGTCCGGACACGCCTGCAAGGTGACACTGCAGCCTTTGATACCCGCCTCGAACTGAGCGTCCTCGACAATCACGGCCAGCAATTCGACGATATCCACCGGCTCGCGCTCGATGCTTTCGGGACGGCCCTGCACACGCGCCAGGGTCAGCAGCGCCTCGATCAGCGTGTCCATGCGCGCCGATTCACGCTGGATGCGCCCGAGCATTTCCTGGCGTGCCGGGTCTTGCTGCAACAGCCCGATGGCCACTTGCAGGCGCGTCAACGGTGAGCGCAGTTCATGGGAGATGTCGTGCAGCAGCTGTTGCTGGGCCTCCACCAGCAGCTTGAGCTGGTTGGCCATGCGGTCGCAGTCTTCGGCCAGGTCGACGATTTCATCACGGCGCTTGCCCATCATCGGCCGCACCCGGGTTTCGAAGCGGCCCAGCGCAACGTCGCCCATCGCCCGCCGCAGATAAGCCAGCGGCCACGCCAGGTAGTAGGCCATGTACCCACTGAACAGCGCGCTCATCAGCGTGCCGATGATCAGCGGGATCCAGTGGCCCAGGCGCCCGGGTTCGTGGGGAGGATGGGAAGACCTGAGGGACAGCGCGGCCCCGTCCTTGCTGATCAGCGACTTTTCATAAGCCACCTGCGAGACCGGCGTGCCGGCCAGCAATTGACCGGCACTGTCATAAACGCCAATGGCTTGGCCGTGGGGTGGCTGCCACACCGCCAGGAGCTGGCGGCCCGACTCGACACCGTACTGTTCCAGCAACTGTTCTTCGCTGGCCAGGATCGCATCCAGATGGTGATCCCCCGGGCCCAGGCTGCCCGCCACCAGAATGCTCAACCCCACCAGAAACGTCAGGCTGGTGGCCAGCCAAAAGGCCAGGAAGAGTTTCCAGAACAGCCGGCTGGGTTTCATCATTCGGCGATCAACAGGTAACCGAGGCCACGCACGCTCTGGATCCAGGCCTTGGCATCCGGGCGCGGGCCCAACTTCTGGCGAATGCTGCTGATATGCACGTCGATGCGCCGGTCATAGCGGGTCAACGGGCAGCCCAGGGCATTGAGCGACAGGTCCTTTTTGCTCACCACCTGGCCGGCGCACCGGGCCAGCACTTCAAGTAGGCTGAATTCGGTACTGGTCAGCCCCAGTGCGCAGCCTTTCCAGAGGGCCTGGCGCTTGCCGGGCCAGAGCACCAGGGCGCCGGTCTTGATCACGTCAGCGGCCGGCGGGTCCACGGGTTGCACCCGGCGCATGATCGCGCGCAGGCGCGCCACCAGTTCACCCGGGGAACTGGGCTTGGGCACGTAATCGTCCGCGCCAAGCTCCAGCCCGGTGATCCGGTCGATGTTGTCGCCCCGGGCCGTGAGCAACACCACCGGCACCTGGCTGCTGGCGCGGATGCGCCTGAGCACTTCTATGCCCGAGAGCCTGGGCAGCATCACGTCCAGCACCACAATGCTGTAGCGCCCCGACAGTGCCTCGACCTCACCCTCCTCGCCGGTGTGCACACAGGTCGCCTCAAAGCCTTCATGCTCCAGGTATTGGCCCAGCATTTCAGTCAGTTCCTGGTCATCGTCGACTAGCAATACACGGATCATGGCGAGCTCGTGAAAGGGTACCCCCACAGTATCGCCCAGCCTCATCGCCCCGGGGCCAACCTTTACCTAACTTGACACTTGGTTAACCGCACCAAACCCGCGCCGCTCTTATGCTTGCCGTCCACCCGTCTGGCCGCGTTGTGGTGACCCGTCTGCGGCGAGTCATCCCGGCGCGCTTGCGCTGCTTGTCGATGTGTTCTGGAAAAGATCTTGATGAATTTTTCGCGCCTGCTCTGCTCGGTTGCGCTGCTGCTCAATGTCACACTTGCACACGCTGAAGCCTTCAAAATCTCGGATATCCGTATCAACGGTCTGCAACGGGTCTCGGCGGGCAGCGTGTTTGGTGCCTTGCCGCTGAACGTGGGGGACGAAGCGGATGACCGACGGCTGGTGGATTCCACCCGTGCGTTGTTCAAGACCGGCTTCTTCCAGGACATCCAATTGAGCCGCGACGGCACGGTGCTGATCATCAATGTGGTCGAGCGCCCATCGGTGTCCAGCATCGAGTTCGAAGGCAACAAGGCCATCTCCACCGAAGACCTGCTCAAGGGCATGAAGCAGTCGGGCCTGGCCGAGGGCGAGATCTTCCAGCGCGCCACCCTGGAAGGCATGCGCAACGAACTGCAGCGCCAGTACGTGGCCCAGGGTCGCTATTCGGCCACGGTCGACACCGAAGTGCTGCCGCAGCCGCGTAACCGCGTGGGCCTGAAGGTCAAGATCGACGAAGGCTCCGTGGCCGCGATCCAGCACATCAACGTGGTGGGCAACCACGTGTTTACCGACAAGGAACTGATCGGCACGTTCACCCTCAAGACCAGCAACTGGCTGTCGTTCTTCACCAACGATGACAAGTACGCCCGTGAAAAACTCACCGGGGACCTGGAACGCCTGCGCTCCTATTACCTGGACCGTGGTTATATCAACATGGACATCACCTCGACCCAGGTGTCCATCACCCCGGACAAGAAGCACGTCTATATCACCGTCAACATCAACGAAGGCGAGAAATACACGGTGCGTGACGTGAAGCTCAGCGGCGACTTGAAAGTGCCCCAGGACCAGCTTGAAGCCCTGTTGCTGGTGCAGAAAGGCCAGGTGTTCTCGCGCAAGCTGATGACCACCACCTCGGACCTGATCACCCGGCGCCTGGGTAACGACGGCTACACCTTCGCCAACGTCAACGGCATGCCCACGCCCCACGATGAAGACCACAGCGTGGACATCGTGTTTGCGGTCGACCCGGGCAAACGGGCCTATGTGAACCGCATCAACTTCCGTGGCAACACCAAGACCGACGACCAGGTGCTGCGCCGGGAAATGCGCCAGATGGAAGGTGGCTGGGCGTCGACCTACCTGATCGACCAGTCCAAGGTTCGCCTTGAGCGCCTGGGCTTCTTCAAGGAGGTCAACGTCGAAACCCCAGCCGTGGCGGGGGTCGACGACCAGCTTGATGTGAACTACGCGGTCGAAGAACAAGCGTCCGGCTCGATTACCGCCAGCGTCGGTTTTGCCCAGGATGCCGGGCTGATCCTTGGCGGTTCGATCACCCAGAACAACTTCCTGGGCACCGGAGATTATGCCAGCCTGGGCCTGACCCGCTCGCAGTACCAGAGCAAGTACAACATTGGCTTTACCAACCCCTACTTCACGCCGGACGGGGTGAGCCTGGGCTATAACGCGTTCTACAGTGCCACCGATTACAACAACTACTACGACGATGGCAGCGGTGTTTCCTACTACTCCATTAACAGTTACGGCCTGGGGGCCACACTCGGCTACCCGATCAATGAAACCTCGCGGTTGAGTTTCGGCCTGACGGTGCAACACGACAGTATCGACCCGGGCATCTACAGCTCTGATGAGATCTACGATTTTCTTCAGCGCGAAGGCAGTGAGTTCACCAACTTCAAGGCCAACCTTGGGTGGTCGGAGTCGACGTTGAACAAAGGCGTGATGCCGACCCGTGGTTACTCGCAGAACCTGAACCTGACGGTGACGCTTCCGGGCAGTGACTTGAGTTTCTACAAACTCGATTATTCCGGGCAGACATTTGTGCCGATCACCAATTCGACGACGCTGCGTTTGCATACCAAGCTCGGTTACGCCAACGGGTACGGCTCGACGGACGGCCTGCCGTTTTATGAAAACTACACGGCCGGGGGTGAAGGTTCGGTGCGCGGGTTTGAAAGCGGCACGCTTGGGCCGCGCAGTACGCCGGCGACCGGGGCGTATGCCAGTGCGGGCCAGCAGTACTACAGCGACCGCAGTCCTGAGGCGTTGGGGGGCAACATCCTGATTACCGGGGGGGCGGAATATCTGTTTCCGATGCCGTTCCTTAAAGATAATAAATCGGTGCGTACGTCTGTGTTCTGGGATGTGGGTAACGTTTATTCGGACAAGTGTGCCCTCAGTACTACCCAGGGTTGTAATGGGGTTGACCTGAGTCAGCTGGGTGCCTCTGTGGGGGTTGGGGCTACGTGGTACAGCCCGTTGGGGCCGTTGAGTATCAACCTGGCGTTGCCGGTTCGTACGCCGGAGAATGCGACCAAGCAGGTGTTCCAGTTCTCCATGGGGCAGAATTTCTGATCTGCCTGGGTACATATCCGTTTTTGCGGTTATGGCCGCTATTGGTTCCGCTCTTACAGCGGCTCACTTTTGAAAAGCGCAAAAGTAAGCAAAACGCTCTTGCCCCACCACTCGGCACCTCGCCTAGGCTCGGTGTGCCCTCACTCCGGCTTTGGACCGTGGGCCGCCGTCATGGGCCATCCCTGGCCCAGGACGGCTAACCCGGCGTCCTGCCGGGTTAC
>NZ_JACAPZ010000064.1:0-134 GCF_013385475.1 Pseudomonas sp. G5001
GCGTCGGCATCCGCATCCGCGTCCGCGTCCGCGTCAGCATCAGCATCAGCATCAGCATCAGCGTCGGCATCAGCATCAGCGTCGGCATCAGCATCGGCGTCCGCATCCGCATCAGCATCAGCATCAGCATCCGC
>NZ_JACAPZ010000064.1:199-324 GCF_013385475.1 Pseudomonas sp. G5001
GCATCAGCATCAGCATCGGCATCGGCATCCGCATCAGCGTCCGCATCGGCATCGGCATCGGCATCGGCATCCGCGTCGGCGTCAGCATCGGCATCGGCATCGGCGTCCGCATCCGCATCAGCGTC
>NZ_JACAPZ010000065.1:0-1696 GCF_013385475.1 Pseudomonas sp. G5001
TTGCATATGCTTGTATGTACAAGTAAAGATGTGTGCGTAAGAGTCCATGAACATCCTCTTCGCACCCATCAATGTTCGCGCATTGATCGTTGAGGATTTTTTTGTGACCAAGCCTACCCAATACCGTGACGTTGAAATCCGTGCCGCACGCGGCAACACGCTGACCGCCAAAAGCTGGCTGACTGAAGCGCCGCTGCGCATGTTGATGAACAACCTCGACCCGCAGGTTGCCGAAAATCCGAAAGAACTGGTGGTGTACGGCGGTATCGGCCGTGCGGCACGTAACTGGGAATGCTACGACAAGATCGTCGAAAGCCTGACCAACCTCAACGACGACGAAACCCTGCTGGTGCAATCCGGCAAACCCGTCGGCGTGTTCAAGACCCACAGCAACGCCCCGCGCGTGCTGATCGCCAACTCCAACCTGGTGCCGCACTGGGCGAGCTGGGAGCATTTCAACGAACTGGATGCCAAGGGCCTGGCCATGTACGGCCAGATGACCGCCGGCAGCTGGATCTACATCGGCAGCCAGGGCATCGTGCAGGGCACCTACGAAACCTTCGTCGAAGCCGGTCGCCAGCACTACAACGATGACCTCAAGGGCCGTTGGGTCCTGACCGCCGGCCTCGGCGGCATGGGCGGCGCCCAGCCACTGGCCGCGACCCTGGCCGGTGCCTGCTCGCTGAACATCGAATGCCAGCAGGTCAGCATCGACTTCCGCCTGAGCAGCCGCTACGTCGACGAACAAGCCACCGACCTCGACGACGCCCTGGCGCGCATCGACAAATACACCAAGGCCGGCCAGGCGATCTCCATCGCGTTGCTGGGCAACGCGGCGGAAATCCTGCCGGAGTTGGTGAAGCGCGGCGTGCGCCCGGACATGGTCACCGACCAGACCAGCGCCCACGACCCGCTCAACGGCTACCTGCCCGCCGGCTGGACCTGGGACGAATACCGCGCCCGCGCCAAGACCGAACCGGCCGAAGTGATCAAGGCCGCCAAGCAGTCGATGGCCGTGCACGTCAAGGCCATGCTCGAGTTCCAGAAACAAGGCATCCCGACGTTCGACTACGGCAACAACATCCGTCAGATGGCGCAAGAAGTGGGCGTGGAAAACGCCTTCGACTTCCCGGGTTTCGTCCCGGCCTACATCCGTCCGCTGTTCTGCCGTGGCATCGGCCCGTTCCGTTGGGCTGCGCTGTCGGGCGACCCGCAAGACATCTACAAGACCGACGCCAAAGTCAAAGAGCTGATCCCGGACGACGCGCACCTGCACAACTGGCTGGACATGGCCCGCGAGCGCATCAGCTTCCAGGGCCTGCCGGCGCGTATCTGCTGGGTTGGCCTGGGCCAGCGCGCCAAGCTCGGCCTGGCATTCAACGAAATGGTGCGCAGCGGCGAGCTGTCGGCACCCATCGTGATCGGCCGCGACCACCTGGACTCCGGCTCGGTGGCCAGCCCCAACCGTGAAACCGAATCGATGCAGGACGGCTCCGACGCCGTGTCCGACTGGCCACTGCTCAACGCCCTGCTCAACACCGCCAGCGGCGCGACCTGGGTTTCGTTGCACCACGGCGGCGGCGTCGGCATGGGCTTCTCCCAGCACTCGGGCATGGTGATTGTCTGCGACGGTACCGACGAAGCCGCCGAGCGTATCGCTCGCGTGCTGCACAACGACCCGGCGACCGGTGTGATG
>NZ_JACAPZ010000066.1:0-10693 GCF_013385475.1 Pseudomonas sp. G5001
CCCACGGCCTCGGCCAACTCGGCCAGGAGCTGGCTCACGCCAGCGGCACCCTGGAAAAAGGCGCGCGCCACCAACTGGCGGAAATCGCCCAGATGACCGGTTCCATGCAGCGCATGGACTAATGGCCGACAGTAGCCGCTCATGACAGACCACTTCCAGCCAAGCCATTGAGCCACTTCGACCCTATCGATGAGTAAAACCAAAACACCCCGCACTTCAACCAAAGGCGGGGTGTTCTCTCTTACCTCACTTCACATCAATCACATCGCCGTATGAAAAATCTGCTCAATCTCATCCTGATTGGCAGGACGCGGATTGGTAAAGCCGCAGGCATCTTTCATCGCATTGGTTGCCAGGGTCGGAATATCGTCAGCCTTTACACCCAGCTCAACGAGCCCGCTCGGAATCCCCACATCCGCAGACAGCTTGCGGATCGCCGCGATGGCCGCCGCAGCGCCCTTCTCCGCATCCAGTTGCTGAGTCTCAACCCCCATCGCATGAGCGATATCCTTAAACCGGGCCGGGCACACGCTGGCGTTGAAGCTCGAAACATGGGGCAGCAGGATCGCGTTGCACACGCCGTGAGGCAGGTCGTAGAACCCGCCCAGTTGGTGCGCCATGGCGTGTACATACCCCAGCGAAGCATTGTTGAAGGCCATGCCGGCAAGGAATTGCGCGTAGGCCATGTTTTCCCGGGCGGTCATGTTGTCACCCTGGGCAACGGCGGTGCGCAGGTTGGCCGAGATCAGTTCGATGGCTTTGAGTGCGCAGGCATCGGTGATCGGCGTGGCCGCCGTCGACACGTAGGCTTCGACGGCGTGGGTCAGTGCGTCCATGCCGGTGGCGGCGGTCAGGCCTTTGGGCATGGCGGCCATCAGCGAGGGGTCGTTGACGGATAACAGAGGGGTGACGTTGCGGTCGACGATGGCCATTTTCACGTGGCGGACTTCGTCGGTGATGATGCAGAAACGGGTCATTTCACTCGCCGTGCCGGCGGTGGTGTTGATGGCGATCAGTGGCATTTGTGGTTTGGCGGATTGGTCGACGCCTTCGTAGTCGCTGATGTGCCCACCGTTGGCGGCGCACAGGGCAATGCCCTTGGCGCAGTCATGGGGGGAACCGCCGCCCAGGGAAATAATGAAATCACAGTCGCTGCGGGCCAGCAATTCAAGGCCCTTTTCCACGTTGCTGACGGTCGGATTCGGTTTGGCGCCGTCAAACAGGGTGGAGTCGATGTCTTGCTGGGCCAGCAGGCCGGCGACCTTGGCCGCCACGCCGGCTTTGGCCAGGCCGGCATCGGTGACGATCAAGGCTTTGCGGAACCCGTACTTGCGGATTGCGAGCATCGCCTCGTCGAGGCTGCCAATGCCCATCATGTTCACGGAAGGAATGAAGAAGGTGCTACTCATGATAAATCCTCTTTTTATTATGGAGACACGGGAGTCAGTGAGGTTTTCTACTCATCTCGCAGGTGATGCGGCGCCTCTTGTTGTCATCGTTGACGATCACAAAGCTGAGCCTAAACCTATGGCGTCAGACCGAAATGGTCCTTTAGCGGGCATTGACACCTCCTTTAGTACTGGAAGCAGGGCTTCACCCATTCCATGGGGGACGGCAGCAAAATCTGACTTGCGCAGACCCCGACCCGCCCGGATGGTTATGATGGTTCGCTGAGCAACAGCCCTCACCTACTCTCCTGTGCAGGAACTGCAAAATGAGCATTGATTGGGTCAACTTCACGCCTTGGGCTTCATTAGGCGGAGGCGCCTTGATCGGGCTGTCCGTCAGCGTGTTTGTTCTCGCGAATGGCCGAGTCGCAGGTATCAGCGGCTTGCTGGGCAGCGTGATGCGGTTTGGCAGTGAGGGCTGGGGCGAGAAAGCGTTGTTTCTGCTTGGCCTGGTGATTGCGCCATTGCTGTGGGGGCTGTTTAGCGTCTTGCCACAGATCGAGATCACGGCACAGTGGCCGGCCTTGGTGATGGCGGGGTTGCTCGTTGGCTTGGGAACCCGGTACGGCTCCGGCTGTACCAGTGGTCACGGCGTGTGTGGGATCTCTCGATTGTCACCCCGCTCCCTGGTGGCGACCGTGTGCTTTATGACCGCGGGCTTTGCAACGGTGTACCTCATCCGCCATGTGCTGGGGGTTTGAAGGTGATGACCAAGTTGAGCGCATTTCTCGCCGGGCTGATCTTTGGTCTGGGCCTGCTCTTGGCCGGCATGGCCAACCCCGCCAAGGTGTTGGCGTTTCTCGATGTGGCCGGGGCTTGGGACCCGTCACTCGCTTTGGTGATGGTCGGGGCCATCGCCGTGGCAGTTATCCCTATGAATTGGGCGCGCAAGCACAAACGATCTTTGCTCGCGGCCCCCATGCAGTTGCCTGTTAACCGGGAGTTGGACCTGCGCTTGATAGGAGGCAGCGTGGTGTTCGGTATCGGCTGGGGAATTGCCGGTATCTGCCCTGGGCCTGCGATCGCCCTTCTGTTTACCGGGCACTGGCAAATTCTCATCTTCGTAGTGGCGATGCTGGCGGGTATGTATGTGTTTTCCAGCCTGGAAGGCCGGCGCACGTCTTGATGGGGTTTGACCCCGATTTTTACTGAACACCACTCACGGACGGCTTTATGGAACGACTCCAACCTCGTGGCATTGATGCGGACGGTTATATCCTCACCGTGTCCAACGTCGAGATGCAGCCACAGTTTCAGGCTTTGCTGACGGACGTTTGCATGACGCTCGCGCAGCCGGAACCTGTGCTGGACGGGATTTATCTTTATGGCAGTGTCGCGAGAGGCGACGCCGTGCCGGGGGGTTCTGACCTTGACCTAACCCTTATTCTGCACAGCCCTCCTACGTCGCAGGATCTGGAAATGCTGGAGTCGAAAAGGCGCACGCTGGAAAGTCGGCATGCCGAAGTCACCAAGATCGATTTCGATATCGGTAGTCGTGCTGAAGTATTGGCACCTGACAATCGATTGAGCTGGGGGTATTGGCTCAAGCATCACTGTCGTTGCTTATGGGGCAATGATCTGACCCAACGCTTCGACCGGTTCAAGCCGTCGCGCGATATCGCCATTGCCGTGAATGGTGACTTTGAATCCGTACTGACCCGGTATGCAGACCTTATCGACCAGGCGACCACACCGACGCAATCGCTACGCTTGCAGCGAGAAGCTTCGCGCAAACTCATCCGGTCAACTCAAGTGCTTCGCTCTGAACAGGACCTGATGTGGCCGCAAACACTGGAAGAGCTTGTCGAGCAGTTTGTTCAGCATTACCCGAGTATGAGAATGCAGATCTCTTTTTTCTTGTCCCAGGCAAGGAACCCGGATGCCAAGCCGAAGAAGTTTACGACTCAGCTCCATCGTTTTTTGACCTGGATGGCTACACAAACCGGTTGAATCCATAACGCGCCTATGAAATCAGGGGCGATTCATGTACCTACAGACGGGTTATCACGCATGCCATTACCGCGAAATTCGATATCCATAACCTGTTGGTTGCTCCATGGGGTTACTGAATTGAGTGAGTCACCCTAAGCGTTCCAGGATCCTCATCGAAAGATACGCCTCCAAGCGACAACAGGCCTTGGATCAACTCCTCCTGAATGACCGATACCCCTCTTCTTATTGATGAGTATCAGCCTCCTCTGCGGGATAAAACTCGCCCTCCTTCCCCATTTTTTTCAGCCGTTCGCGCACAATTACCTCGACGCTGGCTACGGCGGTTTGATCGTCAGGGTTGACCAACTGCAAGCACAGGCGTTGGACATTCTGATCGTGGGTGCCCTCGCTCATCATCTCGTGGGTGAAGACCTGTTCGCCACGCCATAGGCATAGCTGGGTATGCGTCCCGCCAAGCCATATTTCGTTGATTGATCCAAGGTCGGTGGTCGCTAGTTGATCGACGGTGATTGTCTTATCCATTGCGCTGTACCTTACCCATGAGTAGATACAGGTAGACTTGCCGGCATAGCGGGTCGTTCCACGCGTTGGCAGGTCAACCGGGCTAATGGTGGTTAAGCACGTCCCGGTTGGAACCAGGACAATTGACGATTGAAGGCGGACAGTACGAGCCGAGAAGGGCAATCACATGACTGATCCTGCTGTTCCACATGCAAATGGCCGCGCTTGGATCAACTTTAATCTCACCTTCTCGGGCTGATACTGCCAGCTGAAAGATGGCGTGCAGCCTACGAAACGACCGGCTGCTATCGGCCAGAAGCAGCCAGTCAAAAGCGCCTAGGAAATCAGCGTCGATTCAAGATTCGTCGAGCACGGCCGACACAAAAGCATCAATAGACACTTCCCTGACAAGGAAACGATCACTAGATGCAGGCTTGGCAACCATGTGTTTGGCCAACAAGGAGCGTTACCCAATGCTAGATCTTATTTACATCGTAGAAGATCATTTCGCCTCAGATACCTCCCAGCAAAATGACAGCGGCTACACCCCAAACTTCACACTTTCTGGCCAAAATACAACACCGCAGACTGGAAAAACTGCATATTCCGGCGTAGCGGTAGCTACGGCCGCGGCGGCCGCAGCATCGTCATTCCTCATTCCTATTCTGCCTATTTCTATGATTATTGGCGCAGCGGCTACCGCTGCCGGTGTTGCAGGCGCGGGTGCATCACTAATCGCCAAAGATCGCAGCTCCACAACCGATGAATCAGCCACAGCTCTAGCCATAGCCGAAGAAACACGTTTGCTCACTGCTTACGTACAACGCCATTCGCTTTCCCGCACCCAAGCCAGAGAGTCTGACTATCGTTTCCAGCCAGGGCACCCAGTCGTTGGAAAGGCTTACCGCAAACACCCACTGTCCGACTACTCGAACCCGGATAACAAGAACCTCTACATTCCCAGCGATAGCTACGATGCAATCCTGCTGGAGGAGCGCGAATCGGAACTGGTCAAGCTACTGGTTCAACTTGGAGCGACCAAAATCCGCATCACCAAGAAAGTATCCGATAAAACCCGCAGTTCCATCAGCGCAGAAGCATCCGTGCAAGTTGGCCCTATGGGTGGCGGTGCAGTCAGTTACGCAGGTAAAACTGAATGCGATACTGATTCACTCGATACACGTGAATTCTCGTTAACCGGCAAGCCTTGGAAAGCAGATAGCAAAGTCGATCGTGAGAACTTCTTTTGGCTGTCGTATGAGCCTTCGTGGAAGGCGGTCGTGTTTGCACGCGAAGTGGGCGGTTGTCTGACTGCGTCCCTAGAGATTAAAGAAAACACGTCATTCTCCACAGACAAAAATTTGGAACTGTCAGTCAAGGCAAAGCTAGTAGAGGTTGGTGCGCAGGCCGGCATATCGAATCTCGAAACCGGAGAAAAAACATATTTTGTGAAAGCAGAGTTCGCACCGGTAAGCCACAGCGCTTGACCAAAACCAAGCGATTTAGCATTGCGAGTAAGCAGGAAGGAGTGCTCTTTACAGAGGCACTCCTTTTTTATTTGGCAATCATCGCCGATTCAGGGAGTCGTGGCCGACTGCACATCAAAATACTGACTGCTGATGGCAACTCGCGAATGACCACTTTTGGCCGATTTTTGCCTGGCGCGACAGACCGAAATCGGCCGATTCTGTTGAAAAAGTAGGTCTCCTGTCGATCTATAACGCGAGACCAGCTTAAGCAGGTTGGCTAGAAAGCGCCCCCTTGAGAACCTTAGAAACCAGTATCATCCGATTCCACTGGAATGACGAGGCTTAGGAATACTCCTGCCCGGCCGGCAACCCATTGCGCAGCGAGTGGCGAGCCTTCAAAAATGAGCGCTCACACGTCACCAAAGCCAACATCATCATCTTCCGATCCAGACAGACCGACTGCGCGACGTGTCCGATGAAAGCCAAGTGCTGCCCGAACACTGCGTTTTCGTAAGATCGCCCGCAGCGTCCATGAAGCTGCTCGGGATGCGGACCTGCGAATTGCAGCAACGCCGGCGTATCAGCGCTCTCGCCACGAACTTAAAAAGGTCGAAATGTTGTTTACCCACCTCAAGCGCATCCCTACATTGGATCGCTTGCGACTACGTGGCATGAGTGGCGCGACAGATGAATTCACGCTGACCGCTGCGGTGCAGAACCTACGACGGCTGGCCAAATTTTCATCTCAAGGGCCACCATTCACGGAATAGTTGCGCCTGCACCAAGCAAAAAACCTCGAATTAACCAAATAACTGAGCAGCAAAAGTCACCGATGGGCCGAAAAACCACTCAATGTGGTGAGTAGGCTCTCCAGTGGTGGTCGTGCCTGAGTTTAGGCGATCTGAAAATCCGACTGTTTTCAACAGAATCGGCCAATTGCAGCCAGTCGAAACTCGGCTGAAATCGGCCCGGATTTGAGAAATCCGAGCCGATTCAAAACATCAGACAGATTATTCTCCGCAAGGGGAAATCACCTTGTTTCCAAAGCTAAACAAATCTCTTGAACTCTCTATGAGCCTTCACCAGCCTTAGAAAAGACACTTGCATAAACAGCTTGCCATGACGACAATGAGATCGATTAGCATTTACTCATCGGTGACACTATCATGTCGGCGCTTGATCATTCAGTTCTCGATCGGCTCTATAGCGAACACAACAGTTGGCTGAAGGGCTGGTTACGAGTCCGGCTGGGCAATGCCGCCGATGCTTCGGACTTGGCCCAGGACACATTCCTGCGAGTCATGACCGCTCGCCATGACACCCCAATCCGCGAGCCGCGGGGTTACCTCAGCGCCATTGCGCGCTCCCTGTTGATCGATAAATCCCGCCGCCGCACCATTGAGCAGGCGTACCTGCATGCCTTGGCCCAGCGACCTGAACCCGTAGATGTTTCGCCAGAAATACGTTTGTCCATCATCGAAATGCTGATCGCGGTCGATAGCCTACTCGACGAATTGGGTGCCAGGACTCGGGAGATATTCCTGGCGGTCCAGCTTGAAGGGCTAAGCTATGTTGCAACGGCTGAACGTTTCGGCGTCTCGGTCACCACGGTCAAAAATCATTTAATTCGCGCCATGACCCGGTGCCTTTTGCTGGTCGAAAGCTGATGCCTTCCTCCCTGGACCTCAAGATACTTGAAGCTGCCGCCACCTGGTACGTGCAACTCAATGACGGGACGGTCAACGAGGCAAGAACCCAAGCCTGGAACATCTGGATGCAATCCAGCCCACAGCACGCTGCGGCTTGGGCGCGCGTCGAAACGCTGCAACAACAATGGAAAATGGTGCCCAAACAAGCGGCCCTATCCAGCCTCAGCGCAGCAAAAATACAACGTCGTGATGTGCTGAAAATACTTGGCATGCTAGTGGCCGTTGGCGGATGTACGTGGCTGGCAGTTGAGCAAGTTCCGTATCGTTCAATGCTCGCTCAACAGCGTACGAGTATCCGTGAGCGTCGCTCGCTACGCCTGGACGATGGCTCACAACTGGAACTGAACGCGGATACTGCATTGGATATCCGCTTCGACTCAAAGCAGCGGTTGATCCAGTTGTACCGTGGTGAAATTCTTGTCAAGACCGCCCAGGATCCCACTCAGCGCCCATTTATCGTTCAGACTGGCGAAGGTCGGGTACGTGCGCTCGGCACCTGGTTTAGCGTCCGTCAACTGACCGAACAAACGCGTGTTGGAGTACTGCAAGCCGCTGTTGAAGTAAGTCCGCTCCAGCATGTTGAACGCACTCTGCGCCTCGATGCTGGAAAGCAAGTCACCTTTGACCGCGATGAAGTCGATGCCGCCAGTCTTTTACCCCCGGGCTCGACCGCTTGGGTACAGGGCATGCTGAGCGTGAATGACTGGCGGCTGGGCGATTTCATCGAAGAGTTGGGACGCTATCGCCCTGGCGTACTGCGGTGCGCTGCATCGGTTCAGGGGCTTAGCATCTCAGGGGCGTTCCGCATAGATGATACGGATACCGTGCTGGAAAACCTGAGCCAAGCCTTACCGGTGAGAGTGCGCTACCTGACGCGCTATTGGGCTAGCATCGAACCGGCATGAGTTCGATTTGAAAATGTTTGACGAGTCACCTTGCTGATTTTGATTCTCATCCGTCAATGACACAAGCCGCGATGACAGCGACTCTCTGCCATGACTACGAAAGGATCAACGAAATGCCCCTGCTTCCCCCCTATGCAAAGACTTCAATGACCCGTCCGGTTCGCTTGGCCCTCTTTGGACTGAGCCTCGCGAGTCTGTCGGGGCCGGCGCTAATGTCCACGCCAGTATTGGCGCAGAGCCAGACGTCCTACCAGATCGCTTCAGGTCTGCTCGGCACTGCCCTGATCCAGTTCGGAGTGCAAGCGGGCGTGACTATTTCATTTGATACCGAGCAAACCCGCCGTCTGACTACAACGGGCCTGGCTGGCGTGTACAGCGTCGAGGAGGGACTGATGCGCTTGTTGGCGAACAGCGGGTTACAAGCGCAGCGTCAGAGCAATGGTGGATACGTGTTAATCCCTGCCAATAACGGAACAACGGTGGTGCTTGGCGCGACGAGTGTCACGGGCCAATCGCTGGGAGCAACGACAGAGGGGAGCGGATCGTACACCACCGGTTCCATGAGCACTGCGACCAAACTGTCGACCTCCATGCGCGAGACGCCGCAGTCGGTCACGGTGATCACCCGCCAGCGCATGGATGACCAGAACATGCAGTCCCTGGAGGATATTTCGACTTATACCCCAGGCCTGACCATGCGCAAGACCGGCGGTGAACGCCCGGAGTTCTACTCCCGCGGATCCGCCATCGACAACATCATGATTGACGGCCTGCCCGTCGCGTATGACAGCGACACCCTCGGCACCTCGACACTGGCGATGTTCGACCGGGTGGAAGTGGTACGCGGTGCATCGGGACTGATGATCGGTGCCGGCAACCCGTCCGGCACCCTCAACCTGATCCGCAAACGCCCCACCGTCGAGCCGCAAGTGTCGGTCACCCTGGGTGCCGGTTCGTGGGACAACTACCGCACCGAAATCGATGCCAGCAGCGCCCTCAATTCCAGCGGTTCGATCAGGGGCCGCGTGGTCGGTGCCTTCCAGGACAAAGACAGCTTTACCGATGGCTACAGCAGCAAGCGCCAATTGTTGTACGGCATCACCGAGTTTGACCTGAGCGAAGCCACTACCCTGACCCTTGGAGCGTATTACAACCGTGAGGACAACCCGGGTGCCGACTGGTCAGGCATTCCGACCCGTGCCGATGGCACGTTCCTGCCGATATCCCGTTCGACGCGCATGAGCCCGAACTGGACCTACTGGAACAAGAAAAACACCAGCGCATTTGCCGAAATTGAGCACCGCTTCGACAACGACTGGAAACTGCGCCTGAATACCACGTGGCTGCGAGGCGATCTGGACATGCTGGGCACCAGTTTCTATCGACTGGACTCCAGTGCGGATCAGTTGAACCTGAACGTGGGCCGCTACACCTACCAGCACACGCAAAAAAGCGTCGACGGCTACGTGTCCGGCCCCTTCACCCTGTTTGGTGCGACCCACGAACTGGTGCTCGGGGGCAGTTATCGCAATGATAAAACCGACGATGGCCCCGGCGGTGGTTTCCTCAACGACCCGAACATCGTGCTCGACCCGTCAAACTTCGACTATCACGGCGTAGAGAAACCGGCCATCAACTACAACTGGTCGCGCAAGGGCAAGGTCGATCAATACAGCACCTACGCCACCGTACGCTTCCATCTGCGCGACGACCTGAAACTGATCCTCGGTTCACGCCTGGACTGGTACGAATACGAACAGAACACTATTTCCGGCGAATACACATTCGGCGCCGACTACAAGGCGACGCGGGAATACACTCCCTATGCCGGCCTGATCTACGACATCAACGATACCTACTCGGTGTACACCAGCTGGACCAGAATCTTCCAGCCGCAAGCCAACGTGGACTTCCAGGGCAGCCTGCTGCCGCCGGTCACCGGTACCAACCGTGAAGTCGGGATCAAGGGCGAGTACTTTGACGGCGCGTTGAACGCCAGCCTGGCCTACTTCCAGTTGAACCAGGAAAACCTCGCCCAAGGGCTTGATGCCTGTGCACCGGGTGTTGCTTCCTGCTCCGTGGCCTCCGGCGAAGTGGAAACCAAAGGCGTCGACCTTGAACTGCAAGGCATGCTTGCCCGTGGCTGGCAGGCCTCGGCCGGTTACACCTATGCCGGTGCCAAAAACGTCAAGGGCGGCAGCGGTCGCTTCGACAGCGACACGCCATACAACCTGCTCAAGCTGTCCACCACTTATCAATTGCCGGGCGATCTCGAAAAATGGTCGATCGGCGGTTCATTCCGTAGCCAGAGCAGCACATACACAACCTACGGCGTGTCTCAGGGCGGCTACAGCATCGTCGACCTGATGACCGGCTATAACTTGAACAAAAACCTCAAGGTGCAAGCCAACCTGAACAACGTGTTCGACAAGCACTACTACCAGAGCATCAGTAACCCGGCGGGCGCAAACATCTTCGGCGACCCGCGTAACGTGGCCGTGACCATGAAGTGGAGCATGTAAGCCACATATTCTGAGAATGACAACATCCTGCTAGGGTAGGTGTTGTCGTTCAGGACGTTGAGTCGCCCCGGATCTTTCAGATCATGATCGACGGCTTTTGGCCGATTGCAGCCCCTCGTAACAAGCAGCTTCTGGCTTATCCCCCCTAAAGCCCCACCCAACACCGCCGATAACCTCCTACCATCA
>NZ_JACAPZ010000067.1:0-18534 GCF_013385475.1 Pseudomonas sp. G5001
TGATCATGCGCTTTTCGTCAACAGCGACGCGGGCGGCGGAGCCTTCGAGTTCGGCGAGGCCTTCGGCGACGTCGAGTTTGTCGAGGGCGGCCTTGGCCCGGATGATCGCGGCGGAGTCGCTGGCGGTCACGTTGCGGGCTTCAAGGGCGGCGGCAGCGCCGGCACCGTCGAGGCGGTCCATGTTGGCTTCGGTGGCGTGGCCGGCGTTGGCGCCCCGGATGACTACGTCACCGGTGTCTGGTTGATCTGCTTCATCCCAACTCAGCATTGAATTGCTCCTTCGTGGTCCGTCTGACGGCGTGGGTTTCGATTCACCCAGCGTGTTCAAAAATGTGCGTTTTGCAGGCTTCAAGGCATTGAAATACGGCGCATAGTGTGGTCGGTGTTCAGCGTTCTTGCACACTATGTAGTGGTTGTCTTTGTTTGTGGGCACACTATATGGGGTGTAACAACGATGGTCAACGCACAAGACCAGGCCGATGGTCGCAGGGCCATGACTAAAACTCACAGCCCCATGACTTTTAATGGTTACGGCCGCTACCCGGGCCAGTGCTAAAAATTCGCCAACCAGCTCCCCATAACAAAAAAGAGCGTTTGCGAAATGAAAGCACTTGATCTGTACATCGGCGAAGGCTTCGAAGGCCCAGGCGTCAATGCTGCCCACATCAACATCCTCATCGGCCCGCGCAACGGTCCGGCCGGCCAGGCGTTTGCCAACAGTTTGGCGTCGCCAAGCCAGGGCCATTGCCCGTTCATGGTGATTGCCCAGCCGAACATCCCGGTCAAACCCATGACCCTCTACGTCAACAAGGCCGCCATCGGCAGCGACCTGCACGGCAATGCCACCTGGGGCGCGTCCCAGGCCGGGATCGCCAAGGCGGTGCTCGAAGCCCTGCTCGACGGCACCCTGCCGCCGGAAGCCGAGGACGAGTGGGCGATTGTCACCGCCAACTGGGTCAACCCGGCCTGCGACGACCTGGATGCGGTCTACCTGAACAACTACAACGCCTGCCGCACCGCGATCCGCGCCGCCCTCACAGGCTTGCCGCACACCGCGCAACTGGCGGATGTGGTCAACCACATCAGCAACCCTTTCTACACGCCAAAAGCCTGAGGACATTCCCATGCAATACATCCGTTTGGGCAACTCCGGCCTGCAAGTCTCGCGCCTGTGCCTGGGCACCATGAACATGGGCACCCCGGACTGGAAACCGTGGATCTTCGACGAGAAACAAAGCGAACCCATCGTTGCCCATGCCCTGGCCAACGGTGTCAACTTCATCGACCTGGCGGACTTCTACTCCGCAGGTGTCGGCGAAGAAGTGGTCGGGCGCATCCTCAAGCGCGTTGCGCGCCGTGAAGACATCGTGGTCACCACCAAGGTCGGCTACGGCACCCGCAGCGGCATCAATGCCAGCGGCCATTCGCGCAAGCACATCATGGACAGCATCGACGCGTCCCTGAGCCGCCTTGGCATGGATTACGTCGACGTGTTCATGCTGCATTACTTCGACGTGAACACCCCGGTGGAAGAAACCATGGGCGCCCTCAACGACATCGTGCGTTCCGGCAAGGCGCGCTACATCGGCGTGTCGACCATGCTCACCGGGCAACTGGCAAAAATCCTCATGGCCTGCGAGCGCAATGGCTGGGTCAAGCCGATCAACATGCAGCTGCAACTGAACTGCGCCTACCGCGAGGAAGAGCGCGAGATGATCCCGTTCTGCCGCGACCAGGGCCTGGGCGTGTCGGTGTTCAGCCCGCTGGCCCGTGGCTTGCTCACTGGCGAAGTGCAGTCGACCCGCAACCAGACCGACTTCTTCACCCAGCAGATGTACAGCGACCAGGCGTCGTTCGACATCGCCCACTCGGTGCAACGTGTGGCCCGTGCCCGTGGCGTGTCCAACGCACAGATTGCCCAGGCCTGGGTGGCCAATCATCCGGGTGTGGACGTGATGCTGGTGGGCGCCGACACCACCGCACAATTTGATAGCGCGCTTGCAGCCCTCGACACCCAACTGGATGCCGAAGAACTGCACGAGCTGGAACGCAACTACACGCCGTGCGATGTGATCAACGACTACACCGCCGGCAAACGCATCTTGCGCAGCGCCCGTCCGGGCCTGGACCGTTTTAACCTGATAGAGGCCGTGGCATGAACCCGCTGATTCGCACAGGCAATTTCATTGATGGCCAATGGTCCAGCGGTGGGCCGGTCTACCCGGTGCGCAACCCGGCCAATGGTGCGCAGATCGCCGAAGTACAACGCGCCGGTGCTGAAGAAACCAACCTGGCCATTGCCGCCGCCAACCGCGCGTTGCCGGCCTGGCGCAAGCTCACCGCCAAGGAACGCAGCCAGCGACTCAAGCGCTGGAGCGAGTTGATGCTGAGCAACCAGAAGGACCTGGCCCACCTGCTCAGCCTGGAACAGGGCAAGCCGCTGGCCGAAGCCATGGGCGAAGTGGTCTACGCGGCGAGCTTCCTCGAATGGTTTGCCGAAGAAGCCAAGCGTGCCTATGGCGACGTGATCCCGAGCCACAAGGCCGACGCGCGGATCATCGTGACCAAGGAAGCCATTGGCGTGGTCGCGGCGATCACCCCGTGGAACTTTCCCCTGGCCATGGTCACCCGCAAGGTCGGCCCGGCGCTGGCGGCGGGGTGCACGATGATTCTCAAACCGTCGGAAGAAACCCCGCTGTCGGCCTTTGCCCTGGCGGTGTTGGCAGAACAGGCCGGGATTCCTGCGGGCGTGTTCAACATCGTGTCCGGCGATGCCGTGGCCATCGGTGGCGCACTGCAAGCCTCCAGCATTGTGCGCAAGCTGTCCTTCACCGGCTCCACCCGCACCGGCAAGCTGCTGATGCGCCAGGCCGCCGACACCCTGAAAAAGGTCTCCCTGGAACTGGGCGGCAACGCACCCTTTATCGTGTTTGACGATGCCGACCTGGACGCTGCCGTCAAAGGCGCCATGGCTTCCAAGTTTCGCAATACCGGGCAGACCTGCGTCTGCGTCAACCGCTTCTTTATCCAGGACGGTGTGTACGATGCGTTCACCCGCAAGCTGGCCGAAGCGGTCTCTGCGATGCGCGTCGGCAGCGCCCTCGAGGGCGAAACCGAACAAGGCCCGCTGATCAATGCGGCCGCGTTGGCCAAGGTTGAAGCCCACGTCGGCGACGCCCTGGAGAAAGGCGCCAAGCTGCTGTGCGGCGGCCGTCGCCATGCCTTGGGCGGGACGTTCTTCGAACCGACCATCCTCACCGAAGCCCACGGCGAGATGCTGATTGCCCAGGAAGAAACCTTCGGCCCGGTGGCGGCCTGCTTCCGCTTCAAGGACGAAGCCGAAGTGCTGCAACGGGCGAATGACACGCCGTTCGGCTTGTCGGCCTACTTCTACAGCCGCGACATCGGCCGCGTATGGCGCATGGCCGAAGGCCTGGAAGCGGGCATGGTCGGGATCAACGAAGGGATCATCTCCACCGAAGTCGCACCGTTTGGCGGGATCAAGGAGTCGGGCCTGGGCCGTGAAGGTTCCAGGTACGGCCTGGAGGATTACCTGGAGATCAAATACCTGTTGATGGGCGGTCTCTGACCCCGCTCTCCCGAACAACACCGATCCAATGTGGGAGCGGGCTTGCTCGCGAAAGCGGTGGGCCTGCCACCACATGCATTGACTGACACACCGCCTTCGCGAGCAAGCCCGCTCCCACAGGGAAATGGGCTTGCCCGCTGTTACTCCGTCAAAAACAAAAATATGGAGAACACCATGTCCACTCAACCCATCAAAATCGACGACCTGCCCATCGGTCGCTTCCACCTTAAAATCGCCGGCCTGACCTTCGGCGCCCACTTCACCGACGGCTACATCCTCGGCCTGATCGGCATTGCCTTCACCTTGCTCAGCCCACAGATGCAACTGGACGCCTTCTGGCAAGGCCTGATCGGCGCCTCGGCCCTGATCGGCCTGTTTATGGGCAGCCTGTTCTTTGGCTGGATCTCCGACACCCTCGGCCGGCAGAAAATCTTCCTGGTCAGCTTCGTCCTGATCACCGTTGCCTCGGTGATGCAGTTCTACGCCGAAACCGCCATGGGCCTGTTCCTCTGCCGGGTGTTGATCGGTATCGGCCTGGGCGGCGACTTCAGCGTCGGCCACGCGATGCTTGCCGAGTTCTCGCCCAGGAAACATCGCGGGGTATTGCTGGGCTCCTTCAGCGTGGTGTGGACGGTTGGTTACGTGGCCGCGACTTTCGTCGGCACCGCCATGCTCAGCCTCGGCGATGATGCCTGGCGCTGGATGCTCGCATCGTCGGCAATTCCTGCCGGGCTGATCCTGATCGCGCGCATCGGCACGCCCGAATCGCCGCGCTGGCTGATCAACCAGGGCCGGATTGCCGAGGCCCGAGCCATCGTCAAGAAACACCTCGGCGAACACGTGGTCCTCGATGAAGAACCGTCGACGCAAACCCGTTCCGGCTACGGCGTGCTGTTCAGCCGTGAATACCGCAAGCGCACCGCGTTCAACTGCCTGTTCTTCGTGTGCATCGTGATGCCGTACTTCGCCATCTACACCTTCCTGCCGTCGATCCTGCAGAAGATGGGCCTGGCTGAAGGTTTTGGCACCGAGCTGATGCTCAACCTGCTGCTGATCATCGGCGCCTTGATCGGCATCTGGTGCACCGTGAAATTCTCCCGGCGGGGCTTCCTGATCAACTCGTTCATCATCCTGGCGGCGGCGCTGTTCCTGCTGGCGGTATTGCCGGGCAGCATGGCGTGGTTGATGGTGCTGACGTTCGGCGTCTTCACCCTGGTGCTGTCGGCGGTGAGCAACCTGGTGGGCGTATTCCCGGCGGAGAGCTTCCCGACCGAAGTGCGGGCCAGCGGCATCGGCCTTGCCACAGCCATCAGCCGCCTGGGTTCGGCGGTGAGTACCTTCCTGTTGCCGGTGAGCGTAGCGGGGATCGGCCTGAGCCCGACCATGGGCATCCTCGCCGCGATCCTGGTGCTGGGCGCGATCATCTCCTGGGCCTGGGCGCCGGAAACCAAGGCGTTGACGTTGAGCCAGGCGTGCAAGGCCGAGCCTGCGGTGTCAGGGATTGCTCACCCGGTTCAACCACTGCGTAAACAACCGAACCTTGGATAAACCCTGCTTGTCACTTGCCACATCCAGCCAATAGCCATACGGGCCGATCACCTCCACCGGGGTGATCGGCAGCAGGCTGCCATTCGCCAGTTCACGCTCGATCATCTGCCGGTCGATCACCGCCAGCCCACCGCCGGCCAGGGCGGTGTGGATCACCTGGTCCAGGGTGCTGAATTCCAGGCCCTGGCCTGCATCGATATCTTCCCGGCCCATGGCCGCCAGCCAGTTCTCCCAGACCTTCAAGCGCTTGCCGTCGTGCAGGATGTGCAGCAGCGGAAAGCGCCGCAGGTCGGGCGGCTGACCGTCGCTGAACAGTTCCGGGCTGGCGACGGCGATGTGGCGTTCCATCACCAACAGTTCACTGCTGCACTGCGTGGCCGCTTCCAGGCCGAAGCGGACCTGGCAGTCGATTTCCGCCAGGCTCGCATGGGTGTTCTGGTGGGTGACGCTGAGGTTGATGTCCGGGTAACGCTCGCAAAACCGGCGCAGGTGGGCGGACAGCCAGCGGGTGGCCCAGGTGGGTGGCGCGACGATGCGCAGGCGCTGGCGCAGGTTGGGCACGCGCACGGCGTGCAGGGCGCGCTCGATATGGTCGAAGGCGTCGCTCAGGTGCGGGGAGAGGGCGAAGCCGGCTTCGGTCAGGGACAGGCCCTGGGGCGTGCGGATGAAGAGGGCGACGCCGAGGTAGTCTTCCAGTTGTTTGATCTGGCGGCTGACGGCGCCCTGGGTGACGTTGAGGCCCACGGCGGCCTGGCTGAAGCTGCGGTGGCGGGCGACTTCTTCGAAGACACGGAGCATGTTGAGGGAGGGCAGTTGGCGCATGAAATGGATTCCACACCTGTTGTTTTTATGGGTGTTTTTGGCGGCCTCTTCGCGAGCAAGCCCGCTCCCACATTTGATCGGCGCCGCGGTCAAAATGTGGGAGCGGGCTTGCTCGCGAAGGCGTCAGTGAAGACGCCGCCTATTTTAGAAGTAGTACCCAATGTTCATATACAACTGATTCTCCCACTGGTTACTCCCCCCAGCCCCCAGGCTCTCGGTATAGCTGCTCCCGCCAATATACGGGTCGTTCTTGCCGATCAACCACTCCGTGGCCACCCACAGTTTACTCACCGAAAACGACGTGCCCAGGATCACCCGCTGTGAGGTCTTGAACTGATCCTCGGACTTGTCAAACGCGCTGTAGTTGGCATACAGCTTCACACCGCTGACCTGGTCAAACAGGTACTTGCCGGCCACGTCGTAGCTCAAATCCGCCACATACAGATTGCCGCGGCTGGCCACGTTGAACGTGCCGTCATACCCGCCCAGGGTCACCACGCTGTCGGTGCCCGGGTTGCGCGGCGACATCTGCTGGCGTGCCGCCTGCAATTGCACGCCCCACGGGCCGTTCTTGCCCAGGTAGTGGATCGCCACCGCATTGCGTCGGCCATCGTCGTTGGTGTCCTTGTTCTCCAGGGTGGAGGTCAGGCCGGACAGCCCGACTTCCGATTTCCACCCGCCCAGGTCCATGGCCTTGGCCACCCGCACCACCACGGTATTGCGTTCCTGGTTGTTGCTGCCGTCGCCCACGTAGCTGTCGGCCTCGGAGATCACGCTGGAGTAGGTCACGCCCTTGCTCGTGCCTTTGCCTTGCCACGCCGGGCGCAGGTAGTAACCGGCCTGGATGTTCCAGTCGCCGCTTTGCTGGATGTACTTGGCGCCCACCTGCTGCACATCTTCCAGGCCGATCACGTTGCCCAGGGTTTCGTAGAAGGTGCTGCCGAAGTACGGCTGCAAGCCAAACGGCACGGTGTTCAAACCCACTTGCACCTGTTGGTCGGGGTTGAACTTGTAGCCCACCCAGGCGAACTTGGCGAACTGGATATCGCCGTAGTTCTTGGTGTACTGGTACGGATAGGAGCGCCCGTAGAAGCGGTACTGCGCCTCGCCGATCCAGGTGTCGGAGTTGTACTTGGCGCTGAGGTACGCGGTGTCGAGGCCGAACTTCTGGATGTCGCGATCCGGGTCGTAGTCCCAACGGGCGCGCACGGCGCCGCCGAGGTCGAGGTTGTCGGTGACTTGAATGGCCATGGCCGGTGCCGCAAGGGCGCCAAGCACAGGGACCAGAGCGATGTAACGGAAGGTTGGTCGCATGGTTTTGCTCTCGTTATTGGTTATTTTTTGGGGCAACAGCAGCCCCTTGCCGCAACGAACGCTGCGACGCGGGGTAAAGGGTTGACTCAGTGCGCTTGCGGGCGAATCAGCCGCAACGGCGGGCCTGCCGTGGGCAGCTCCGAGGCGCCGGGGGCGGCGGCCAGCAAGGTCTGGGTGTAAGTGTTCTGAGGTCGCAGCAACACTTGCTCGGCAGTGCCGTATTCCACGACTTCGCCCTGGCGCATCACCGCGATGTAGTCGCTGATCTGCGCCGCCACCCGCAGGTCGTGGGTGATGAACAGGATGCTCAGGTTCAGGCGCTGCTGCAGTTCGGCCAGCAGTTCCAGCACCTGTTTCTGCACCGAGACATCCAGGGCTGACACGCTCTCATCGGCGATCAACACTTCCGGGCGCATCGCCAGGGCGCGGGCGATGCCGATGCGCTGGCGCTGGCCGCCGGAGAACTGCCGGGGCTTGCGCTTGAGGGCGTCGCGCTTGAGGCCCACCTGTTCCAGCAAATCACCGGCTTCAGCCCACGCATCCTTGGCCGACAACCCGCGCAATTGCGCGGCGCGGGCGATGATGTCGCCCACCCGGTGCCGAGGATTGAGCGAGCCATACGGGTCCTGGAAAATCATCTGGATGCGCCGACGATTCGCCGCCAGCGCCGAGCCGCGCAGGGCCAGGAAGTCGGTGTCACCGACCCATACGTGGCCGCTGTCGCTGTCCACCAGGCGGATCGCGGCTTTCACCAACGTGCTTTTGCCCGAACCGGACTCGCCGACAATCGCCAGGGTCTTGCCCCGTGGCAGTTGCAGCGAGACATTGCGCAAGGCCGCCACCGAGCTGCCGCCGACGGTGTAGGTCTTGGTCAGGTGCTCGATGCGCAATGCCAGCTCGCCGTCGGCACTCGGCTTGTGCAGCTCCGGGTGCAGCGCCGGCACGGCCGCAATCAGCTTGCGGGTGTAGGCGTGGGCCGGGGCATTCAGCACCTGGTCGCGCTCGCCGATTTCCACCAGCCGGCCGCCTTCCATCACCGCGATACGGTCGGCAATCTGCGCCACCACGCCGAAGTCATGGGTGATAAACAGAATGCCGTGTTGCCCGCGGCCGCGCAGCTCGCGCACCAGCTTCAGCACTTGCGCCTGGGTGGTCACGTCCAGCGCCGTGGTGGGTTCGTCGGCGATCAGCAGGTCCGGGTTCATCGCCAGCGCCATGGCAATCACCACTCGCTGGCACTGGCCGCCAGACAATTGGTGCGCAAAGCTGTTGGCGATGCGTGGCGGGTCCGGTAGTTGGGTGGATTCCAGCAGCGCCAACATGCGCTCGCGACGCTCCGCCGCCGGCATCTGCGGTGCGTGAATATCGAAGATCTCTTCCACTTGCTTGCCAATGCGAATCGCCGGGTTCAGCGCCGCCATGGGCTCCTGGAAAATCATCGCGATACGGTTGCCCCGCAGCTGGCGCAAACGCTCCTCGTCGAGGGTGCAAATGTCATCGCCGAGGAAGTCGATCACGCCTTCGGTATGCCGCAAACCCTTGGCATAGTCGCCCATGATCGCCGCCGACAGCACGGACTTGCCGGAGCCGGACTCGCCGATCACGCAGAGGATTTCGCCCTTGCGCACTTCCAGGCTGATGCCTTGCACCGCGTGGCTGCGGTCGGCGCCGGCGGGTAATTCGATGGACAGGTTCTGCACCCGCAGTACTTGCGTGTGGTTCATGCTCAACTCCTTGCGCCTTTCTGGGCGTGTTCATCCAGGCCGTCCGCCAACAGGCTCAGGCCCAGCATCAGGGTGGAGATGGCGATGCACGGGAAGATCACCAGGTGCGGGAAGGCGATGGCCATGGCGCGGCCGTCATTGATCATGCCGCCCCAGTCCGGTGTGGGCGGCGGCAGCCCGAGGCCCAGGAAGCCGAGGGCGCCGATCATGATCGCGGTGTAGCCGATGCGCAGGCAGAAATCGACAATCAGCGGCCCGCCGCAGTTGGGCAGGATTTCCACCAGCATGATCCGCAGCGAGCCTTCGCCCTGGGTGATGGCGCTGAGCACGTAGTCTCGCGAGCGGATGTCGATGGTCAGGGCGCGCATGATCCGGAAGATCGCCGGTGCGCTGGTGAAGGTCACCGCAATCAGGATATTCAGCGCCGAAGCACCGAGGGCGATGATGATCACGATGTACAACACCAGCACCGGGAACGACAGCACCGTGTCGGCCACATACGACAGCACGCTGTCGACCCAGCCGTTGAAGTAGCCGGCGCACAGGCCCATGGCGATGCCCACGGCAAACGCGGTGAGCGTGGCGAGGATCGACCAGAACAGCACGGTACGGGTGCCCCAGATCAGCCGCGAGAGAATGTCGCGGCCAATCATGTCGGTGCCCAGCAGGAAGCTCTGGCCGTTGTCGCCGACGGTCATTGGCGTGAGCAAGGGCGTGAAGCTTTCCAGCGGATCATGGGGCGCGATCCACGGTGCGAACAGCGCGATCAGCACCCAGCCGCCCACCAGCAGCAGGCCGAGCAATGCCAAGGGATGTTTGAACGAGTGCAGCAGGTTCATTGGGCACCTCCGCCGAGGCTGCGCAGGGTGATGCGCGGGTTGAGCCAGGTGTAGGCCAGGTCCGAGAAGATCTTGGTGATGCCCACCACCACGGCACTGACCATCGCGCAGGCTTCGATCAGGTACACGTCATGGTTCAGCGAGGCGGTGTACAGCAGCGAGCCGAAGCCCTTGTAGGCGAAGAACACCTCTACCACGATCACGTTCGACAGCAGCCACGGGATGTACAGCATGATCACCGTGACCGGCGCGATCAGCACATTGCGCAGGGCATGCCGCAGCACAATGCGTGAGGTCGACGCCCCCTTGAGCCGCGCCGTGCGGATGTACGGCGCCTGCATCACTTCCACCATCGAGGCCCGGGTGATGCGCGCCAGGTAACCGATGCCGAACAGGCACAGCACCATCAGTGGCAGCACCAATTGCACGACGCTGAAGCCTTCGCTCATGCTGCTCACACCGGGCAGCCAGTTAAGCCAGAACACAAAGATCGCGGAGACGAACACCGCGCTGGCGAAGTCGGGAATCGAGGTGGTGACGATCGACAGGAACGACACCAGGCGGTCCAGCGCCGAGCCCTGGCGAATCCCGGCCAGAATGCCGAGGGTCAACGCCACCGGCACCATCACCAGCAAGGCCAGGCCGGCCAGGGTCAGGGTTTGCGCGAGGTTTGGCAGCAGCAGCTTGATCACTGATTCGCGAAAGTACACCGAGGTGCCCCAGTCGCCGCTGACAAAGTCCTTGAGCCACACCAGGTAGCGCCACACAAAGGGTTGGTTATAGCCATGTTCCACCAGCCACGCGGCGCGCTGGTCGGCGGCGGAGTAGGGGCCGAGGACGTTGATCGCCACGTCTTCGATATTCAGTTCCAGGGCCAGGAACACGATCAATGACACCGACAGCAGGGTCGCCACCAGCGCCAATAACTTGCGCATCAGAAAATGAGCCATGGGTGCATGCTCCGACTGTTCAAGGGATGCCTGCCCGTGTGCGGGCAGGGAGGAGGGCGTGCGCTAAATCAAGCGCTCATCCACACACTGTCCATCGGGTAGAAGTCGGAAGGGTGCACCTGGAAGCCCTGGACCTTTTTGCTCACGGCGGTGAACTTGTCGCCCCAGAACGGCTGCACGATCACGCAGGCGTCCTGCAGGATGCGTTCGACATCTTCCATCGCCACGGCGCGCTGTTTCGGGTCGATGATGCCCATGGCCTTGTCCAGCGCGGCATCGAACGCCGGGTCGCTGTAATGGCTTTCGTTCCAGGCACCACCGCCACGGTAGGCCAGTTCCAGGGACATCACACCGAGCGGGCGATGGGCCCAGTAGGTCAGGCTGAAAGCAGCCTTGTCCCAGATCGGCCAGTACTGTGCAGCAGGGATCACCTTGAGGTTGATGCGGATCCCGGCTTCCAGGCAGTTCTGTTGCAGGATCTGCGCGCAGTCCTGTTCATAGCGGCCCTGGGTGTTGCCGACGATCAGGTCAATGTCGATGCCGTTCGGGAAGCCGGCCTCGGCCAGCAGCTTCTTCGCCGCCGCCACGTCGCGGTTGCGCTTGGGCAGCGGGAAATATTCAGGGTGGGAAGGCGCCACATGGTGGTCTTCGCCGAGGGTGCCCATGCCGCGATAGGCGATCTTCAGCATCTGCGCATTATCGGCGCACAGCACCACCGCCTTGCGGATGCGCAGGTCGGTGAACGGCTTCTGGTCGCAGGCCATGCGCATCACCACGGTTTGCGCCGACTTGCAGGTCAGCAACTGGGCCCCGGGCAAGCGCTTGGCCAGGTCCAGTTCAGCCACCGTCACGCGGTACAGCACGTCGACTTGCCCGGCTTGCAGGGCGGCGAGGTGGGTGGACACGTCGGTGCCCATGTCGATGTAGCGCAACTCGTCAAGGTTGGCTGGTTTGCCCCAGTAATCGGCGCGCTTGGCGAAGGTCGCCTGCTTGTTCACGGCGAATGAAACCAGCTTGAACGGCCCGGTGCCCAGCGGGTTTTTCGCCCAGTCGTCACCGGCCTTGAAGCTGCGGTGCACGATGGCGCAGGTGAAGGCGTTGAGCATCTCCGGGATCGCCAGGATCGGCCGCTTGAGCACCAGGCGGAACTGGAACTCGCTGACTTTTTCGAAGGCCTTGATGTCCTGGAACGCGGTGCGGTTCACCGACTTGGAATCGGCGGCGATCCAGCGTTCGATATTGTGCTGCACGTCGTCGACGTTGAAGGTGTCGCCGTTGCTCCACTTCACGTTCTGGCGCAGGTTGAAGGTCCACGTGGCGAGGTCTTCCGACGGGCTCCAGCTCTCGGCGAGGTAAGGGTGGGTGATGTTGTCGGCGTCGACCCAGGTCAGGTATTCCACCGAGTTGCGCAGCAGGTTCGAGGCTTCGATCCAGGTGATCAGCATCGGGTCCTGGATTTCCTGGATCGCGCAGGCAAACCGCAGGCTGCCGCCCTGGCGTGGCTCGGCGGCCTGGGCGTGATTGCCCAGCAGTGCGGAACCGAGAAAGGTGCTGGCACTGGCGACGGTGATGCCCAGCAGCGCGGCCGTGCGCAGGAATTGGCGACGGTTGATTTCGCCGCTTTGCACTTGGGCACACAGATCATTTACGGCTGGATGCGGCGCGGCGCCGTCCAGGGTAGTCAACTCTTTCATAAGCCTCTCCGGTACTTGCGAATATGCGTTTTTTTGTTGAACCGCAAGGGTCAATGGCAAGCGCCGCGAAGGCGCGACCGTGACCGCTGTGAAGCCGGCAGAAGAACAAGGCGCAACGAAGTCGGGAGGGTGGCAATGGGACAGGACATAGGGCAGCTCTCATGTTGTTTTTATTAGAGATGCCCGCAGTTTTGTCATTTGCGCAAAGATCGACAAACGACAAATTCTGCGTTGGAACGTTCTATAAACGCATGTTACATGTCGCTCCCCACCGACCGATCGTTCCCACGCTCTGCGTGGGAATGCCGCCCCGGACGTTCCGCGTCCCCTCTGCGAAACGGTGACGCAGAGCGTCACGGGATGCATTCCCACGCAGAGCGTGGGAACGATCAGTACCTCAACAAGCGCGGGTCGAACGGGTAGTCGGAGAGCAACTCGATGCCGTGTTCGTGGATGTAGATCTGCTCTTCGAGCTTGACCCCTTCGCCGCCGTCGTCGTGGCCGATGTAGCTTTCCACGCAGATGGTCATGCCGGCTTCGAACACGCCGTCGTAGCCCAGGGCATCAATGTCTTCGCGGTGCACCACGTAGGGGTATTCACCGGTCATGCCAACCCCGTGCACCAGGGCGAAGTAACGGTTGTTTTTGTAATGCTCGGGAATCTTCCAGGCCAGTTCCGCGTACTCCTTGAAACTGCGCCCGGCCTTGAGCATTTCCATGTTGGTCTGCACTTGCTCGTAGGCCAGTTTGTACAGCTCCTGCTGCTTGGCGGTGGCGGCTTGTTCACCGCACAGGAAGGTCCGCGAGAAGTCGGCGTAGTAGCCGAAACGCCCGACCACGTCAGTGTCCAGCGCTACCAGGTCGCCGGCTTCGATGGGCCGGGTGCTGCACTCCTGGAACCACGGGTTGGTGCGTGGGCCGGAGGACAGCAGGCGGGTCTCGACGTAATCACCGTCGGTGGCGATCACGTGCTGGTGCAGGTGCGACCACAGCTCGTTCTCGCTGATGCCGGGGGTGAGTTTGCTTTCCATCAGGCGCACCCCGGCTTCGGTGGCACGCAGGCTGGCGCGGATCATCTTGAGTTCGTTCGGCACCTTGATGCAGCGCGCACGTTCCAGCGGTTCCTGGGCATCAAATATCTGATAGCCGAGCTTTTGCAGTTCGAAGGCCGCAGCGGAGGTGGCGCTTTCAATGGCGATGCGTTTTCCGCCGCCGCATTTGCGCACCAGCTCATCGATTTCCGCGGCCCAGTCGGCGGTGACATTGCCCAGGAAACTTTCGCAGAAGTAATAGGAGATGGCTTTGGCCGGGCGCACTTCATCGACGGTGTTGAGGGTTTCGGCCAGGTGCAGGCAGCCGCCGAACTCGAACACCACCACCGGGCCTTCTGCCGGGATAAACGCATAGCGGGCCGGGTTGCGCGCCGAGTACACCTGCATGTTGCGTGAGCCGGTGGCGTAGCGCATGTGGGTAGGGTCGAACACTACGCAGGCGGCGTAGTCGCGTTTTTTCAGCTCGTTGCGTACCCGTTGCAGACGGTCCAACTGGATCTGCTGGATCTCGTCATGGGTAGGTTCGCAGTCAGCGGGGTTGCGGTTGGGGCCGGACAGACTCATAGGGTGTTCCTCGCAGGGCAAATACGGTTTCAAGGTTTTTTAGGTATGAATCAGTCGAGCAACTGGTCGCTGCGGACCAGGTTGCGTTCGGCTTGCAGATGGGCTTCGGACAGGCGTCCGTAAAGCTGCTTGGTGCGCTGGGCACGGCCAATGATTCCGGGCTTTTCGGAGTAGGCGAAGATCGCCGTGTTGCGCTCGGTGGCGCCTTCCACGCGGGTCACCCGGTGCACCGAAAAACGCCCTTTGAATATCTGCAAATCGCCGGGATTCAGCTCCAGTTCCTGCACCCGCGAACGGTCTTCGCCACGCACCACCTTGCCGACTGCGCCGAGGTTCTCCTGGGTGCGCGAGCGAATCATCGGCGCGTACTCGAACAGGCCGCCGGCCTCGGGCTTCTGGGTCATCATGCTGACGATGAATTCGTTGGTATCGAAGTGCCAGGGCTGCTCGGTGCCGTCCGGCATCACGTTGATCACCAGCCCGGCGAACGGGTCGGCGTACTCGAAGATTTCCGGCTCATTCAGGCAGGCACCGATAAAGCGTTTCATCATCGGCGACACGTACAGCCGGTGGATGATCGCGTCCGGGGCGATCATGTCGCGGGTCACAAAGCCGCTGGTGCGCTCCATGAACGTGCGGCGCGGGTCATCGTGGGGCAGGGAGGAGTCGTCCTCGGTGAAGTAGGCGTTGACCTTGCGCACCGAATAAAACGTCTTGCCCGACAGCGCCAAACCTTCCAGGCGCGCCTGCTCAAGCGCTGCGGGGTGCAGGAAGTTCTTCAGCAGGCAGCAGCCGTCTTCGGCCAGTTCGGCCCGGGCGTGTTCGATCAGGGCCTGTAATTGAACATGGCCCGAATCATGTATGGGATACAGCTCGGTATTAATAATGTCGCTGATATCGCCCACTTCAGCGTCAGCAAGTTGAAGGCTCATGCAAGACTCCCGGAACTATCAGTTGGTGTTTTTTGGCTGACCCGATAGTTGCTGAACGAGGTGCAAAGTGGAAATTACAAGTTGTGATCGAATCCATCGGCGAGGGCGATAGTTATGTCGGGCGAACTGGATGGCACCCTGCTTAAAGTGTTTGTGGCAATTATCGAGTGCCAGGGGTTTTCGGCGGCCGCCGAGCGCCTGCACAAGACCCAATCCACCGTCAGCCAGAGCCTGCAACGCCTGGAAGACATCGTCGGCACGCCACTGATCCGCCGTACCAGCCGCTCGGTGGGCCTGACCCCCGGTGGCGAAACCTTTTTGATCTACGCCCGGCAGATCCTCAAGCTGCACAGCGAGGCCGTCAGCGCCGCGCAATTGCCCAATCAACAGGTGTGTATCCACCTCGGCATGCCCGAGGACTACGCCGAGTATTGCCTGGGCGGGATGCTCAAGGACTTCCAGGCGCAGTTCTCCCAGGTACGGCCCGATGTGTGCTGCGAGATGTCGACGGCCCTGGTGGGGCGCCTGCAACGGGGCGAGCTGGACCTGGTGCTGGGGGTGGAACACGCAGGTTTGCACAGCGGGGAATACCTGTGCGACGAGCCGTTGGTGTGGGTCGCGGCGCCCAGCTGGAGTTGCGTGGGGCGTCAGTCGGTGCCGTTGGCGGTGTACGCCGAGGGCTGCGCGTTCCGTGCGAACGCCGTGCAGGCGCTGGCCCAGTCCGGGCGCTCGTGGCAGGTGGTTTACACCAGCCAAAGCCCGCGCGGCATTGCGATTGCGATCGAGCAGGGCTTGTCGGTGGGCGTGATGGCGCGGCGCCTGGTGCCACCCGACTGGCAGATTCTGGACGAGCGCCAGGGCTTCCCGCCGATTGCCCCGGCGCGCCTGATGTTCTGGCGCTCAGCCGGTTGCCAGGTGCCGGAAGTGGATGCCCTGGTGGAGATTCTGCGTCGGCAAATGGGCCACTCAGGGCATCTGGGCGGCCAGCGCTTCACGGGTGTGTCGCTGGGCCATGCGCTTGAGCAATAACAGGCTGGCCAACACCCAGGCCGCGATCCAGCCGTGCACCACCGCAAATTCGCCAGTGACTTGCAGCAGCCAGCCGCACAAGGCATTGCCGGTGGCACTCGCCAGGCCGTAGCTGACCATGCTCAGGCTCACCACTTGCAGGCTGTGCACCGGGCTGAGCCGGGCACCGACGTAGGCGGCCATCAAGCCCCAACACGGGAAATAGAACAGCGCGAACAGCCCGGCCGCCAGCCAGCTCAGTACCAGGCTCGGGTGCCCGAGCAAGCCGAGCATGCTCAGACCAAACGCGCCGATACTCAGGGCCATCACCCGCAACGCCCCCCAACGATCTGCCAGCGTGCCGAGCAGCAAGCCGCCGATCACACCGCCGATCCCGATCAGCGTCCACATCGAGCCGGTGACGGAAGCGCTGGCCTGTAGCTGCTCGCTGACGAACGCCGACAGGAAATTCAGAAACGGCCCGCTGATGGCGCCGATAAACGCGCTGAGCAAGACGATCTGCATTGCCACCGGTTGTGCCATGCACAACTTCAGCCATTGGCGCAGCACTTGATTCAGCGCCGGCGCCATGGTCTCGCGTGGTGCCGGTTGCTTGATCGGGGCCAGTGCCCACAGGGTCAACAGCGTGACAACCAGCGTCAACCCGGCGCAGATCAGCCAGAACTGGCGCAACGACAACCCCTGCAAGAGCGCGATCAACAGCCCGTTCAAGCACAGCGCAAAGGCTGAGCCCGAGGACGCCAGCCCCAGCACCCGGCTGCGATGTGTAGTCGGGATCACCTCTTGAGCGAGGGCCGAAATCGCGTTCCAGTTCGACACCGCGCAAGCCGACACCAGTGCCAGGCACAGGGCAAACGGCAGCACCCACGGCGTGGCGACGGCCAGGGCCAGCAGGGCGGGGCTGAGGACGATGGTCAGGCGCACCATATTGCGCGGGCTGATCCACGCCGCTGCCAGGCCGCTGGCAATCGAGGCGCCCATATAGAACAGCTGCAACAGCGCGGCGATCAATGCGGCCTGGCTGTAACTGAGCTCAAAGGCCAGGCGGATCTGCGGCAACAGCGCCGAATACAGGAACACACTGAAACCGTGGGTGGTGGCGTTGCAGGCGGTAAACACCAGTGCCAGCAAGCCAATACTTCGCCGGGATGAAACGGGTGCGTTGGACATGGCGATGACTCGATAAGTTAATCGCGAAAGAGAGGGGCGAAGTTACAGGAAGTACATCGGCAGACTAGCGTTTATAGCCTGGCGACGACCAATGCTTAATTGTCTTAGTGTGCATGCGTTATACGCAGGCTATTTATTCGTGAGCGACGGTCTGTAGCGATAAACGACACTTTCAGCGTTTGTGACGATTAATTGTTTGTCAGGCTGGGGTGCTACCGCTGACCCAATACAAAAAGGTATGTTGTGCAGGTTATTTCCCCTGTGCTCCCGAGTGTCGTCCATGAAACGCAAAATGCCCGGTCTCAACGCCCTCAAAGCTTTCGAAGTCGCCGGCAGTACCGGCAGTTTTACCCGGGCCGCCGAGCTGTTGAACGTGACGCAGAGTGCGGTCAGCCGCCAAGTGCGCCAGCTTGAAGAACAGTTGGGCGAGGCCCTGCTGGAGCGTCGTCACCATCACCTGGAATTGACCAGTGCCGGGCGGGTGTTGCTGCGGGCGTTGCACCAGTCGTTCGACAAGATCGAGTTGACGGTGCGCAGTATCCAGCAGAAGTCCCATGCCAATCGGTTGCACATCAATGCGCCGCCGACGTTTACCAATCGTTGGTTGATGCCGCGGTTGGGGCGCTTGCGCGAGCAGCATCCGGAGTTGGAGCTGAGCATTACCACGCGGTTGCAGGACAGCCTGGCGGAGACCAGTACGCTGGATTGTGCGATTCGGTTTGGCGATGGGGAATGGGATGGGTTGGACAGTTCGCTGTTGATTCAGGAGCGGCATATCGCGGTGTGTGCGCCGTCGTTGTATGCCCGGGAGTGGAGTGACGGGATTGATCTGAATCGCATGACGTTGCTGCATGTGCTGGCGCGGGAGGATCAGCGGTATCTGACGTGGAAGCATTGGCTGGATGCGGCGCGGATCAGTGGGGTTGATATCGAGGGGGGGTATGAGTTTGACCTGCTGGATTTGGCGATCCGGGCGGCGATCGATGGGTTGGGGATTACCATTGCGGATTGGCATATGGTCGCTTCGGAGCTGGCCAGTGGGCAGTTGACGCAGGTGCTGAATGTGCATGTGGAGGGGCATCAGTCGTATTGGCTGGTGACCCGACCGGAGCAGACGGATACGCCGCAGTTGCAGGTGTTTGCGCAGTGGTTGCAGGAGGAGATTTGGTTGGCTCAGCGGCAGTTGGAGCCTTCTTTGGCGGCTGGGTGAGGAGTGGGGTTTGTGTACATATCCATTGCTGCGGTAACGGCCACTTATGGTTCCGCTCTTACAGCGGGTCACTTTTGGCAAACGCCCCAAAAGTAAC
>NZ_JACAPZ010000068.1:0-6096 GCF_013385475.1 Pseudomonas sp. G5001
CGCTGTAAGAGCGGAACCCATATCAGCCGTTACTAAAAAAACGGATATGTACTCCGAGCCAAAAGCCGGACCAACTTCAACGTCTTCTGTGGTCACTTATGGAAAAGTCAAAGCTTCGCAAAACAGGAATGGCCCTGGCCCTGGCAATCGCCGCCGCCCTGACCATCTACACCGTGCAGGCCCCCGCAGACGCGCCGCAATACCTGACCGCTACCGCCGAGCGCAGTGACATCGAAAACGCCGTCCTGGCCACCGGCCTGCTCGAAGGCGTCAAGCAGGTCGATGTCGGCGCCCAGGTTTCCGGCCAACTCAAATCCCTGAAGGTCAAGGTCGGCGACAAGGTCAAGAAGGGCCAATGGCTGGCCGAAATCGACCCGTTGATCCTGCAGAACACCCTGCGCAAAGCCCAGGTCGACGAAGAAAACCTCCAGGCCCAACGCCGCGCTACTGCGGCGCAACTCAAGGAAACCAAATCCGTCTACGAACGCTATCAGGGCCTGCAGGAGGACGAATCCGTGTCCCGTCAGGACTTCGAAACCGCCGAGTCCAACTACGAGGTACAGCGCGCCAACCTGATGTCCCTCGACGCCCAGATCAAAAGCGCCCACATCCAGATCGACACCGCCAAGATCAACCTGGCCTACACCCGCATCGTCGCGCCAATCGACGGCGATGTAGTGGGCATCGTCACCCAGGAAGGCCAGACCGTGATCGCCAGCCAACTGGCACCGGTGCTGCTCAAGCTCGCCGACCTGGACACCATGACCGTCAAGGCCCAAGTCTCCGAAGCGGACGTGATCCACATCAGTCCGGGCCAGCAGGTGTATTTCACCATCCTCGGCGAGGCCGACAAACGCTACTACGCCAAATTGCGCGGTACCGAACCTGCCCCGCAGAATTTCCTCGAAACCCAGACCGCCGGCACCCCCAAGCAAAACACTGCGGTGTTCTACAATGCGCTGTTCGACGTACCCAACCCCGACCACCGCCTGCGCATCGCCATGACCGCCCAGGTGCGCATCGTGCTCGACACCGCCAAGGCCGCACTGACCGTGCCGGTGGCCGCACTCGGCCCGCGCAATGCCGATGGCAGTTTCCCGGTGCGGGTGCTGGACGCCAAGGGCAAGGCCAACACGCGGCAGGTGCAGACGGGCATCAACAACAACGTCAAGGTGCAGATCCTCGATGGCCTGGCCGAAGGCGACAAGGTGGTGATCGGCGACCCATCGCCTGCCGTGGCGGGGGGCTGATTGATGACTCAGCCACTGCTGGAGCTTAAAGGCATCGTGCGCAGTTTCATGGCCGGTGACCGCGAATTCATTGCGCTCAAGGGCATTGACCTGACCATCCACGCCGGGGAAATGGTCGCGATCACCGGGGCCTCGGGCTCGGGTAAATCCACCCTGATGAACATTCTCGGCGGCCTCGACTACGCCACCGCCGGCAGCTACAAGATCAATGGCATCGAAACCCGCACCCTGGGGGATGAGCAACTGGCCGAGCTGCGCCGCGACTACTTCGGTTTTATCTTTCAGCGTTACCACTTGCTGGCGCACCTGAGCGCGTTGCACAACGTGGAAATGCCGGCGATTTATGCCGGTACGCCGGAAACCGCCAGGCACAGCCGCGCCGGGGAATTGCTGGCACGCCTGGGGTTGTCGGGGCATTTGACCCATCGCCCGAGCCAGCTGTCCGGCGGCCAGCAACAGCGCGTGAGTATCGCCCGGGCCTTGATGAACGGCGGCGAAGTGATCCTCGCCGACGAACCCACCGGCGCCCTCGACACCCACAGCGGCAAGGAGGTGATGCGCATCCTGGCCGAGCTGCACGCCGCCGGGCACACGGTGATCATCGTTACCCATGACCCGAAAGTCGCGGCCAATGCCCAGCGGATCATTGAGGTGCGCGATGGCGAGATTGTCAGTGACCGCGCCAATCAGAGTGTCGGCCTCGACCTGCCCACCGAAGCGCCCATCGAGCCCAAGCGCAGCGGTGCGCGCAAGTTGGTGGCGAGCCTCGGGCTGTTCAAGGAGGCCTTCAACATGGCCTGGGTGGCGCTGATTTCCCATCGCATGCGCACCTTGCTGACCATGCTCGGCATTGTCATCGGCATCACCTCGGTGGTGTCGATCTCGGCCATCGGCGAAGGCGCCAAGCGCTATGTGCTCAAGGACATCCAGGCCATTGGCAGTAACACCATTGATATCTTTCCCGGCAAGAGTTTTGGTGACAGCCGTGCGTCAGCCATCGAGACGTTGTTGCCGTCGGATGTGGATGCGCTGAACCAGCTGTATTACGTCGACAGCGCCACGCCGGTGGTGGGGCGCAACCTGTTGCTGCGTTACGGCAATATCGACCTGGACGCCCAGGTCAATGGGGTCAGCGATCGCTATTTCCAGGTCAAGGGCCTGAAGCTCGAAGCCGGAATTACCTTCAGCGAAAGCGACGCCCGGCGCCAGGCCCAGGTGGTGGTGATCGACCACAACGCGCGCCATCGACTGTTCGCGCCCGGCGTGGATCCGTTGGGCCAGGTGATCCTGGTGGGCAACCTGCCCTGCACCGTGATCGGGGTGACGGCCGACAACAAAAACATGTTCGCCGCCAGCAAGGCGTTGAACGTGTGGGTGCCGTACGAGACGGCAGCGGGGCGGCTGTTGGGCCAGCGTCATCTGGACAGCATCACGGTGCGCATCAAGGACGGCCAGCCGAGCAAGGTGGTGGAAGAGAACGTCACCAAGCTGATGTTGCAACGTCACGGCACCAAGGACTTCTTTACCAACAACCTCGACAGCATCATGCAGACGGTGCAGAAAACCAGCCGTTCCCTGGCGTTGCTGCTGTCGTTGATTGCAGTGATTTCGTTGCTGGTGGGCGGCATCGGAGTGATGAATATCATGCTGGTGTCGGTGACCGAACGCACCCGCGAAATCGGGATTCGCATGGCAGTGGGCGCGCGGCAATCGGATATTCGCCAACAGTTCCTGGTGGAAGCGGTGATGGTCTGCCTGATTGGCGGGATGATCGGCATCTCGCTGTCATTCGCCATCGGCTATCTGTTTTCGTTGTTTGTGAAAGAGTGGGAAATGGTGTTTTCCCTGGGCTCGGTGGTGACGGCGTTTGCGTGTTCAACGTTGATCGGGATTGTGTTCGGGTTTGTGCCGGCGCGGAATGCGGCGCGGTTGGATCCGATTGAAGCCCTGGCCCGGGATTAGGCCGGGAAGAGATCAAAAAATGTGGGAGCGGGCTTGCTCGCAAATGCGCTGGATCAGTCACACATGTATTGACTGACACTGCGCATTCGCGAGCAAGCCCGCTCCCACATTTGTTCCTCGGTGTTCTAGAGAGTGGCGTTGTCTTCTGTGGAATACATCCACCGCATCAACGAATGCCGGCCACTGATGCCCATCTTGATCGCAGCCCGCTTGAGGTAGCTCTCGATGGTATTGACCTTCAGTGCCAACTGCTCCGCCAGTTCCGGTGCGGTACGCCCGGCCAGCAGCCCCACGCACACCTCAAGCTCCCGGCTGGACAGGGCCAGCCCCGATTGCGCGAGGCGCTCTTCAAAGCGCCGGCGCAAGGTGTCGATGCCTTGTTGCTGCGGCGCTTCGCTGTCCGGACCGCTGGGTTGCAGGGCGCTGATGTGTTTTTCAACCATCGGCAGCAGCAGGGAGGAGAAGTCTTGCAGGATGATCCGCTCCTGCTGGGAAAAACTTTCGCAGGGGTTGGAGCGATACACCGACAGCACGTAGCTGACGTCATCCTTGCGCCGGGTCAGGTGCAGTTGGGCGGCGGCCTGGGCCTCTTCCTGCCCTGGCAGCGGGTCGGTGTACACCGGGCTGATCCCCGTCATTCGCGAACTGCCTGCCTTGCGCGGTGAACTCACAGGCATTTGGGTGATGTGCGTCGCGTCGACCGCCAGTTGGGTGAGGATCAGGTCGTGCAGCATGCGCGGGAAATGCCGGCTGCCGGTGCTGGCGATGACTTTGCCAATGTGGGGGAACAGGTGTGAGTTCATCATTTCATCCATGAGTTTCAATGAGGGCGGCGTACAGGGCAGTGATCTCCATGACTGCCGCCTCGTATGCTAGTACAGGCTTTCGCAAACGGGCCAATGAATGGATCAAATTTTTTGCGGTGCAGGGCGCAATGGGAGAAGCCCGACCTTTTCAGGCCGGGCTATTGATAAACGTCGCGCCTGCCTGTGAATTTACTTCAAGCGTGATGAACGTTGTGTTGCACCGCCCGGGATTTCGGCTTTACGGCACAGGCCTCCAGGGCTTGGGCAACGTCGGCCAGCAGGTCGGCGACATCCTCAAGGCCCGCCGAGAGTCGCACCAGCCCTTCGGAAATCCCGTGGTGGGCGCGCTGCTCCGGGGTGTAGGTGGAGTGGGTCATGCTGGCCGGGTGCTGGGCCAGTGACTCGGCGTCCCCCAGGCTCACGGCCCGGGTGAACAGCTTGAGGGCGTTCATGAAGCGTCGGCCCATGTCGATGCCGCCCTTGAGTTCAAACGCGATCATGCCGCCGGATTGTTTCATCTGCCGCGCGGCCAGTTCGTATTGAGGGAAGGAGCGCAGGCCGGGGTAGGTCACCCATTCCACCAGGGGATGGGCCTGCAAGGCTTCGGCGATGGCCAGGGCGTTGCTGCAATGGCGGTCCATGCGCAGGGCCAGGGTCTTGAGGCCGCGCATCAGCAGGGCGGCGTCCTGGGGTGACATCACCGCACCGGTCAGGTCCTTGAGCCCTTGCAGGCGAATGCGCTGGGCCAGGGCCTGGCTGCTGACGGCGATGCCGGCGGTGATATCGCCGTGGCCACTGAGGTATTTGGTGGCCGAGTGCACCACCACGTCGGCGCCCATTTCCAGCGGGCGTTGCAGGTAGGGCGTGCAGTAGGTGTTGTCCACCACCACGGTGATACCGGGTTGCCGGTGGGCGATCTCGGCGACGGCGGCGATGTCCACCAGTTGCAGGTTGGGGTTGGCCGGGGTTTCGAAGTAGATCATGCGCGTGGCCGGGTTGATGGCCTCGCTCATGGCGTTCAGGTCGGTGAGGTCGACGTGGCGCACCTTGATGCCGAACTCGCCGATGCCGTGGTGCAGCAGGGCGAAGGTGCAGCCGTAGAGGGTCTGGCTGACGATGATTTCGTCACCGGGGCGCAGCAGGGTCCAGAACGTCGCGGCAATTGCGCCCATGCCGGAGCTGAAGGCGACAGCGGCTTCGCCGTTTTCCAGGGTGGCCATGCGCGATTCCAGCAGGGCCAGGGTGGGGTTGGAGATGCGGGTGTAGAAGTGTCCGCTCTCTTCGCCGGCGAAGCAGGCGGCTCCGTATTCGGCGGTGGGGAAGGCGAAGGTTGCCGACAGGTAGATGGGCGGCACGAGGGCGCCGTGGTGGTCCTGGGGGTCATAGCCGTGATGGATGGCGCGGGTGGAAAAGCCGAACGTGTTGTGTTTATTTTTCATGGTCGGACGCTCCTTATTTCCTACAATGCTATGCTTATAACGGCGGCTGAACGTTCCATAGTTTGCTGGGAAAAGCCGGTAGATTGGGATGAAAAACAATAAAAACGACGTTTTGAGGCAAGATATGCCCATGCATCTGGATCGGACTGACAAGGCACTTTTAAACGCCTTGCAGGGTAATGCGCGGTTGACGGTGGCGGAGTTGGCGGAGCGGGTGTCGTTGACCACTTCGCCGTGTTGGCGGCGGGTGAAGAACCTTGAGGACAGCGGGGTGATCGGCGGTTATCAGGCGATCCTGTCGCCCAAGGCGCTGGGGTATGGGGTGACGGCGTTTGTCAGCATCATGATGGATACGCACTCCCGGGAAGTTGCCCGGGCGTTTGAGCAAAGGTTGCTGGAGATTCCCGAGATTGTGGCGTGTCATAACGTTTCGGGGCGGTATGATTTTTTGTTGGAAGTGGTGGCGAAGGATCTGGAGTCGTTTGGAGAGTTTGCGCGGGAGGTGTTGCAGGGGTTGCCGTGTGTTAAGGAAATTTACTCGAGTTTTTCTTATAAGTCGGTGCGGCCGTTGCGGGTGATTCCTTTGCCGGAGTGATGGTGTGCATATCCGTTATTTGGGTAACGGCGGCTTATGGTTTC
>NZ_JACAPZ010000007.1:0-48326 GCF_013385475.1 Pseudomonas sp. G5001
ACGAAGCCGCCGAGCGTATCGCGCGCGTGCTGCACAACGACCCGGCGACCGGCGTGATGCGTCATGCGGATGCGGGCTACCAGATCGCGATTGATTGCGCCAAAGAGCAGGGCCTCAATCTCCCGATGATCAAATAACTAATGTGGGAGCGGGCTTGCTCGCGAATGCGGTGTATCAGTCACTGAAGTCGTTAGCTGACCCATCGCTTTCGCGAGCAAGCCCGCTCCCACATGTGATCTGCGTTTCACCCAAAAACAATCCATCAGAGGTTGAACATAAATGGCAGTAAAAGACGCTCGTGCAAGCACCACCCCGTTGATCGAAAGGCGTTCGATCGACTACATCCCGGAAGCGGAAAGACACGGCCGTCTATTGAGTCAGTTCACCCTGTGGTTGGGTGCCAACCTGCAAATCACTGCGATCGTCACCGGGGCCCTGGCCGTGGTGCTGGGCGGTGATGTGTTCTGGTCGTTGATCGGTCTGTTGATCGGTCAACTGCTGGGCGGTGGCGTCATGGCCCTGCATGCGGCGCAAGGCCCGCAACTGGGCTTGCCGCAGATGATCTCCAGCCGCGTGCAGTTCGGCGTGTATGGCGCGGTGATTCCCCTGGTGCTGGTGTGCCTGATGTACATCGGTTTTTCCGCCAGCGGCTCATTGCTGGCGGGGCAGGCGGTGGCGCAGTTGCTTCACGTTGAAGACTGGGTCGGCATCGTGTTGTTCGCGGGGCTGATCATGGTGTTTACGATCTTCGGCTACCGGGTGATCCACGGCATCGGTCGCATCGCCAGCGTGCTGGGGGTGGTTGCCTTCGTGTACTTGTTCTACAGGCTGCTGGCCGGTAACGACATCGGTGCGTTGCTGGGCAACAAGCATTTTTCCCTCAGCAGTTTCCTGCTGGCGATTTCCCTCTCGGCGTCCTGGCAGATTGCGTTCGGCCCGTATGTGGCGGACTACTCGCGCTACTTGCCGCGCAGCACGCAGGCCTCGAAAACCTTCTGGGCCGTGGGCCTCGGTTCGGTGATCGGCGCGCAGGCTTCGATGGTGTTCGGTGTGTTTGCGGCAGCCCTGGCAGGCTCGCAATTCGCTCACCACGAAGTGTCGTTTATCGTCGGCCTGGGCGGCACCGGGATCGTCGCGGCGCTGCTGTATTTCAGCATCGCCTTCGGCAAGGTCACCGTCACTACCCTCAACGCCTACGGCAGCTTCATGTCGATCGCGACAATCATCAGTGGCTTCCGTGGCAGCCGGCATATCGGCAGTGGCACGCGGCTGTTGTACATCTTCGTGATGGTGTCGATTGCCGCCGCGCTGGCGTTGCTGGGCAAGGACTCGTTCCTCAAGGATTTCTCCGCGTTCATCCTGTTCCTGCTGGCGTTTTTCACGCCCTGGAGTGCGATCAACCTGGTGGACTTCTACTGCATCACCAAAGAGCGCTATGACATCCCGGCCCTGTCCAACCCCAACGGTCGCTACGGTCGCTGGAACCTGATGGGCATCAGCATCTACGTGTTCGGCGTGCTGATTCAGATGCCGTTCATCTCGACGCATTTCTACACCGGCCCACTGGTCGCGAGCCTGGGCGACACCGATATCTCGTGGATCATCGGGCTGGTGGTGCCGGCGGCGTTGTACTACTGGGCTGCGAAAAAATGGCACAGCCCGATTCCTGAGCGCCTCGTGCTGCCCGATGTGCAGGGCGCCGCTGCTCAACCTGCTTAACCAGAACCCGGTACGCATGACAAACAGCGAATTGAAACAGCAAAACTGGCGAAAACTTTCCTCAAGGGACATCCTGAACTCTGGCACGCATGGTGAGCGACAACGCAGCCAAGAAAATCGACGCGGCCTTGTAGGTTGAGCGTTTCCGGTTGCCGCCACAGGCAACCGGGCGCCCGGCCACAATCCACTGGATCGAGAGCACACTATGTTTCCTGAGAGTTTTACGTTTTCCATCGCCGACTGGGTCAACAGTTGGGTCGATGCGCTGGTGACCAACTACGGCGATGTGTTCCGGCACATCTCCGATACGTTGCTGTGGGCCATCGTTAACCTGGAAGGTTTGCTGCGCGCAGCGCCCTGGTGGTTGATGTTGCTGATTGTTGGCGGTATTGCCTGGCATGCCACTCGCAAGTGGTTCACCACCGTCGTGATCGTCGGCCTGCTGTTTCTGGTGGGCGCGGTCGGGCTGTGGGACAAGCTGATGCAAACCCTGGCGCTGATGATGGTGGCCACGGTGATCTCGGTGCTGATCGGCATTCCCCTGGGGATTCTGTCGGCCCGCAGCAACCGCCTGCGTTCGGTGCTGATGCCGCTGCTGGACATCATGCAGACCATGCCCAGCTTCGTGTACCTGATCCCGGTGTTGATGCTGTTCGGCCTGGGCAAGGTCCCGGCGATTTTTGCCACGGTGATCTACGCCGCACCGCCGCTGATTCGTCTCACCGACCTGGGCATTCGCCAGGTGGACGGTGAAGTCATGGAAGCGATCAACGCCTTCGGTGCCAACCGCTGGCAGCAACTGTTCGGCGTGCAACTGCCGCTGGCCCTGCCGAGCATCATGGCCGGGATCAACCAGACCACCATGATGGCCCTGTCGATGGTGGTGATCGCCTCGATGATCGGCGCCCGTGGCCTGGGTGAAGATGTACTGGTGGGCATCCAGACCCTCAACGTTGGACGCGGCCTTGAAGCCGGTCTGGCGATCGTGATTCTTGCCGTGGTCATCGACCGCATTACGCAAGCCTATGGTCGTCCACGGCATGAGGCGAGCAAATGACTACTGTCAGCAAAATTGAAGTCAAAAACGTATTCAAGATTTTCGGCAACCGCTCCAAGGATGCACTGGCGTTGATTGGCCAGGGCAAGACCAAGGACGAGGTGCTGGCCGAGACTGGTTGCGTGGTGGGCGTGAACGACCTGTCCCTGAGCGTCGACACCGGTGAAATCTTCGTGATCATGGGGCTGTCGGGTTCCGGCAAGTCGACCCTGGTGCGTCACTTCAACCGGCTGATCGACCCTACCAGCGGTGCGATCCTGGTGGACGGTGAAGACATCCTGCAACTGGACATGGAAGCCTTGCGCCAATTCCGCCGGCACAAGATCAGCATGGTGTTCCAGAGCTTTGGCCTGCTGCCTCACAAGAGTGTGCTGGACAACGTTGCCTACGGCCTGAAAGTGCGTGGCGAAACCAGGCAAGTGTGCGCCGAGCGTGCGCTGCACTGGATCGAAACCGTGGGCCTCAAGGGCTATGAAAACAAATACCCGCATCAACTTTCCGGCGGCATGCGTCAGCGTGTAGGCCTGGCCCGGGCGCTGGCGGCCGACACTGACATCATCCTGATGGACGAGGCGTTCAGTGCGCTCGACCCGCTTATCCGTGCCGAGATGCAAGACCAGTTATTGGAGCTGCAAAAGACCCTGCACAAGACGATCGTGTTCATTACCCACGACCTCGATGAGGCGGTGCGCATCGGCAACCGCATTGCGATCCTCAAGGACGGCAAGCTGATCCAGGTCGGCACGCCCCGCGAGATTTTGCATTCACCGGCGGATGAGTACGTGAACCGGTTTGTCCAGCGGCGGGTGGCGGTGGTTTGATCCGATATTTGTGGTGGGTTGGCTGAGGCTATCGCAGGCAAGCCAGCTCCCACATTTGGAATGCGTTTCCCCTGTGGAAGCTGGCTCGCTTGCGATGAGGCCAGTGAAGCTGCACAACAATTGCGAATTTCATGAAGAGGTCAACGATGTCCCAGGCTGAAAAAATCATCATCGCCGACGCCCCGATGCGTTGGCAGGACGTGGTCGCCGTGGCTCGCCACGGTGCGATCCTCGAACTCTCGGGCCAGGCCTGGGCTCGCATCGACAATGCACAGGCCATCGTCCAGCGCATCGTCACCAGCGGCGAGCGCGCCTACGGCATCAACACCGGCCTGGGCGCCTTGTGCAACGTGTCGCTCAAGGACGAACAACTGAGCCGGCTGTCGCGCAATACCCTGCTTAGCCATGCCTGCGGCGTCGGTGCGCCACTGAGCGTGGAGCAAACCCGCGCGATCATTTGCGCGGCGATCATTAACTACAGCCACGGCAAATCCGGCTTGCATCCGCAGGTGGTGCATTCGCTGCTGGGGCTGCTCAACCATGGCATCACGCCGCAAGTGCCGTCCCAGGGTTCCGTGGGTTACCTGACCCACATGGCGCACATTGGCGTCGCCTTGCTCGGCGTCGGCGACGTCAGCTATCGGGGTCGTATCGTTCCCGCACACCAGGCGCTGGCTGAAGAAGGTTTGCAGCCGGTAGTGCTCGGTGCCAAGGACGGGCTGTGCCTGGTCAACGGCACGCCGTGCATGACCGGCCTCAGCAGCCTGGCCCTGGCCGATGCGCACCGCCTGCTGCAATGGGCCGATGTGATCGGTGCCATGAGCTTCGAAGGCCAGCGCGGCCAGATCGACGCCTTCGACGAAGAAATCATCGCGCTCAAGCCGCACCCGGGCATGCAGCAAGTGGGCATCAACCTGCGCGCGTTGCTGGACGGCAGCGAAGTGATCGCCAGCAGCAAAGGCATTCGTACCCAGGACGCCCTGAGCATCCGTTCGATTCCCCAGGTGCACGGCGCGGCGCGCGACCAACTGGAACACGCCACCCGGCAGATCGAAACCGAACTCAACGGTGCCACCGATAACCCGCTGGTGCTCGGCACGCCAGACAGCTACCGCGTGGTGTCCCAGGCCAATCCCCACGGGCAGTCCGTGGCCCTGGCGGCAGACATGCTGGCCATCGCCATGGCCGAAATCGGCTCCATCGCCGAGCGTCGCCTGGACCGTCTGATCAACCCGCACGTCAGTGGTTTGCCGGCGTTCCTGGTGAGCAACCCCGGGGTCAACTCCGGGATGATGATCGTGCAGTACGTCGCCGCCTCGCTGTGCGGGCAAAACCGCCAGTTGGCGCAACCCGCGGTGCTCGACAACTTCGTCACCTCGGGCCTGCAGGAAGACCACCTGAGCATGGGCACCAACGCCGCGCTGAAGCTGTATTCGGTGCTGGAAAACGTCACCCAGATCCTCGCCATCGAGTACTTGCTGGCGGCCCAGGCGTTCGAGTTCCTCCAGGAGCAACGCTTCGGCGCCGGCACCGATGCCGCCTGGCGTTTGCTGCGCGAACACGTCCCGGCCTACGACCAGGACCGCTGGCTGGCGCCAGACATCGCAGCCACCGCCGCGTTGCTCAAGGACGCCGATTTACTGCAACGCACGCTACCGAATTTGCACTGACCTTTTCCCAACAATAACCAGCGTGCCAAGCCGACTGATCCTCTAAAAGAGCACAGTGGCGGATAACGGAAGCATCCGGAGCGACTGGTAGTTAACAACACTCTCAAAAGGAGCATGAATGTGACTGCGCTAAACCTGATTCCAGGCCAACTGAGCCTTGCCCAACTGCGGGCCATCTACCAGCAGCCGGTAACCCTCAGTCTGGATGACAGCGCCTCGGCCCAGATCGAAGCCAGTGTCGCCTGTGTGGAGCAGATTCTCGCCGAGAACCGCACCGCCTACGGCATCAACACCGGTTTCGGCCTGCTGGCCTCGACCCGCATTGCCAGCGAAGACCTGGAAAACCTCCAGCGTTCCCTGGTGCTGTCCCACGCCGCCGGCGTCGGTGAGCCCATCAGCGATGCGCTGGTACGGCTGGTCATGGTGCTCAAGGTCAACAGCCTGAGCCGGGGTTTTTCCGGGATTCGCCGGCAGGTCATCGACGCGCTGATCGCCCTGATCAATGCCGAGGTCTACCCGCATATTCCGCTGAAAGGTTCGGTGGGCGCCTCCGGTGACCTGGCGCCATTGGCCCACATGTCGCTGGTGCTGCTGGGCGAAGGCAAGGCCCGCTACAAAGGCGAATGGCTGGAAGCTACCGAAGCGCTGAAAGTTGCCGGCCTGACGCCGCTGACCCTGGCGGCCAAGGAAGGCCTGGCGCTGCTCAACGGCACCCAGGTTTCCACCGCTTATGCATTGCGTGGGCTGTTCGAGGGCGAAGATCTGTTCGCCGGTGCCCTGGCCTGTGGCGCCCTGACGGTGGAAGCCGTGCTGGGTTCGCGCTCGCCGTTCGACGCACGCATTCACGCTGCCCGGGGCCAACGCGGCCAGATCGACTCTGCGGCCGCGTATCGCGCCCTGCTGGGTGAAAGCAGCGAAGTGTCGCAATCCCACGAGAACTGCGACAAGGTCCAGGACCCGTACTCCCTGCGTTGCCAGCCACAAGTCATGGGCGCCTGCCTGACCCAGTTCCGCCAGGCGGCCGAAGTGCTGGTGGTGGAAGCCAACGCCGTGTCGGATAACCCGCTGGTGTTTGCGGCTGAAGGTGACGTGATTTCCGGTGGCAACTTCCACGCCGAACCGGTGGCCATGGCGGCGGACAACATGGCGCTGGCCATCGCGGAAATCGGCTCCCTGAGCGAGCGTCGCATCTCGTTGATGATGGACAAGCACATGTCGCAACTGCCGCCATTCCTGGTGGGCAATGGCGGTGTGAACTCCGGCTTCATGATCGCCCAGGTGACGGCGGCGGCATTGGCCAGCGAGAACAAGGCACTGGCGCATCCCCATAGCGTCGACAGCCTGCCGACGTCAGCCAACCAGGAAGACCACGTGTCGATGGCCCCGGCGGCGGGCAAGCGCCTGTGGGAAATGGCCGAGAACACCCGCGGTGTGCTGGCGGTGGAATGGTTGGCGGCTTGCCAGGGCCTGGACCTGCGCAATGGCTTGAAAACCTCGCCGGCGCTGGAAAAGGCGCGTGGGATCCTGCGCAGCAAAGTCGCGTTTTATGAGAAGGACCGCTTCTTTGCGCCGGACATCAATGCCGCCAGTGAGCTGCTGGCAACGCGTTGCCTGAACGAGCTGGTGCCGGCGAAGTTGTTGCCGAGCTTGTAAGAGCGACACCGATCCAGTGTGGGAGCTGTCGAGCCCCGGCGAGGCTGCGATGGCGCCGGAACAGGCAACACTTTCGTAGCCTGACCCACCGCTATCGCAGCCTCGCTGGGGCTCGACAGCTCCCACATTTGATCTTCTACAGATTCGAATTTTCTCAGGATAAAAATAATTAAGGACGAGAAATGCACTCGGAAAAAGGTTTAAACCGCGGGCTCTCCGCCCGACATATTCGCTTCATGGCCCTCGGTTCCGCGATCGGTACCGGGCTGTTCTACGGCTCTGCCTCCGCCATCCAGATGGCCGGCCCCGCCGTGCTCCTGGCCTACCTGATCGGCGGCGCCGCGGTGTTCATGGTCATGCGCGCCCTCGGCGAAATGGCCGTGCATAACCCGGTGTCCGGCTCCTTCGGCCAGTACGCCAGTACCTACCTGGGCCCGATGGCCGGCTTTATCCTCGGCTGGACCTACGCCTTTGAAATGATCATCGTCTGCCTCGCCGACGTCACCGCCTTCGGCATCTACATGGGCTTCTGGTTTCCCGAAGTCGCGCGCTGGGTCTGGGTGCTGGGCATCGTGTTGCTGATCGGCGGCCTGAACCTGTGCAACGTCAAAGTCTTTGGCGAAATGGAGTTCTGGCTGTCGCTGCTCAAGGTCGGTGCCATCGTCGCAATGATCCTCGGCGGCTTCGGCATCATGCTGTTCGGCATTCACTCGGCGGGCGAAGCACCGGCTACCGGCCTCAGCAACCTGTGGGCCCACGGTGGCTTCATGCCTAACGGCGTGGGTGGCTTGATCGCGTCCTTCGCGGTGGTGATGTTTGCGTTTGGCGGCATCGAAATCATCGGCATCACCGCCGGCGAAGCCAAGGACCCGCAGCGGGTGATCCCCAAGGCAATCAACGCCGTGCCGCTGCGTATCCTGCTGTTCTACGTGCTGACGTTGTTTGTGCTGATGGCGATCTACCCGTGGCCGCAGATCGGCAGCCAGGGCAGCCCGTTCGTGCAGATCTTCAGCAACCTGGGGATAGGCTCGGCGGCGACCATCCTTAACATTGTGGTGATCTCGGCCGCCGTCTCGGCCATCAACAGCGACATCTTCGGCGCCGGTCGCATGATGTATGGCCTGGCCCAGCAAGGGCAGGCGCCCAAGGGTTTTGCCCAACTGTCGAGCCAGGGCGTGCCGTGGATGACCGTAGTGGTGATGGGCGCCGCGTTGCTCGGCGGTGTGGTGCTCAATTACCTGATCCCGGAAAACGTGTTCCTGGTCATCGCCTCGATTGCAACCTTCGCCACGGTGTGGGTGTGGCTGATGATCCTGGTCACCCAGGTGGCCATGCGTCGCTCGATGACCAGGGAGCAGATTGCCGAGCTGAAATTCCCGGTGCCGTTCTGGCCCTATGCGCCAGCGGCCGCCATCGTGTTCATGCTGTTCATCTTCGGCGTGCTGGGTTACTTCCCGGACACCCAGGCCGCTCTTATGGTCGGCGCCGTGTGGATCGTCTTGCTGATCGTCGCCTATCTGCTGTGGGTCAAGCCCGCCGCCGGGCAAACGGTCAAGGTCCACTACGACCCGGCTTTGTCTCATCGATAACCTAATGGAGGCGTTGATGAAAACGCTTTGGCAACACTGCCACGTTGCAACCATGGCCCAGGGCAACTACTCGATCATCGAGGACGCCGCCATTGTTACCTCGGGCACGCTCATCGAGTGGATCGGCCCGCGCGCCGATCTGCCGGATGCGAACTACGCAACCACCCATGACCTGCAAGGGGCGTGGGTCACGCCCGGGCTGATCGACTGCCACACCCACACGGTGTTCGGCGGCAATCGCAGCGGCGAGTTCGAGCAGCGGCTGCAAGGCGTGAGCTACGCCGAGATCGCAGCGGCCGGTGGCGGTATTGCCAGCACCGTGCGCGCCACGCGTGCGGCGAGCGAAGATGAACTGTTTGCCAGCGGCCACAAGCGTCTGCGCAGTTTGCTGCGCGACGGTGTAACCACCGTCGAGATCAAGTCCGGCTACGGCCTGGACCTGGCCAGCGAGCGCAAGATTTTGCGGGTGATCCGTCGCCTCGGCGCCGAGTTGCCGGTCAGTGTGCGCAGCACCTGCCTGGCGGCACATGCGTTGCCGCCGGAGTACGTGGACCGGGCCGATGCCTACATCGATCACATCTGCACCGAAATGCTCCCGGCGCTGGCAGCGGAAGGCCTGGTGGACGCGGTCGACGCCTTCTGTGAGTACCTGGCGTTCTCACCGGAGCAGGTGGAGCGTGTGTTCATCGCCGCCCGGAAACTTGGCTTGCCGGTAAAACTGCACGCCGAACAATTGTCGTCCCTGCATGGCTCCAGCCTGGCGGCGCGTTACCAGGCGCTGTCGGCGGACCACCTGGAATTCATGACCGAGGAAGACGCCATCGCCATGGCTGCTTCCGGCACCGTCGCGGTGCTGCTGCCGGGCGCGTTCTACTTCCTGCGGGAAACCCAGTTGCCGCCGATGGATGCCCTGCGCAAGCACGGCGTGAAGATCGCGATCGCCAGCGACCTCAACCCGGGCACCTCGCCGGCGTTGTCGGTGCGCCTGATGCTGAACATGGCCTGCACCCTGTTCCGCATGACCCCGGAAGAAGCCCTGGCCGGCGCCACGCAACACGCGGCCACCGCCCTGGGCCTGGGCAACAGCCATGGCTCGCTGGAAGTGGGCAAGGTCGCGGATTTTGTCGCCTGGCAGATTGATCGTCCCGCCGACCTGGCCTACTGGCTGGGTGGCGAGCTGGATAAACGCGTCGTGCGCCACGGCGTCGAAGTCACCGTTTAAGGAGTACCGCTGTGGATAAGGTTCTGAACTTCAAACAAGGCCGTGTGCCGCTGCTGATCAGCATGCCCCACGCGGGCCTGCGCCTGACGCCGGCGGTGCAAGCCGGGCTGATTCCCGAGGCGCAAAGCCTGCCGGACACCGACTGGCACATTCCCACGCTGTATGACTTCGCCGAAGCGCTGGGCGCCAGCACCCTGGCGGCGGAGTATTCGCGCTTTGTCATCGACCTGAACCGGCCTTCAGACGACAAGCCGCTGTACGTTGGCGCCACCACCGGCCTGTACCCGGCGACACTGTTTGATGGTGTGCCGCTGTTCCGCGAAGGCCTGGAACCGTCTAAGGCCGAGCGCGCCACGTACCTGGAGCAGGTGTGGACGCCGTATCACCGCACTCTGCAAAACGAACTGGCCCGGCTCAAGGCTGAGTTCGGTTATGCGCTGCTGTTTGATGCGCACTCGATCCGCTCGGTGATCCCGCACCTGTTCGAAGGCAAGCTGCCGGACTTCAACCTCGGCACCTTCAACGGCGCGGCCTGCGATCCGCAGCTGGCCAGCGAACTGGAAGCCATCTGTGCCGGCCACCCGCAGTACAGCCATGTGCTCAACGGGCGCTTCAAGGGCGGGCACATCACCCGTCACTACGGCAACCCGGCCGAGAACATCCACGCCGTGCAGCTGGAGTTGGGGCAGTGCACCTACATGGAAGAGTTTGAGCCCTTCCGTTATCGCGCCGACCTGGCCGAGCCGACGCGGGTGGTGTTGAAGGAACTGCTGGAAGGGTTCCTGGCGTGGGGCAAGCGGCATTACTCCTGAGTGGCGTCGCTGCTGAGATAGCCTTCGCGAGCAAGCCCGCTCCCACATTCGACCGTGTTTCTTCAGGAGGAACACGGTCGAATGTGGGAGCGGGCTTGCTCGCGAAGAGGCCCTCAACAGCAACACACCTCCCAAGTCGTCTGTGTGCAAATCCCTGTCGCCACAGTTCGCTTTGATCAAGGTCTCGCTGGGTAAGGTGTTGGGCACGGCGCGTCAGACGCCACTCCCACAATAAAAACTGCCGAGTGAGACCGCATCGATGAAAAGACTGTTCAACCGTTGTCTGTTGATTCTCACCGGCGCCGCACTCTTGAGCGCCAACGCGATGGCTGCCGACCCGGCCTCGTGCAAGGTCGTGCGCATGGGCGTGGTCAGCTGGACCGACGTGATCGCCACCAGCGGCATGGCCGACGTGCTGCTCAATGGCCTGGGCTATGACAGCAAGCAAACCAGCGCCGTGCAGCAGATCATCTTTGCCGGCATCCGCGACAAGCGCCTGGATATATTCCTCGGCTACTGGAAACCGGCGATGGACAACAACATCGCGCCATTCCTCGCGGCCAAGCAGGTCAAGGTGTTCGACAAACCGAGCCTGTCCGACGCCCAGGCGACGCTGGCGGTGCCGCAGTACGTTGCCGACGCCGGCTTGAAAACCTTTGCCGACATTGCCCGCTTCAAGGACAAACTGGGCGGCAAGATCTATGGCATCGAGCCGGGCAGCGGTGCCAATACCGATATCCAGAAAATGATCGACAGCAATCGCTTTGGCCTCGGCGGCTTCAAGCTCGTGGCCTCCGGCGAGGCGGGCATGCTGGCGGCGGTGCAGCGGGCGGTGAATCGCAAGGAGTTCGTGGTGTTTGTCGGCTGGACCCCGCACCCGATGAACATCAACATGAAAATGGCGTACCTGACCGGCAGTGAAGATGTGTTCGGTGCCAACGAAGGCATGGCCACGGTCTCCACGGTGACGGCGCCGGATTACGCCGAACGTTGCCCCAACGTGACACGCCTGCTGGAAAACCTGACCTACACCGCGGCCCAGGAAAGCCAGTTGATGGTGCCGATCATGGACCGCAAGACGCCGCAGGATGTGGCCAGACAGTGGTTGCGCGACAACCCCGAGGATTTGCAGCGCTGGCTGGCGGGTGTAACGACCCTGGATGGCAAGGACGGCGTGGCGGCGGTGCAGGCCAGCCTCAAGCCCTGAGCAAATGAAGATCAAAATGTGGGAGCGGGCTTGCTCGCGAATGCGGTGGGTCAGCCACACAAGTATTGACTGATACACCGCATTCGCGAGCAAGCCCGCTCCCACATTGGATTCGTGGCGGCTGTTAAATCCTTATCTTCAGGACGATCCTTCGATGTCCCATTACCCGATTTCCGCGCAGATGTGCGCCTTCGTCGAAAAAACCGAATCCTTCACCAGCGACGACACATCGCTGGCCGGATTGCGCCGAGGCTATGACCGCATGTGCCAGGCGTTCACCCCGGCGCGGCCCGAAGGGTTACAGGTGTCAGACGTTTCCCTGGGTGGCGTGGGCGTACGCATTTATCAGCCGGCGACGCCAATCCCTGATGGCGGCTGGCCATGCATCCTTTATATGCACGGTGGCGGCTGGGTGGTCGGCGGCCTGGATTCCCATGACTTCATGTGTGCTGAGCTGGCCGACTCACTGCAAGTGCTGGTGATCGCCATCGATTACCGCCTGGCACCCGAACACCCGTTTCCGGCCGCCTTTGAGGATTGCCGTGCGGTCTGGCAGGCGATCCAGGTGGGCGAAGCGCCCCAGCCGATCAACCTTCAGCGTCTGGTGGTGGCCGGTGACAGCGCCGGCGGTAACCTGGCGGCGGCCCTGTGCCTGGGCCTGCGGGATGACCATCAGCCGCAGCCCCTGGCGCAAGTCCTGATCTACCCCGGCCTGGGCGGCCCCGCCGACCTGCCGTCCCGCCGCGATTGCGTCGACGCGCCGCTGCTCAGTACCGCCGACACCGAGTGCTATCTCGCCCTTTACCTGCGTGGGCCGGGCAAGCCGTCGCCCTACGCCATGCCATTGCTGGCCGTGGATTTCAGCGGGTTGCCGCAGGCTTTGATCGCTGTCGCCCAGTTCGACCCGTTGCGGGACGACGGCATGCTCTACGCCGAACGCCTGCAAGGCGCCGGGGTGGCGGCCACGCTGTATCCCGGCAAAGGCCTGGTTCACGGCTGCCTGCGGGCCCGGGGCCAGGTGTTGGAGGTCGACCGGCTGTACGTTTATCTGCTGGACTACCTGCGTGGTGTTCTGCTGACACAGGTCTAGGTCCACGAGGACATGCTCATTGCACAATTCGGGTTTATGATGCCAGACGGCAAAATAATAGACGTCCCCCCAGGGATGAACTCGACCCCTTACGGAGCGCGCAATGCAGACTTTGTACCCGCAGATCAAACCCTACGCCCGGCACGATCTGGCCGTCGATGAAACCCACGTCCTGTACGTCGACGAAAGCGGTTCCCCGGAAGGCTTGCCCGTTGTGTTCATCCATGGCGGCCCCGGCGCCGGGTGTGATGCCAATAGCCGCTGCTATTTCGATCCTAATCTGTACCGAATTGTTACTTTTGATCAGCGTGGCTGCGGGCGCTCCACCCCACGGGCCAGCCTGGAAAACAACACCACCTGGGACCTGGTGGCCGACCTTGAGCGGATTCGCGAACACCTGGGCATCGAAAAATGGGTGCTGTTCGGCGGTTCCTGGGGCTCGACCCTGGCCCTGGCCTACGCGCAAACCCACCCGGAGCGTGTGCACGGCCTGATCGTGCGGGGCATTTTCCTGGCCCGCCCCCAGGACATTCAGTGGTTCTACCAGGCTGGCGCCAGCCGGCTGTTCCCCGATTACTGGCAGGACTACCTGGCGCCTATCCCGGCGGAGGAGCGGCACGACCTGCTCAGCGCCTACCACAAGCGCCTGACCGGCAACGACCAGATCGCCCAGATGCACGCCGCCAAGGCCTGGTCCACGTGGGAAGGGCGCATGTTGGGCCTGTGCCCGAACCCGCAATTGATCGAGCGTTTCTCCGAACCCCAGCGCGCCCTGTCGATTGCCCGTATCGAATGCCATTACTTCACCAATAACTCGTTCCTTGAACCTGACCAACTGATCCGCGACATGCACAAGATCGCCCACTTGCCTGGCGTAATCGTGCATGGTCGCTACGATATGATCTGCCCGCTGGACAATGCCTGGGAGCTGCATCAGGCCTGGCCCAACAGTGAGTTGCAGATCATCCGCGAGGCCGGCCATGCGGCTTCCGAACCCGGAATTACCGATGCGCTGGTGCGTGCGGCGAGTGAAATGGCACGGCGCCTGCTTGATTTGCCGCCTGAAGAAGCATGAAGGGGCTTTTGCAACGGGTGCGCGGCGCCCGGGTCGAGGTAGAGGGGCAGGTGGTCGGGGCGATAGACCAGGGTTTGCTGGTGCTGGTGGCTGTCGAGCCTTCGGATACGCAAGCCAGCGCCGACAAGCTGCTGCATAAGCTGCTTAACTATCGGGTGTTCAGCGACGACGAGGGCAAGATGAACCTGTCCTTGAAAGACATTGGCGGCGGTTTGCTGCTGGTGTCGCAGTTCACCCTGGCGGCAGACACCAAGAGTGGGCTGAGGCCGAGCTTCTCCACGGCGGCACCGCCGGCGTTGGGCGAGGCGCTTTTCGACTATCTGCTGTTACAAGCGCAACAATTGCATGGCACGGTAGCGGCAGGGCGTTTTGGCGCTGATATGCAGGTGCATTTGGTCAATGATGGGCCGGTCACCTTCCTGTTACAGACGTGAATGTACTGAAAACGACTTGTGATGCCCAAAAAACCGGGTTTTCGCTACAAATACTTCGCTGACCCTGATGCGTTGTCACGCGGGCTACTAGATAATCGCGCGCTACGGGGATCAGCGTTAATTGGTCCATTTTTGACTTAGGTAGAGACTTGTCCGATAGCCATTGGGGAATCATTTAGCCCCATGGGAGTCGGAACAATGCTCGCCAACCTGGCATATAGATAGCTGGCCGTTGGTTTTTTGATCTGTTTTCGGCGAGGGTTGCTCGTGATTGTTAGTCCCTGTAATGCACCAAAATTGTCTGCCAAACGGTTACGAAACGTACTGGTGACGGGCTCTGCCCTGTTTTGCCTGTTCGGCGCGGGTCAACTGTGGGCATTCAGTCTGGATGATGTGTCGGCCAAGGCAAAAGAGCTGGCCGGGCAGAAATACGAAGCTCCGCGCAGCAATTTGCCGAACGAATTCCGCGAAATGAAATTCGCTGATTACCAGAAAATTCGTTTCCGCAACGAAAAAGCCGAGTGGGCCGATCAGAACACCCCGTTCAAGCTGTCCTTCTACCACCAGGGTATGCATTTCGATACACCGGTGAAAATCAACGAAGTCACCGCCGACAGCGTTCAGGAAATCAAGTACGACCCGTCCCGCTTCGATTTCGGCGACGTCAAGTTTGATCCCAAATCCACCGAACAGCTGGGTTATGCCGGTTTCCGTGTGCTGTACCCGATCAACAAGGGCGACAAGCAAGACGAAATCATGACCATGCTCGGCGCCAGCTATTTCCGCGTCGTGGGCAAGGACCAGGTCTACGGCCTGTCTGCCCGCGGCATGGCGATCGACACTGCGTTGCCGTCCGGCGAAGAATTCCCGCGTTTCACCGAGTTCTGGATCGAGCGTCCAAAACCGGGTGAGAAACAGCTGGTGATCTACGCCCTGCTGGATTCGCCGCGGGCCACCGGCGCTTATCGCCTGATCCTGCGCCCGGGTACCGACACCATCGTCGACGTCAAATCCCAGATGTACCTGCGTGACAAGGTCACCAAGCTGGGCATCGCCCCGCTGACCAGCATGTTCCTGTTCGGCGCCAACCAGCCGTCCAAGGTCCTCAACTACCGTCGCGAGCTGCACGATTCCAGCGGCCTGTCGATCCATGCCGGCAACGGCGAGTGGATCTGGCGCCCATTGAACAACCCCAAACACCTGTCGGTCAGCAACTTCACCGTGGAAAACCCGCGTGGTTTCGGCCTGCTGCAACGCGGCCGCAACTTCAGCCACTACGAAGACCTCGACGACAACTACGACAAGCGCCCAAGCGCCTGGATCGAGCCTGAAGGCGACTGGGGCAAGGGCTCCGTCGACCTGGTAGAGATTCCGACCGCCGATGAAACCAACGACAACATCGTTGCGTTCTGGAGCCCGGAAACACTGCCGGAGCCAGGCAAGCCGCTGGACGTTGCCTACCGCCTGCACTGGACATTGCAAGACGCCGAGTTCCATTCGCCGGAAAGCGCCTGGGTCAAGCAGACCCTGCGTTCCACCGGCGACGTCAAGCAATCCAACCTGATCCGTCAGCCAGACGGCAGCGTGGCTTACCTGGTGGACTTCGAGGGCCCGTCCCTGAAGAAACTGCCAGCTGACGCACCGGTTCGCAGCCAGGTCAGCGTGGGCGACAACGCCGAAATCGTTGAAAACAGCGTGCGCTACAACCCGCACACCCAAGGCTGGCGCCTGACCCTGCGCATGAAGATCAAGGACGCAGGCAAGCCGACTGAAATGCGTGCTGCTCTGGTTCAGGACATCGTGCAGCCGGAACCGGAGAAGGTTTCGACCCAAGTGTTGAAAGCCGACAAGGTCCTGGCCAAGCAGCACGAGAAAGCAGCCAAGAAAGACGCCAAGGACAAGGACGCCAAGCAGCCGGAAGCGGCTGCCCCAGCCACACCACTCCCTACCCAGGATCAGGCCAAGACAGAGCAAGTCCTGACCGAAACCTGGAGCTATCAGTTGCCTGCCGATGAGTAATTCTCAAGTCCAGCCAGAGACTCTTGCCGAGTACCTGGCGCATCTACCGATGACCGATGAGCAGCGCGCCGAACTGGCGGGCTGCGAGTCCTTCAGTGAATTGCACAAGCGCCTGTCATCGTCCACGTTCGACGCACCTGCCGACGCTGCCCAGGCATCGGTAGGCGCCCGGCTGACCCTCAACACTGCCGAAGAGCTGCAAGACGCCGAAATGCTGGTGCTCGACGCCAGCGGCCGGGTTTGCCTCAAGGCCACGCCGCCGATCCGTCGGACCAAGGTCGTGCCTGAGCCGTGGCGCACCAATATCCTGGTGCGTGGCTGGCGCCGCCTGACCGGCCGCACCAATCCACCGGCCCCGCCGAAGGATGAGCGCGTACTGCCGGCCGCCCGCTGGCGCACCGTCGGTTCGATCCGTCGCTATATCCTGCTGGTGCTGATGCTCGGCCAGACGATCGTTGCCGGCTGGTACATGAAAGGCATCATGCCGTACCAGGGCTGGTCCTTCGTCGACTTTGACGAGATCCGCAACCAGACCCTGCTGCAAACCGCGACCCAGGTACTGCCTTACGCCCTGCAAACCAGCATCCTCGTGCTGTTCGGGATTCTGTTCTGCTGGGTCTCGGCCGGTTTCTGGACCGCGCTGATGGGCTTCCTGGAACTGCTGACCGGTCACGATAAATACCGTATCTCCGGTAAAAGTGCCGGTGACGAGCCGATTCCGAAAGACGCCCGCACCGCCCTGGTCATGCCGATCTGCAACGAAGACGTGCCCCGGGTATTTGCCGGCCTGCGCGCGACGTTCGAATCGGTGGCTGCCACCGGTGACCTGGACCGTTTCGACTTCTTCGTCCTCAGCGACAGCAACGAGGCCGACATCTGCATCGCCGAGCAGCAAGCCTGGCTCGACGTGTGCCGCGAAGCCGGTGGCTTCGGCAAGATCTTCTATCGCCGCCGTCGCCGTCGCGTCAAACGCAAGAGCGGCAACCTCGACGACTTCTGCCGTCGCTGGGGCGGTGACTACAAGTACATGGTGGTGCTCGACGCCGACAGCGTGATGAGCGGCGAATGCCTGACCAGCCTGGTGCGCCTGATGGAAGCCACGCCGGATGCCGGGATTATCCAGACCGCGCCACGTGCGTCGGGCATGGATACCCTGTATGCGCGCATGCAGCAGTTCGCCACCCGGGTGTACGGCCCGCTGTTTACCGCCGGCCTGCACTTCTGGCAGTTGGGTGAATCCCACTACTGGGGTCACAACGCGATCATCCGCATGAAGCCGTTTATCGAGCACTGCGCCCTGGCGCCGTTGCCGGGTAAAGGTGCGTTTGCCGGTGCGATTCTTTCTCACGACTTCGTTGAAGCGGCGCTGATGCGCCGTGCCGGCTGGGGCGTGTGGATTGCCTACGACTTGCCGGGCAGCTACGAAGAGCTGCCGCCGAACCTGCTGGACGAACTCAAGCGTGACCGTCGCTGGTGCCACGGCAACCTGATGAACTTCCGCCTGTTTTTGGTAAAAGGCATGCACCCGGTGCACCGTGCGGTGTTCCTCACCGGCGTGATGTCGTACCTGTCGGCGCCGTTGTGGTTCTTCTTCCTGGTGCTGTCCACGGCCTTGCTGGCGGTCAACACACTGATGGAGCCGCAGTACTTCATGGCGCCGCGCCAGTTGTATCCGTTGTGGCCACAATGGCATCCGGACAAGGCGGTGGCGCTGTTCTCCACCACCATCGTGCTGCTGTTCCTGCCTAAATTGCTGAGCATCATCCTGATCTGGGCCAAGGGCGCGAAAGAGTTCGGCGGCAAGTTCAAGGTGACCCTGTCGATGCTGCTGGAGATGCTGTTCTCCATGTTGCTGGCGCCGGTGCGGATGATTTTCCACACCCGTTTCGTACTGGCCGCGTTCCTCGGCTGGGCGGCGACCTGGAACTCGCCACAGCGTGACGACGACTCCACGCCATGGAGCGAGGCAGTCAAGCGCCACGGTCCACAGACCCTGCTCGGCTTCTTCTGGGCGCTGCTGGTGGTGTGGTTGAACCCAAGCTTCCTGTGGTGGCTGGTGCCGATCGTCGGTTCGCTGATGCTGTCGATTCCGGTGTCGGTGATTTCCAGCCGGGTCAAACTGGGCCTCAAGTCTCGCGACGAGAGCCTGTTCCTGATCCCCGAGGAATACAATCCGCCCCAGGCGCTGTTGTCGACCGACAAGTACACCCACGAAAACCGTTGGCATGCGCTCAATGACGGTTTTGTGCGGGCGGTGGTCGATCCGCAGCAGAACGCCCTGGCGTGCGCCTTGGCAACTTCCCGTCACGGGCAGGCGGAGCCGATTGAGTGGCTGCGTGTTGACCGGGTTCGCCACGCGTTGAAAGTCGGCCCGGCCGGCCTCAACAACGGTGAACGCCTGGCCTTGCTCAGCGACCCGGTCGCCCTGGCACGCTTGCACGAGCAGGTCTGGAGCGAAGGCCACGCCGAGTGGCTGAGCGCCTGGCGCGAATCGGTCAAGGCCGATCCGCATGCGCCATTGCTGCCATTGAAGCCGCTGTCGTCCCAGGCTCAACCGGCCTGATTCCGACGCCCCCGAGGTGCCACCTCGGGGGCGTTTGCGATAACCGTCCTACGTTGTTTTTCCCTTCTGCTGCATCGCGCTAACTCCTTGTTATTTCGAAACAAAAGACCCTTCTCCGAGGCATATTGCCGTGCCTGCGAGTGGGTTAGCATCGCCCCCCAAATCTGACTCGAAGCCTGCGGCTTACGCGAACTTGCGCGTGGCCGGGTGTGGGAGTGTTTAATGGAACAGGGGCTTTTTTCATGATCAAAAGGTATTTGTCGATGCTGCTGCTCGGCATCGTCACATTTTCCCACGGTTACCTGGCGCATGCCGGAGCCATAGATGAGGCCGTTCGGCGGGGTGTGTTGAAAGTCGGCACCAATCCGGCCTACGTGCCCTTTGAGATGACCGACAAGAAAGGCCGGATCGTCGGGTTTGAAATTGACCTGCTTCGGGAGATGAGCAAGGCGCTGGGGGTCAAGCTGGAGCTGGTTTCGGTACCGTATATCGACCTGATTCCCGGCCTGCTGGCCAGCCGGTTCGACCTGATCGGCAGCGGCATGACTGTCACGCAGGAGCGCAACCTGACCCTCAATTTCAGCGACTCGTTCATCATCGTCGGCCAGACCGTGCTGCTGAACCCTCGGTTGGCCGACAAGGTCCAGAGCATCGAGGACGTGAACGAGGCCGGTTACCGGATCGTGGCCGCCGAAGGCACCACAGGCGAGGCGGCGGCGAAAAGGTTTCTCGGCACTGCACGGCTGCGCAGTTTTCCAACACCTGAAGAAGGCGTGCGCCAGGTGGTGGAGGGCAAGGCCGATGCGTTTATCCATGATGCGCCGTATAACCTGATCGCCATTACCAAGCCCCAGAACAGTGCGCTGTTGGCGCTGGAGCAACCCTTCACCTACGAGCCCCTGGCGTTCGGTTTGAAAAAGGGCGATTACGACAGCCTCAACTGGATCAATCATTTCCTCAACCAGGTGGCCCAGGACGGCACCTACGATCGGCTGCATGACAAGTGGTTCAAGGACTCGGGCTGGATGGCGGAAGTGGGCTGGTAGTCATAACTGCTTACACATCAAGCAATTGGCTGGGCCGTGGGTCGAGGTGTCTAGCCATGCCTTTCTCTGCACGGTTGTGGGGCTTTTCTGTCATACCTTGGCAACAAATCCCGGCGAAACCTTTGTACCCGGCGGTGAGTGAGTTAGGATCGCACCCCGAAATGGTGCAGCCCTTTTGCGCGCCGACCTCACAAGAAAATGAGTTCAGGGGACTTGATGATGAAAAAGTATCTTTCGATGCTGCTGCTGGGTGTCACCGCACTGGTGGCGGTCAACGCGGCACATGCCGGCGCCATCGATGATGCGGTCAAGCGCGGTACGCTGAAAGTCGGCATGGACCCGACCTACATGCCGTTCCAGATGACCAACAAACGCGGTGAAATCATCGGCTTTGAAGTCGACATCCTCAAGGCCATGGCCAAGTCGATGGGCGTGAAGTTCGAGCCGATTTCCACCGGTTACGACGGCATCATCCCGGCCCTGTTGACCGACAAGTTCGACATGATCGGCAGCGGCATGACCCTGACCCAGGAACGCAACCTGCGCCTGAACTTCAGCGAACCGTTCATCGTGGTCGGCCAGACCCTGCTGATCCGCAAGGAGCTGGAGGGCACCATCAAGTCCTACAAAGACTTGAATGACGAGAAATACCGCCTGACCTCCAAGCTCGGCACCACCGGCGAAATGGTGGCCAAGAAGCTGATCTCCAAAGCCAAGTACCACGGCTATGACAACGAGCAGGAAGCTGTTCTGGACGTGGTCAACGGCAAGGCTGACGCCTTCGTCTATGACGCCCCGTACAACGTGGTGGCCGTGAACAAGGTCGGCGCCGGCAAACTGGTGTTCCTTGATCAGCCGTTCACCTTTGAACCCCTGGCGTTCGGCCTGAAGAAGGGCGACTACGACAGCATCAACTTCATCAACAACTTCCTGCACCAGATCCGCAACGACGGCACCTACGATCGCATCCATGACAAGTGGTTCAAGAGCTCTGAGTGGCTCAAGGACATGGAATAAGGTTGGCTTAATACCGAGTCGAGCCCTTCGCGAGCAAGCCCGCTCCCACATTAGATCGCGGTCGAAATGTGGGAGCGGGCTTGCTCGCGAATAGGGCCTGCCAGGCGATACACATCCCGGAACCTGAAATGAAACAGAAAAAAGCCCAATGGCCCTGGCACCTGCTGACGGTGCTGGTGCTGGTCGGCCTGGCCGGCGCGTTGTATTACGCCACCTCGCTGATGTCCTACGAATGGCGCTGGAACCGCGTGCCGCAGTACTTCGTCTACCAGGCCGAAGAATCCCAGCGTGCGTCGGACATTTCCACCGTCAGCGAGTTGGTGCGCAAGGGCGATGTGGCTGACGTCACCCTGCGTAATGACGAGGGCAACGAACAGCACCTGACCGTGGCCGAGAACAGTCTGCAAGTGGCCAAGGGCGATGACGTGGCCGAGGGCGATGTGGTCGGCGTCACCCGGCATTGGGCTGCAGGCCCTCTGCTGTGGGGCTTGTGGACTACGTTGTGGCTATCGGTGGTGTCCGGGGTGCTGGGACTGTTGATCGGCCTGGCGACCGGATTGTGTCGCCTGTCGAACAACCCGACTTTACGCGATCTGTCGACGATCTACGTCGAACTGGTACGCGGTACGCCGTTGTTGGTGCAGATCTTCATTTTCTATTTCTTTATCGGCACGGTGCTCAACCTGTCCCGGGAATTCGCCGGGATCGCCGCGCTTTCGCTGTTTACCGGTGCCTATGTGGCGGAAATCATCCGCGCCGGCGTGCAGTCGATTGCCCGTGGGCAGAATGAGGCGGCACGTTCCCTGGGGCTCAGTGCCGGTCAGTCGATGCGCCACGTGGTGTTGCCGCAAGCCTTCAAGCGCGTGCTGCCGCCCCTGGCCGGGCAATTTATCAGCCTGGTCAAGGACACGTCCCTGGTGTCGGTGATCGCGATTACCGAGCTGCTCAAAAGCGGCCGCGAGGTCATCACCACCTCGTTCTCGCCGTTCGAAATCCTGTTCTGCGTCGCAGGCCTGTACCTGCTGATCAACCTGCCGCTGTCGAAAATCGCCAGCCGGCTTGAGCGGAGGCTCGCGCAAAGTGATTGAAGTCCGCGATCTGGTAAAAGTCTTCGACACCCGTGGCCACGTCGTGCGCGCGGTGGATAACGTGACCACGCAGGTGGCCAGGGGTGAAGTGCTGGTGGTGATCGGCCCGTCCGGTTCCGGCAAGTCGACGTTCCTGCGCTGCCTTAACGGCCTGGAGGAATTCGATTCCGGCTCGGTAAGCATCGACGGCCTGCAACTGGCAGACCCGAAAACCGACGTGAACGCCTACCGCCGTGAAGTCGGCATGGTGTTCCAGCACTTCAACCTGTTCCCCCACATGACCGTGCTGGAAAACCTCTGCCTGGCGCAAAAAGTCGTGCGCAAGCGCGGCAAGAAAGAGCGCGAGGCCAAGGCCCTGGCGCTCCTGGAGAAAGTCGGCATTGCCCAGAAAGCCCACGAGTTCCCGTCGCGGCTTTCCGGTGGCCAGCAGCAGCGCGTCGCGATTGCCCGCGCGCTGGCGATGGAGCCCAAGGTGATGCTGTTTGACGAGCCCACCTCGGCCCTGGACCCGGAAATGGTCGGCGAAGTGCTGGACGTGATGAAGACCCTGGCCCTGGAAGGCATGACCATGGTCTGCGTCACCCATGAAATGGGCTTTGCCCGAGAAGTGGCTGATCGCGTGCTGTTCTTCGATCACGGCAAACTGTTGGAGGACGCCGCCCCGGCGCAATTCTTCGATGCGCCGAAGGACCCTCGCGCCCAAGCCTTCCTGCGCCAGGTTCTATAAATGCGTGGGAATGCTTCTTGTGGCGAGGGAGCTTGCTCCCGCTGGGCTGCGTAGCGGCTCCCAAAAAAGATAGGAGCGCTGCGCACTCCAGCGGGAGCAAGCTCCCTCGCCACAGGTTGGGTTTTTTCAGACCTTGAACTTGCCCACCCACACCTGCAAATCCGCCCCCAGGCGCGCCAGTTCGACACTGGCCGCCGCAGTGTCCTGACTCGCGGCCCAGGTCTGTTCCGACACGTCCTTGACCTTCAGCACGCTGCGGTTGATCTCCTCGGCGACCGCGGTTTGTTCCTCGGCGGCAGCGGCAATCTGCGGGTTCATCTCCTGAATCACTGACACGGTACGGGTGATACCCGCCAGTGCGTCTCCTGCGCGACGGGTCAGTTGCACGCTGTTGTCGGTGAGGCTGCGACTGTTGTCCATGATGTCGGCCACCTGCTGCGTGCCCCGGTGCAGGCCGCTGATCAACTCCTCGATTTCCTCGGCCGACTGCTGGGTGCGTTGTGCCAGGCTGCGCACTTCATCGGCGACCACGGCAAACCCCCTGCCGGCTTCGCCTGCGCGAGCCGCCTCAATCGCGGCGTTGAGGGCCAGCAAGTTGGTCTGTTCCGATACCGACTTGATCACTTCCAGCACGCTGCCGATCTTCCGGCTTTCCTGTTGCAGGCCTTGCATGGCCTGGCTTGAACGAGCCATCTCCTGAGCCAGGTGCTCGATGTGGGTAATGGCCTCAGCCACCACCTGATCGCCCTGGCCCGCCTGCCGGTCGGCCTCGGCAGCAGCCAGCGACGCTTGCTCGGCATGGCGCGCAACTTCCTGGGAGGTGGCGAGCATCTCGTTCATGGCGGTGGCCACCTGTTCGGTTTCCTGCTTCTGGCCGTCGACCCCGTCGCGAGTTTGCTCGGTGACCGCCGAGAGTTGCTCGGCGGCGCTGGCGATCTGCTGGGCGCTGTCGCCGATGCCGCTGATCAAGCCCCGCAGGTTGAGGGTCATTTGCCCGATGCTGCGCTGCAACTGCCCCAGTTCATCCTGGCGCGAGGCCTGGATGTCGTGGCTCAGGTCACCTTCGGCAATCCGGTTGGCCACGGACAGGGCCTGGCGCAGCGGCGCGACGATCTGGCCGGCGATCAACCAGGCGGCCACGACGCCGAGCAACAGCGCCGCTGCAGTAACGTTGAGCAGCAGGGTGCGGGCGAGGCTGGCTTCGTTGTCACGCTTGGCGGTCTGGTCCTGGCTCAGCAGGTCGCTTTCCGTGAGCAATTGATCCAGCCACTGTTCAAGCTGGTTCTGGGTGGTTTCGGCGCTGAGTTGGGCGTCCTTGAGGCGTGTCAGGTGAGCCCGAAAATCGAGCAGGACTTTTTTCAGGGCGCTGGCGTCAACCGGCAGCGCGCCTACCGCCGCCTGGGCGCCATCCAGGGCCAGTAGCGCATCACCCACGCCCTTGGCATAGGCGTCCAATGACGCAGCGGCCCAGGCGGGGCTCTGGGCGCGGTCTTCGGCTTGTTCCAGGGCCTGGCGCAATTGTTCCACGGCATCGAGGGCCTTTTCATCGTCTTGATTGGGCAGGTTGCTCGACAGTTCAGAGAGGCTGTCACTGCTCTGGACTGAGCTGCGCTTGAGCTGTTCACGGGCGTTTTCACGTTGCTTGATCAGCCCCTCCAGGCCGCTTAAGGCGGTCTTGAAACTGGTGACGAAGCGTCGGCTTTCCTGCAGTTGTTGTTGGTTGACCGGGTCGGTAAATCGTGGGGAAAGATCCACCAGGAACTGGTCGATCTTGTCCATGTGCAGCTCTATTTTGGACAGGCTGGCCGGGTCGTTCAGGGTGCGATAGACGATGCGATCAGCGCGCAACTCTTCGCCGACGACTGCCAATTGCGAGAGCAGCGTGAGTTTTTGGGAGCGCTCGAGGGATGCGCTCAAGGCTTGCCAGCCGGTAGAGGCGATGATCAGGCTGAGGCTGAGCACCAGGCCAAAGCCCAGGGCAAGTTTGAGGCTGATGCTGATGTTTCCGAGCAGGCGGGTCAGTGGACGAAACATGGTGAACCTCCAACGAATCAAAAGGAGCGTCTCAAACGTCCGGCCAACAATGGTCAGGGGAGTTGAAACGCTACTTTTATTCGGCGCCAGGTGTGTGATCCACGACCTGAAAAACGCGTAGGAAATTTCACATATTGTCGGAGCGGCGGCCCTGATGGCCGCCGCAAGCGGGTCAGACCTTGAAGCGACCTACCAGGCTTTGCAGGTAAACCCCCAGGCGCGCCAGTTCGGCACTGGAAGCCGCAGTTTCTTCGCTGGCCGCCGAGGTTTGTTCGGAAACGTCCCGCACGTTGAGCACGCTGCGGTTGATCTCTTCGGCCACGGCGCTTTGCTGCTCGGCGGCGGTGGCGATCTGCTGGTTCATCGCCTGGATCGCCGAGACGGTACGGGTGATGTTTTCCAGGGCATTGCCGGCCCGACGGGTCAGCTCGACGCTGCTGTCGGTCAGGCCGCGACTGTTGTCCATGATGGTTGCCACCTGCTGGGTGCCGCTTTGCAGGCCGACGATCAACTCTTCGATCTCCTCGGTGGACTTCTGCGTCCGCTGGGCCAGGCTGCGCACTTCATCGGCAACCACCGCAAAACCGCGTCCGGCTTCACCGGCGCGCGCCGCTTCAATCGCTGCGTTAAGGGCCAGCAGGTTGGTTTGCTGGGCCACCGACTTGATGACGTCCAGCACACTGCCGATCTTGTCGCTCTCACGCTTGAGATGGCCCATGGCTTCGGTGGAGTTGCCCACCTCGCTGGCCAGGCGCTCGATCTGGGCGATGGCCTCACCGACCACCTTGTCGCCTTCACGGGCCTGTTGGTCGGCGGCTACGGCGGCTTCCGAGGCTTCTTCAGCGTTACGGGCGACTTCCTGCACGGTAGCGGCCATTTCGTTCATGGCGGTGGCGACCTGGTCGGTCTCGACCTTCTGGCTGTTGACCCCGGCGCTGGTCTGCTCGGTAACGGCCGATAGCTGCTCGGCGGCACTGGCGATCTGGGTGACGCCGTCGCTGATACCGCCAATCAGATCCCGCAGGCCCACGGTCATGCTTTGCATCGACCGTTGCAGCTGCCCCAGTTCATCCTGGCGCAGGGAGATCAGGTTGTGGCTCAGGTCGCCGGACGCCACGCGTTCGGCGACTTTGAGGGTCTGGTTCAATGGAATCACGATCTGCCGGGTAATGGCCCAGGCGGCGAGTACACCAAACGCCAGCGCGAGGGCGGTGGCCAGTAACAGCAGGTTCTTGGCGTGGGCGGCATCGGTATCACGCACCACGGTTTGCGAAGTGGTGAGTTTGTTACTGCGGTCGAGCAGGATGTCGCCTTGCTCGCCCATGATTTTCATCGCGGCGGCACTGGCCACCTGGGAGTCGCGGTACTGGCTCACGGCGGCGCGGTAGGCCTGCAGCGAGACGCTGGCCTCTTGCAGGTTGGCCCGGTATTGCTCGGGCAACTGGTCGTTGAGGTCGGTGATTTTCTTCAGGGCGTTGTCGATGGCATCCAGCGCCGGTTGTTCGGCCTCGACCTTGCCACTGTAGGTGTAGCCGCGCACCTGGAAGCGCGCTTGCTGGATCAGTTTGCTCAGGTCGACCACGCTGTTGAACAGGGTGACGCTGTCGCCTTGCAGCAGGGATTTTTCCACTTCGTTGATTTTCGCGACGGCGTTGTCGGCGGTATCGCCCAGTTTGCTGCGGGCGCCTTCACGCTTGAGGCCGGCCTGCACCATGGCGCCGAAGGCTTTTTTGTATTGGCCCAAGGCATCCTGTTGCTGCTCTACCACGAGCTTGTCGTCGGGTTGCTCGATCAGGTCTGCGGCGGTTTTCAGGCCACTGTCCAGCTGGGTGATCAGGTCGTTGACCGCGCTGGTGCCTTGTTCGCCACGGCGCATTTCGAAGTCCAGTCGCGCCAGGCGCAGGTCCTTGGTCAGCCCGTTGAGGCTGGAGATGTAGCCCAGCTTGTCGCCACGGCTGATCACGCTGCTGAGGCCGGTCCAGCCGGTGAAGGTGATCAATAGGGTCAGGACCAATACCAGGCCGAAGCCTATGCTCAGCTTGCGGTTGACGCTGACATTCCCCAGTTTCTCGGCTAACCAACGATACATGCTGCGAACTCCCCTGGAACAAGGCTTGGACTTATTCAGAGCGTATCGGCAGATTCGGATGTTTCTGTAGGAGCGAGCTTGCTCGCGAAGGTCGTCAACGATAACGCGGGCATTCTGAGTGAGCGCGGTGTCCTTGAGTTTTTCGCGAGCAAGCTCGCTCCTACAGGAGAGGGCGGTGTTAGAAAAGGCGGGCGAGCAATGCGGTGACGGCGGTTTCGACTCTCAGGATGCGCGCGCCGAGTTGCACCGGCTGCAACCCGGCCTTGGCCAGCAGGTCCACCTCGTAGGGAATCCAGCCGCCTTCCGGCCCGATCGCCAGGGTGACCGGCTCATCCAGCCCGCGAGGGCAGGGCGGATAGTCGCCAGGGTGACCAATCAGGCCGAGGGTGCCTTGCGCCATGGCGGGCAGGCGGTCTTCGACGAATGGCTTGAAGCGCTTTTCGATCACGATCTCGGGCAGCACCGTGTCCCGGGCCTGTTCCAGGCCGAGGATCAATTGCTCGCGAATCGCTTCCGGCTCCAGGAACGGCGTCTGCCAGAAGCTCTTTTCCACGCGATAGCTGTTCACCAGCACCACCCGCGGCACGCCCATGGACGCCACGGTTTGCAGCACCCGGCGGAGCATTTTCGGACGGGGCAGGGCCAGCAGCAGGGTCAGGGGCAGTTTGGCCGGTGGCGGCTGGTCGAAGGTCACTTCCAGTTCGGCTTCCCGGGCTTCCAGGCGCAGCAACTGCGCGTTGCCCATCAACCCGCCAATCCGTCCGACCCGCAGGCTGTCGCCTACGGCGGCACGGTGGACTTCCTGCATATGCACCAGGCGCCGATCACGCAGCACCACCCGGTCGGCCGCGATAAAGTCGGCCTCCTCAAGCAGCAGCAGGTTCACGGCTGGGTCGCTGGCGGCTGGTCGTCGTCGGCGGGTTGGTCATCGGGGTGATCGCCACGCTTGCTCACCAGGCTGCCAAACAGGATGCCAATCTCGAACAGCATCCACATGGGTACGGCCAGCAGGGTCTGGGAGAAGATGTCCGGCGGGGTCAGGATCATGCCGACCACGAAGCAGCCGATGATCACGTACGGGCGGATCTTCTTCAGGTATTTGACGTCGACCACGCCGATCCACACCAGCAGCACCACGGCCACCGGGATTTCGAAGGCCACGCCAAAGGCGAAGAACAGCGTCATCACGAAGTCGAGGTAGCTGGTGATGTCGGTCATCATTTCCACACCGGCCGGGGTGGCGGCGGCGAAGAACTTGAAGATCAGCGGGAACACCAGGAAGTAGGCAAAGGCCATCCCGGTGTAGAACAGCAGGATGCTCGACACCAGCAGCGGCACGGCGATGCGTTTTTCATGCTTGTACAGGCCCGGCGCGATAAAGCCCCAGATCTGATGCAGGATCACCGGGATCGCCAGGAACAGCGAAACCATCATCGTCAGCTTCAACGGCGTGAGGAACGGTGACGACACGTCGGTGGCGATCATCGTCGCGCCAGCCGGCAAGTAGTCGCGCAGCGGCGTGGAGACGAAGGTGTAGATCTGCTGGGTGAAGGCAAACAGCCCGGCAAAGATGATGAAGATCGCCGCGACACAGCGCAGCAGGCGGGTGCGCAACTCGGTGAGGTGCGAGACCAGTGGCATGTGCTGGTCGGTTTCCGGTTTATCAGCGCTCATGGGGCTCGCGGCGGCAATGTAGGGTCGTGGGGCGCGGGCGACACGGCAGGTGTCGGCGCGGGTTCGGTCGGGGTCACGGGCGCAGTGGGCGCAGGCTCGACGGCGTGCACGGGTTCAGCGACCGGTGCAGGCGCGGGTGCGGCGGGCGGAGCAATCGAATGCTCGGCCACAGGCTCGACCGGCTTGGGCGTTTCCTGCACCGGTGAGAGAATCTTCCGTGCCTCCTGCTCCAACGACAGAATGTGTTCGTTGTGCAGTTGCCGGCGAATCTCGTCGGCGCCGATTTCCCGTTCAACTTCCTGTTTGATGGCGTTGAAACTGCGTTTCAGGCGCCCGATCCACAGGCCGGCCGTGCGCGCGGCACCGGGCAGGCGTTCCGGCCCCAGTACCAGCAGGGCCACGAGGCCGACGAGCAGCAGTTCAGAGAAGCTGATACCAAACATTATTCAGTACTCACGAGTCTTTTTGGTTCTGCTCTTTGACGTGCTCGGCCTGCACGTCGAAGGTGCGACGTTCAGTGATCGGCTGAGTGGCCTGCGGGTGTACAGGCTGCGCCGGTGGCACCGGATTGACGGCCGGGTCGGCAGGCTTTTCGTCGTCGTTCATGGCCTTGCGAAAGCCCTTGATCGATTCACCGACGTCGGTGCCGAGGTTTTTCAGTTTCTTGGTGCCGAACACCAGCACAACGACCACAAGAATGACGATCCAGTGTTTCCAGTCAAAAATGCCCATGCTGCAATTCCTCTGTAAAAGTTGGTCAGACGGACGGGCGCGAGGCCTTTTCGGCATGCCCGGACAAGCCGAAGCGACGGTCCAGTTCATCAAGCACTGCCTGTGGATGCTGCCCCAGTTGGGCGAGCATGACCAGACTGTGGAACCACAAGTCGGCAGTTTCGTAGATCACGTCGCTGCAGTCGCCGCTGATTTGCGCGTCCTTGGCCGCAATAATCGTCTCGACGGATTCTTCGCCGAGTTTTTCCAGGATCTTGTTCAGACCCTTGTGGTACAGGCTGGCGACGTAGGAGCTGTCGGCGTCCGCGCCTTTGCGGTCTTCCAGCACCTGGGCCACACGGTTGAGGGTATCGCTCATGTTCAGTGTCCTGCCGAATAGATAGCGTGCGGGTCTTTGAGCACGGGCTCGACGGTCTTCCACTCGCCGTTCTGGAACACGCGGTAGAAGCAGCTGTGACGGCCGGTGTGACAGGCGATATCGCCGATCTGCTCGACCTTGAGGATCACCACATCGGCATCGCAGTCGATGCGCATCTCATGCAGGGTTTGCACGTGCCCGGACTCTTCGCCCTTGCGCCACAGTTTGCCACGGGAACGTGACCAGTAGATGGCGCGGTTCTCGGCGGCGGTCAGGCTCAGGGCCTCGCGGTTCATCCAGGCCATCATCAGCACGCGCCCGGTCTTGTAGTCCTGGGCAATGGCCGGCACCAGGCCGTCACTGTCCCACTTGATCTCGTCCAGCCAGTCTTTCATTTTCGGCTCCGGCAATTTGCGACAGTGTATAACCGGATTGGCTATCGACGCACGATCAGATACACGCCCACCGCGACCATGATGCCGGCCGGCCAGTGGCCCAGTTCATTCAGCGGCCCGCCAGCGGCCAGTATCGTACCGCCCACCAGGTGCGCGGCGCCCAGTAGGCGCAGGAACCAGTCGTCCTTGCGCTTGTGCCACGGCGGTGCCGGGTCCTTGGCGTGGGGCTGGGACATGCGCTCCAGCAGGTCGCGGGTCATGTTGGCCAGGTGCGGCAGTTGCTCGACCTGGCTTTGCAGGTTGCCCAGCAGGGTTTTCGGGCTGATACGGTCCCGCATCCAGCGCTCGAGGAACGGCTGGGCGGTGTTCCACAGGTCGAGGTCCGGGTACAGCTGACGGCCCAGGCCTTCGATGTTCAGCAGGGTCTTTTGCAACAGTACCAACTGCGGCTGCACTTCCATATTGAAGCGCCGCGCCGTCTGGAACAGACGCATCAGCACCTGACCGAAGGAAATATCCTTTAACGGTTTTTCAAAGATCGGCTCGCACACAGTGCGGATCGCCGCTTCGAATTCGTTGAGCTTGGTTTCGGCCGGCACCCAGCCCGAATCGATGTGCAACTGCGCCACGCGGCGGTAGTCACGCTTGAAGAAAGCGAACAGGTTGCGCGCCAGGTAATCCTGGTCTTCCGGGGTCAGGCTGCCGACGATGCCGCAGTCGATCGCAATGTACTGCGGGCTCCACGGGTTCACGGTGCTGACGAAAATGTTGCCGGGGTGCATGTCGGCGTGGAAGAAGCTGTCGCGGAACACCTGGGTGAAGAAAATCTCCACGCCGCGCTCGGCAAGCATCTTCATGTCGGTGCGCTGGTCGGCCAGGGTCGCCAGGTCGGTGACCTGCACGCCGTAGATGCGTTCCATCACCAGCACTTTCGGGCGGCACCAGTCCCAATAGACTTGCGGCACGTACAGCAGCTGCGAGCCTTCGAAGTTGCGCTTGAGCTGGCTGGCATTGGCCGCTTCGCGCAGCAGGTCGAGTTCGTCGTAGATGGTTTTTTCGTAGTCCAGCACCACGTCCACCGGGTGCAGCAGGCGTGCATCGGCAGAAAAGCGCTCGGCGGCGCGGGCAAGGATGAACAGCCACGCCAGGTCCTGGCCGATGATCGGCTTGAGGCCCGGGCGGATCACCTTCACCACCACTTCTTCGCCGCTTTTCAGTTGCGCGGCATGCACCTGGGCCACCGAGGCCGAGGCCAGCGGCGCGATGTCGAAGCGGCTGAAGACTTCGCTGATCTTCTTGCCCAGCTGTTCTTCAATCAGCGTGACTGCCAGTTGCGAGTCGAACGGCGGCACGCGGTCCTGCAACAGCATCAGTTCGTCGGCGATGTCTTCGGGCAACAGGTCGCGGCGGGTGGAGAGGATCTGCCCGAACTTGATGAAGATCGGCCCCAGGTCCTGCAACGCCAGGCGCAGGCGCGCGCCACGGCTCAGCTCGAGGGTCTTGCGCGGGAACCAGCGCCACGGCAGCACATAGCGCACCGCCAGCAGAAACCACGGCAGCGGCAGGGCGAACAGCAGGTCATCGAGGCGGTAGCGGATTACGACGCGCTGGATACGAAACAAACGGCGGACGGCGAGCAGCTTCATGCGTTATCGCTTGAATCAAGGGAGCGGCTCAGGCGCTCGAAGCGCGCCTCAAGTCGTTCCAGGTCGAGTTTGGCCTGGTCGAGTTCGCGAAAGCGCGCTTCCGCTTCCCGTTGTCCGACCAGGGTGCGCGATTCTTCGCTCAGGTATTCGGCGAGGTTCTGGTTCAGGCTGGCGAAACCCTGCTGGTACCAGCGCGTGCGGCTGCGCAGATGACCGCTGATCAGTTGGGTGGCCACCGGGCCGAGCCAGCGTGACAGCTCGTATTCCCAGTCCAGTTCCAGGTCTTGCAGCACGGCGGCCAGGTCCATCAGCACCGCGCTGTCGCCTTCAAGTTCCACGTCCGGGCCGTGGAGGATCGCCGTCTTGTCCCGGCTCAGGGCCAGGCGCAGCAGGCTTGAGCCGGAAGCACGCAGGGTGCAGTCGGCGTCGGCGGCCCAGTGGGACGCCAGCAACAGGCCTTCATCGCTTGGCAGGATAAACAGCTGCAAGGCGGGGCTGGTGCAGTCGACGGCGATGATCCTGCCGTTCAGGTGCGCCAGCCGTGCCAGGGCGGTGCTGTCCAGGCGCAGTACACGGTTGAGGCCGTGTTCGACGCTGGCGAGAAGGCCTGCGAACAGCATCAGGGCTTGATGCCGCGGTGCAGGGCGACGATGCCCGAGGTCATGTTGTGGTAGGTCACGCGGTCGAAACCGGCCTCTACCATCATCGACTTCAGGGTTTCCTGGTTCGGGTGCATGCGGATCGATTCGGCCAGGTAGCGGTAGCTTTCGGCGTCATTGGTGATCAGCTTGCCCATCAACGGCATGAAGGCGAACGAGTAGGTGTCGTAGACCTTGGACATCAGTGCGTTGGTCGGCTTGGAGAACTCCAGCACCAGCAGGCGACCGCCGGGCTTGAGTACGCGCAGCATCGAGCGCAGTGCGTCTTCCTTGTGGGTCACGTTACGCAGGCCGAAGGCGATGGTCACGCAGTCGAAGTGGTTGTCCGGGAACGGCAGCTTTTCAGCGTCGGCCTGGACGAACTCGATATTGCCCGCCACACCTTTGTCCAGCAGGCGATCACGACCGACCTTAAGCATCGAGCCGTTGATGTCGGCCAGTACCACCTGCCCGGTGGGGCCCACCAGCTTGGAGAACTTGGCGGCCAGGTCGCCCGTGCCGCCTGCGATATCCAGCACACGGTTGCCGGTGCGTACACCCGACAACTCAATGGTGAAGCGCTTCCACAGACGGTGCATGCCGCCGGAGAGCACGTCGTTCATCAAGTCGTACTTGGCGGCGACCGAGTGGAACACCTCGGCGACTTTTTCCGCTTTCTGGCTTTCCGGGACGTTCTTGAAGCCGAAGTGAGTGGTGGGTTCGGCATCGCTGCCTTTGCGCTGATCAGTCATATCGCTGTCACCAAAAGAGAATGGGGGCATTCTAATCCCCAAGGCATGCTTTGTCTTGGCAAGGCTGAAGGTAAGATAGGTGGTCACCGAGACCTTTTGCCGCATGGCGGGTCGACAAGTCTCTATAACGAGGAGTCATTCAAATGGCCCGTATACAGGTTGAACGTGCCCACACACTGGGCAAAGACGCTGCCCGAGTAAAAGCCGACAAGTTGGCGAGCAAACTCAAGGAGCAATATGGCCTGGAGTCTTCCTGGGCCGGCGACACACTGAACCTCAAACGTTCGGGCGTTAAAGGCACCGTGAAAGTGGCGGAAGATTCCCTGCGGATTGAAGTCGAACTGGGCCTGTTGATGTCGGCCATGAGTGGCACCATCAAGTCCGAAATCGAGAAGGCACTGGATAAAGCCCTGGCCTGATTTGCGACCTTCTTAGGGTGCCGATTCTAATTTTTCTGCCTACTTTGTGCCCAAGCCCCCAACTTCTGTGGGCAGTTCCTCCCCCCTTTATGCGTGAGGTGCACCATGGCCAAAGTTATTTTGAAGAAAAAAATTGCTACCGGAACTAACGCCCTGACTGACGTTAAATCCTATGCCCGCAAGATCTGGCTGGCCGGTTTGGGGGCTTACGCCAAGGTCGGAAGCGAGGGCGCCGAGTACTTCAAAGAGCTGGTTAAGACTGGTCAACATGTTGAAACTAAAGGCAAAAAAGTTGTGATTGAACAACTTGATGCAGCCAACAGTCAGATTGATCAAGTCAAGAGCGAAGTCTTCGGCGTCAAAGGTCGAGTCGAAGTGCAACTGGATAAAGTTGAAAGCGCTTTTGATAGTCGTGTTGGAAGTGCCTTGAATCGGATCGGCATTCCGTCTAAACATGACGTGGAGACACTCTCTGCTAAGCTCGATGAGCTGACGGCATTGCTCGAACGTGTCGCGCGTAAACACTAAGGAGACAACGGGATGGCTGGTAAAAAGACTACTGATAAAGAAGGCAGCTCGTGGATCGGGGAAGTTGAAAAATACTCCCGCAAGATCTGGCTGGCCGGTTTAGGCGTGTACTCGAAGGTGAGCAGTGACGGCGGTAAATACTTCGAGACTTTGGTTAAAGACGGCGAGAAGGCCGAGAAGTTGACCAAGAGCACAGTGGGTAAACAAGTCGATGCGGCAAAGGCTTCCGCCGGTTCTGCCAAATCACGTATCAGCGACAAGTGGGGCGAACTGGAAGGGGCTTTTGACAAGCGCCTGAACAGTGCCATTTCGCGACTGGGCGTACCTAGCCGTACTGAAGTGAAAGCGCTGCACAGCAAGGTCGATACCTTGACCAGGCAAATCGAAAAACTCACCGGCCTCAAAGCTGCGCCAGTTGCGGCTAAAACTGCAGCGGCTAAACCGGCTGCCAAGCCTGCGGCGAAAACTGCAGCGGCCAAGCCTGCTGCTAAAACCGCCGCTAAACCGCTGGTCAAGGCCGCCGCCAAACCGGCAGCCAAGCCCGCCGCCAAGGCGCCGGCCAAAGCTGCTGCAAAACCGGCTGCCAAGCCTGCGGCGAAAACCGCAGCGGCTAAACCGGCCGCCAAGCCTGCCGCTAAACCAGTGGCCGCTAAAGCAGCTGCAAAACCTGCGGCGAAACCTGCAGCCAAGCCGGCAGCAAAAGCAGCAGCCAAGCCAGCGGCGAAAACCGCTGCCGCCAAACCTGCTGCTGCCAAGCCAGCCGCTGCGAAACCTGCAGCCAAGCCGGTTGCTGCCAAACCCGCCGCCAAGCCTGCGGCTGCAAAACCTGCAGCGGCCAAGCCAGCTGCAAAACCGGCTGCGGCGAAGAAGCCTGCCGTAGCCAAAAAGCCAGCAGCGCCGAAGCCAGCGGTAGCGGCCAAGCCTGCAACTGCAGCGCCGGCGACCAACTCGGTCACGCCACCGACGCCTGCTGCTACCCCGACTGCAACGCCGGCAAGCCCGACGCCTACCAGTCAGTCCTGATTTTTACGGGACACATAAAAACGCCCGGCCTGCGAAGGTCGGGCGTTTTTTATGGAATCTACAGAACAACACAAATCCAATGTGGGAGCGGGCTTGCTCGCGAAAGCGGTGGATCAGTCACACATGTATTGACTGACACTCCGCTTTCGCGAGCAAGCCCGCTCCCACATTTTAGTCCGCGTCGTCCAGGTAGCGCAGCGCCAACCTCTCTGTCGCCAGCCTCGCCGGCATCAGCAGATGCGGGGCCACCAGCATCATGATCTGGTACACCACCACCCGCACCTCACCTGCTCGGTCGAGAATCCGCTGGTAGTCCAGGGAAAACAGCAAGGTCATGGTGATCTGTTCCACCAACTGCCCCAGCGCCTGGGTTTCACTGACCAGTTGCCCATCCGTCTTGAGGCGGGCCAGCAACGAGGCCAGCGTGCGCTTGAGCGCCGTCAGCAGGTTGCGGATGCCCTTGGCCAGTTTCGGCAAGCGGCCCGCCAGGTTCGACAGGTCCTGGAACAGAAACCGATAGTGCGCCATGCGCTCCACGATCAGGTGCAGGAACAGCCAGTAATCCTCGGCCGCCAGTTGTGCGTCTTCCGGCGGATCGAGCAACGGCGCCAATTCGTTTTGAAAGCGCTCGAACAGACCGAGCACCAACGGTTCCTTGCCATGGAAGTGGTAATAGAGATTGCCGGGGCTGATCCCCATTTCATTGGCCACCTCCATGGTCGACACGTTCGGCTCGCCCTTGTGGTTGAACAACTGCAAGGCACATTCAAGGATACGGTCGCGGGTCTTCATCCAGTCTTCTTAAAGTCGTCGTGGGGCTCAGCGGACTCGCACATAGGTGCCCGGCGCCGCTTCCATCGGTGGGTAATTCTGGTTGCCCAGGGCGGTCAGTGTTTCGCGCTGCACACCGGAGCGCTGCTGGATCCACGCCAGCCAGTTGGGCCACCAGCTGCCCTCGACATGATTGGCGTCGTAGTACCAGGCGCGCGGGTCGCTGCTCAGCTTGAGGTTCTCGACGTAGTTGGCCTTGGGGTTGCCCGGCGGGTTGAGGATGCTCTGGACATGCCCGCTGTTGGACAGAATGAAGCGCTTGTCGCCGCCCAGCAGCTGGGTGGAGCGGTACACCGCGTCCCACGGCGTGATGTGGTCGTTGATGCCGCCCACGCTGAAGCTGTCCACCGTGACCTTCTGCAAGTCGACAGGCGTGCCGCACACCTCCAGGCCGCCGGGGTGGCTCAGCGGGTTGTGCTTGAAGAAGTCCAGCAAGTCGCCATGCAGCGCGGCGGGCAGGCGGGTGTTGTCGTTGTTCCAGTACAGGATGTCGAAGGCCGGCGGTTCCTTGCCCAGCAGGTAATTGTTGATCCAGTAGTTCCAGATCAGGTCGTTGGGACGCATCCAGGCGAATACCTTGGCCATGTCCCGGCCGTCGAGTACGCCTTGTTGGTAGGAGCGGCGCTTGGCGGCTTCCAGCGTCTGTTCGTCGGCGAACAGGGTGGCGGGGCTGTCGATCTGGCTGTCCAGCAGGCTCACCAGGTAGCTGGCGCTGGAGATGCGGCGCAGCTGGCGCTTGGCCTGCAGATGGCCTTGCAGCGCGGCGATGGTCAGGCCACCGGCGCAGGCGCCCATCAGGTTGACCTCACGGGCGCCGGTGATTGCGCGGGTTACGTTCAGCGCTTCTTCCAAAGCCGCAACGTAGGTGGACAAGCCCCATTCGCGGTGGCGTACATCCGGGTTGCGCCAGCTGACCATAAACACTTGCAGGCCATTTTTCAGGGCGAACTGGACGAAGCTGTTGTTCGGGCTCAGGTCGAAAATGTAGTACTTGTTGATTTGCGGCGGCACCACCAGCAGCGGCTTGGCGTACTGTTTTTCGCTCATGGGCTTGTACTGGATCAGCTCCAGCAGTTCATTGCGAAACACCACCGAACCGGGTGTGGTGGCCACCGTCTTGCCGACTTCAAAGGCCTGCTTGGTGACCTGGCGCGGCAAGCCGTTGTTGTGCAGCAGGTCGTCGAACAGGTTGCTGACGCCACGCACCACGCTGTTGCCGCCGGAGTTGAGCAGCTCCTTGATCGCCAGCGGGTTGAGCAGGGTGTTGGATGGCGACACCGCATCGTTGAGCAGGGCAAAGGCAAAGTGCGCCCGGGCCCGGTCGTCGGCGCTGAGGTTGCTGTCGTCGATCCAGTGGCGGGTCTGTTTTTGCCAGCTCAGGTAGGCTTGCAGGCTGCGCCGATAAAACGGGTTGAGCTGCCAGGTCGGGTCGGCGAAGCGGTTGTCCTTCGGGTTCGGCTCGTGCACAGTTTCCCCGAGCAGCACGCGGCCCAATTGCCCGCCCAACTTCAAGGCGTGGCGGGCGGTGTGCACCGGATTGCGCAGGCCGTGTGCGGCGACGCTGCGCAGGGTCGAGAGCAAATCCCGGCCGCGCAGGCCGGTGATCGCACTTTCAATATTGATGAACGCGGCGGGTGTGGGCACCGGGTTCGATACGGGTCTTTCTCGCATGCGCCAACACTCCTTCGTCAAGCCATCAACAAGCACGCCAATTCAGAACCATAGTCGGTTCTGGCCAAGTTGCGCGGCGCGGTCGTCCTGACCGCCGCCGTCTAAAGTGCGGGTTGCGGGTGAATCACCGCCCTCAGGCGTTCCTCCTGGAGAAACTTCATGATGATCGGCGCCACGGCCTCGGCCCGGGTAATCAGGAACAGATGGCCGTCGTCGATGATGTGCAATTGGGCGTTGGGAATGCGCCAGGCCAGCATGCGCATGTTGATCAGCGGGATCAGCGGGTCGTCGTCGCCGGCCAGCACCAGGGTCGGCTGCTTGATCTTGTGCAGCCAGTGGATGCTGGTCCAGCCAAGCCCGGCGAACAGTTGCCAGTAGTAACCCAGCTTGCCCGCCGAACGCACTTTGCTCGCGTGTTCGGCGGCCAGTTTCGAATCCCGACGGAAGGAGCCGCCGTAGATCATCGGTGCAATGCGCACCACGTGGGACGGTTGGATATAACGCCGGGGGCTGGCCATCAGCCACAAGACCTTCGGCTTGCCCGGCACCATGAAGGCACCGGCGGCGGTGGCGGCCAGAATCAGCTTCTTGCAGCGTTCCGGATAGTCATAGGCGAACTGCTGCGCCAGCGCGCCGCCCCAGGAAACGCCCACCGCGTTGACCTGGCCATAGTCCAGGTAGTCGAGCATGCGCGCGGTGAGTTTGGCCAGGCCGGGAAAGCGATAAGGCCGGCTGGGGGTCGACGATCCGCCGACGCCTGGCACATCAAAGGCAATCACTTCCAGGTCCGGGTCCAGGGCCTGGACGAACGGAAACACCAGCTCAAGGTTGGCGCCGATGCCGTTGAAAATCAGCAGCGGCGTCAAGTGAGGCTTGCCCGGGCGTACCGCCGTGCGGATGGCTTGGCCATCCAGGTCGATGGTACGGAAGATGAACGGTTGCGGCATGGGCTTACCCTGCAAAATGGCGCGCTATTCCCTGTCGGAACTCGGTCAGTGTGGGAGCGGGCTTGCTCGCGAAGGCGGTGAATCCGTCTCTAGATGCATCAACTGACACACCCCCTTCGCGAGCAAGCCCGCTCCCACAGTTGATACCGTTCCAGTCACAAAAGTGTGTGTGCTTTATCGTTCATGTACATAAGTGCCCGGCGCCGCTTCCGCCGCTGCATAAGTCTTGTTGCCCAGGTTCGCAGGCGCCTTCTTCAACTTGCCCGACCGCTCCGCCTGCCACGCCTGCCAATGCAACCACCACGAATCGGTGTGCTTGGTGGCGTTCTCCTGCCAGTCCAGGGCCTTGCCCGGCATCGTATCGCTGGTCTGGTAACGCGATTTGGGATTGCCCGGCGGGTTCAGAATGCTCTGGATATGCCCGCTGCTGGACAGCACAAACTCCACCTTGCCGCCAAACAGCTGCGCCGACTTGTAGCAGGACTGCCACGGTGTGATGTGGTCGTTGGTGCCGGCCAAAGAATAAATATCGGCAGTGACCTGCTTCAGGTCGATCGGCGTGCCGCACACTTCCAGGGCATTGGCGCGCACCAAGGGATTGTTCTTGAACAGTTCGATCAGGTCGCCATGGAACGCGGCCGGCAAGCGGGTGGTGTCGTTGTTCCAGAACAGGATGTCGAACACCGGTGGCTCGTTGCCCAGCAGGTAGTTGTTGACCCAGTAGTTCCAGATCAGGTCATTGGGGCGCATCCAGGCAAACACCTTGGCCATGTCGCGGCCTTCCAGCACACCGGCCTGGTAGGAATGGCGCTTGGCCGCTTCCAGGGTCTGTTCGTCGACGAACAACGCCACCTGGGTGTCCAGGGTGGTGTCCAGCACGCTCACCAACAGGGTCAGGGCGTTGACCTTCTTCTCGCCCAGCGCCGCGTAGTGGCCCAGCAGGGCGGTGCAGGTGATGCCGCCGGAGCAGGCGCCGAGCATGTTGATGTCCTTGCTGCCGGTGATCGCGCTCACCACATCGACCGCTTCTTTCAGCGCCTCGATGTAGGTCGACAGGCCCCACTCGCGCTGGGCCTTGGTCGGGTTGCGCCAACTGACGATAAACGTCTGCTGGTTATTGCGCAGGCAGAAGCGCGCCAGGCTCTTGTCCGGGCTCAGGTCGAATACATAGAACTTGTTGATCTGCGGCGGCACCACCAGCAGCGGGCGTTCGTGCACCTGCTCGGTGATCGGCCGGTACTGGATCAGTTCCAGCACATCGTTGCGAAACACCACGGCGCCTTCGGTGGTGCCCAGGCTCTTGCCCACTTCAAAGGCGCCCATGTTGACCTGGCTCGGCATGCCGCCGTTGTGCACCATGTCCTTGGCCAGGTGGGACAGGCCATCCAGCAGGCTCTTGCCGCCGGTTTCAAAGAAGCGTTTGACCGCCGCCGGGTTGGCCGCGCTGTTGGTGGGCGCCATGGCCTCGGTCATCAGGTTGATGACGAAGTGGCCGCGGCTGATGTCGTGTTCCGACAGGTTGCTGTCACCGATCCAGTCGTGCAGCTCCTTGCGCCACGCCAGGTAGGTTTGCAGGTAACGTTTGTAGAGCGGGTTCTGGGTCCACGCCGGGTCGTTGAAACGACGGTCGTCGGCCTCGGGTGTCAGCTGTGATTTGCCGAACACCACGTTCTTCAATTCGACGCCGAAATGGGCGACATGCTTGACGCTGTGCAACGGTTGTTTGATGGCCTGGGTCAGCACCATCCGAGCGGATGCCAGTAAATCCTTTTTCCGTAACGCGATGATCGGGTTCAGCCCCAGGGTGTTTTCCGAGGCCTGGCGTTTCAAGTCATCGTTGTTCTTGTTACTCATCTACGACGCTCCATTGTCCGACAGACGAGTACCGGGTACCGCTGTGTACCACTACTTGCCACACAGCACAGCCTGGTACTACTGCTCGGGTGACCGTTAATACCGCATCGTCAAATGCAGGGAACTTGCCAGTTCCATTGGTTACCCGAGTTTAATTTTTTTCGCAAGCGGGCCAATCGTTGGCCACGACAGAGGGGCATTCAAGCAGATGGAATTAGAAAATGCCCACTAATGAGCAAGAGGCCTGGGCTAGAGCATCAGCCGCACGACCGACTGGCTCGGGTCGCGGGTTTTTCCGGCGGCTTTCAGCTCGGCAAGATAGTCAGCCCACAGCGCGTCCTGACGCACGGCAAGTTGATAGAGGTAGTCCCAGGTGAACAATCCGCTGTCATGGCCATCGTCGAAGGTCAATTTCAGTGCGTATTGGCCGGCGGGTTCGAGCTTGGTCAAGCCGACATTGAGCTTGCCGAATTGCAGGATCGGTTTGCCGTGGCCCTGGACCTCGGCGGAGGGGGAGTGCACGCGAAGGAATTCGGCGGGCAGTTGATACACCTCGTCGGGACCGTAGGTGAGGCCCAGGGTCTTGGAGGCTTTGTGCAGGTTGATGGCGGTAGGCAGTTTGGTCATTTGGGGAACCGCTCAGAGATGATCCTGAAGGAACCGGCTTTAAACTGTGGGAGCGGGCTTGCTCGCGAATGCGGTGGGTCAGTTCATGCAATTGTGACTGACCCACCGCATTCGCGAGCAAGCCCGCTCCCACATTAAAGCAGAGCGGTTCCTGCGTGAGGCTTACAGGATATAACGAGACAGATCTTCGTTCTGCGCCAATTCACCCAGGTGGCTGTTGACGTAGTCGGCGTCGATCTTGATTGCTTCGCCATTCTGCGCACCCGCCATGTCGCCGGCACTGAAGGACACTTCCTCCAGCAGGCGCTCAAGCAGGGTGTGCAAGCGACGGGCACCGATGTTCTCGGTCTTCTCGTTGACCTGCCAGGCAATCTCCGCCAAACGCTTGATACCGTCCGGCAGGAACTCAATCCCCAGGCCTTCGGTTTTCAGCAGCTCGCGGTATTGCTCGGTCAGCGACGCGTGGGGCTCGCTGAGGATGCGTTCGAAGTCGCCCGGCGTCAGCGCTTTCAGTTCAACGCGAATCGGCAGGCGGCCTTGCAGCTCCGGCACCAGGTCGCTTGGCTTGCTCAGGTGGAACGCACCGGACGCGATAAACAGGATGTGGTCGGTCTTGACCATGCCCAGCTTGGTGTTGACGGTGCAGCCTTCGATCAGCGGCAGCAGGTCGCGCTGCACGCCTTCGCGGGACACGTCGACGCCGCCGGAATTGCCGCGCTTGGCCACCTTGTCGATCTCGTCGATAAACACGATGCCGTGCTGCTCGACCGCTTCCAGGGCCTTGGCCTTGAGTTCTTCCTCATTCACCAGGCGCCCGGCTTCTTCGTCACGCACCAGTTTCAGCGCTTCCTTCACCTTGAGCTTGCGGCTTTTCTTCTTGCCCTTGCCCATGTTGGCGAACAGGTTCTGCAACTGGCTGGTCATTTCTTCCATGCCAGGCGGTGCGGAGATGTCGACGCCGGACACTTCGGCGACTTCGATCTCGATTTCCTTGTCGTCCAGCTGGCCTTCACGCAGGCGCTTGCGGAACAGCTGGCGGGTGTTGGAATCCGAGCTCGGTGCGGCGTCTTCGTTGAAGCCCATGCGTGCCGGTGGCAGCAGGGCGTCGAGGATGCGTTCTTCGGCGGCGTCTTCGGCGCGATGGCTGACCTTGGTCATTTCCTGTTCGCGCAGCAGCTTCAGGGCCGCGTCGGCCAGGTCACGAATGATCGACTCGACGTCACGGCCCACGTAGCCCACTTCGGTGAACTTGGTGGCTTCGACCTTGATGAACGGAGCATTGGCCAGCTTGGCCAGGCGCCGGGCGATCTCGGTTTTACCGACACCGGTCGGGCCGATCATCAGGATGTTCTTGGGGGTTACTTCAACGCGCAATTCTTCGGGCAGTTGCATCCGGCGCCAGCGGTTACGCAGGGCGATGGCAACGGCGCGCTTGGCATCGTCCTGGCCGATGATATGGCGATTGAGTTCATGGACGATTTCGCGGGGAGTCATGGACATAGTAATTGGCGGTCCTCAAGCGGGAATAAGCCTGCGGCTTATTCGGCGAGGTCCTGCTCCTCAATGGTCAGGTTGTGGTTGGTGAAGACACAGATGTCGCCAGCGATACCCAGGGCAGTCTCGACGATTTCCCGGGCCGACAGGTCGGTTTTCTTCAGCAGGGCGCTGGCCGCCGCTTGTGCGTAGCCGCCGCCGGAGCCCATGGCGATCAGGCCTTCTTCGGGTTCAACCACGTCGCCGTTGCCGGTGATGATCAGCGAGGCGTCTTTGTTGGCGACGGCCAGCATGGCTTCCAGGCGGCTGAGTGAGCGATCGGTGCGCCATTCTTTGGCGAGCTCGACGGCGGCACGGACCAGATGGCCCTGGTGCTTCTCAAGTTGGCCTTCAAAGCGCTCGAACAGGGTAAAGGCGTCAGCGGTGGCGCCGGCGAAACCGGCGAGGACCTGGCCGTGGTACAGGCGACGGACTTTTTTCGCGTTGCCTTTCATCACGGTATTGCCAAGTGAAACCTGGCCGTCGCCGCCCATGACGACTTTGCCGTGGCGGCGAACTGAAACGATGGTGGTCAAGGGGAGAGTCTCCACGCTGCGGGGCGAAAATGCCCTGATGGAACTCATATGGGGGTGGCGGGGGGGATTTCAACTGTAGGACGGGAGGGCGGACGAGTGGTGTTTATGTGTCGGACCCGGTCCTGAGGGCGATGAAAATCAAATGTGGGAGCGGGCTTGCTCGCGAATGCGGTGTGTCAGTCACCTAAAATATTGACTGATCTACCGCATTCGCGAGCAAGCCCGCTCCCACATTAACCCGATGCTGTTTCCGGAATCAGCGGCTCTGGCGTTGTTGTAACAACAGGTTGCTAAACCCGGCGCCGGCCAGTTGCTTCTGCGCCACGGTCAGCTGTTCACGGTTGCTGAACGGCCCCACCAGCACGCGATACCAGGTCGCATCCTTAACCGTCCCGGACTCCACCGTCACCGCCTGCCCCAGCAAAATAATCTGCGCGCGTACCCGGTCCGCATCCGCCTGTTTCGGGAACGAGCCCGCCTGCAGGAAGAACTTGGTCACGGGCGCGGCCTTGGTGGTGGCGACCGGCGGCGGTGGCGGCGGGGTAATTCCGGCCAGCGCAGCCTGGGCCCGGGCCGTGTCGATCTTCGCTGCTTCCGCCGGGGTAACCGGCGTAGTCGGCACCGGCTGCGGCGTCGGCAGGGTTTTCTCCGGCACGGCGTCCGGCGGCACGATCACTTCCGATTCCGGCAGCAGCGTGTAGAAGTCGTATTTCGGCTTCACCGGCGCAGTCGGGCTAGGCGGTGTCTTGTTCGCCTCGGCCATTTTCGTGGCCTTCTGCTGTTCTTGCTTGACCCGTTTGACGTCATCGCCCTTGCCCGGGTCGAGCTTCATCAGGAACACCACAAACGCGCCGACCGTCAGGCCGATGGCCATCCACAACCAGCCCGGAATAGGCTTCTTCGCCGGTGCCTGGTAGCGGCTGGCGCCGCGCTTGGGTGCAGGTTTTTTCTTGGCAGCCAACTTACATACGCTCCAGAGTTTCCAGGCCCAACAATTCCAGGCCTTGCTTGAGGGTCCGTCCTGCCAGTGCGGCGAGGCGCAGGCGGCTCTGCTTTTGGGCTTCGTCGTCTGCGGTCAGGATCGGGCAGTTCTCGTAGAAGCTGGAGAACAAACCGGCGACTTCGTACAAATAGGTGCAGAGGATGTGCGGTGTGCCTTTTTCGCCGACGCTATTCAGCACTTCGCCGAATTGCGCCAGTTTGGCGGCCAGTTCCTGCTCGTGTGGCGCCTCAAGGTTGATCTGGCCTTCGACTTCGCTGAAGTCCTTGCCGAGCTTGCGGAACACACCGGCCGCCCGCGTGTAGGCATACAGCAGGTACGGCGCAGTGTTGCCTTCGAAGTTGAGCATCAGTTCGAAGTTGAAGCTGTAGTCGCTGGTGCGGTGCTTGGACAGGTCGGCGTATTTCACCGCGCCAATCCCCACGACGCGGGCGATGTTGCGCAGGTCGGCTTCGGCCAGCTCCGGGTTCTTTTCCTTCACCAGGTTGTAGGCGCGGTCCTGGGCTTCGTTCAGCAGGTCGATCAGCTTCACGGTGCCGCCGTCACGGGTCTTGAACGGGCGGCCATCGGCGCCGTTCATGGTGCCGAAGCCCATGTGTTCCATCTGCATCGGGTGGGTCACGAAACCGGCGCGGCGCGCCACTTCGAACACTTGCTGGAAGTGCAGGGCCTGGCGCTGGTCAACGAAATACAGGGCACGGTCGGCTTTCAGCACGCCGCTGCGGTAGCGCACGGCGGCGAGGTCGGTGGTGGCGTAGAGGTAGCCGCCATCGGCCTTGACGATGATCACCGGCAGCGGGTCGCCGTCGGCGGTCTTGAATTCTTCGAGGAACACGCACTGCGCGCCGTTGCTTTCAACCAGCAGGCCCTTGGCCTTGAGGTCGTTGACCACGTTGATCAGGTCGTCGTTGTAGGCGCTTTCGCCCATCACGTCGGCCATGGTCAATTTGACGTTGAGCAGCTCGTAGATTTCCTGGCAGTGGGACAGCGAGATCTCGCGGAAGCGGCCCCACAGTTCCAGGCATTCGGCATCGCCGGCTTGCAGCTTGACCACCAGGCCACGGGCGCGGTCGGCGAATTCTTCGGATTCGTCGAAACGCTTCTTGGCGGCGCGGTAGAAGTTCTCCAGGTCCGACAGCTCGTTGCTGGTGATCGGGTTTTCCTGCAGATAGGCCATCAACATGCCGAACTGGGTACCCCAGTCGCCCACGTGGTTCTGGCGGATCACGTCGTCGCCGAGGAACTCCAGGACCCGCGCCACGCCGTCGCCAATGATGGTGGAGCGCAGGTGGCCCACGTGCATTTCCTTGGCCAGGTTCGGTGCCGACAGGTCGATGGCCACGCGCTGTGCCGGGCCGGCCTTGCGCACGCCGATTTTCGCGTCGGCCAGGGCCGCGTCCAGGCGCGAAGCCAGGGCCTGGGTGTTCTGGAAGAAGTTGATGAAGCCTGGGCCGGCGATTTCAGCCTTGGTTACCTGCGGGTCGGCCGGCAGCGCGGCGATGATTTTTTCCGCCAGGTCGCGCGGCTTCAGGCCGGCCGGCTTGGCCAGCATCATCGCGATGTTGCTGGCGAAATCACCGTGGGTCTTGTCGCGGGTATTTTCCACCTGGATCGCCGGCGTCAGGCCTTCAGGCAACACACCTTCGTTGACGAGTTGGGTGAGGGCTTGTTGGATCAGCTGGCGAATGGTGTCTTTCATGGTGTTCTCTTTCGACCGCAAGCGGTGGCGCGCGATGCGCAGGTGGAAAAACTGGGCATTATCCGTGGCGAGGGCGGGCTTGCCAACCTTCGCGGGACCTTGACGGACGATTAACCTGTGGCGAGGGAGCTTGCTCTGGCGAGGGAGCTTGCTCCCGCTGGAGTGCGTAGCGCTCCCGGCTTTTTTGGGGCTGCTACGCAGCCCAGCGGGAGCAAGCTCCCTCGCCACAGGGGGTTAGTACAAATCTACCGGGTCTACGTCCAACGACCATCTCACTTGTCGCCCGCTGGGCATTTGCTCCAGCGCAAGTAACCAGCTGCTTAATAAACGATGCAGCGGCGCGCGGGCGCTGGCTTGCAAAAGTAGCTGGGCGCGGTAACGCCCGGCGCGGCGTTCCATCGGTGCTGGCACCGGGCCCAATAGCTCGATGCCGGTCAGACCCAGTTCCCCCAGCAAACGTTCAGCCTCGCTGCACGCTTCATCCAGGAAACCTTCGGCCTGCCCCGGCTTGTGCGCTTCGGCCCGCAGCAGCGCCAGATGCGTAAACGGTGGCAGACCTGCCGAGCGTCGCTCGCTCAAGGCCTGTTCGGCGAAGGCAAAGTAGCCTTGTTCTGTCAGTTGAATCAGCAGCGGGTGGTCGGCCAGGTGCGTCTGGATGATCACCTTGCCCGGCTCTTCGGCCCGCCCGGCCCGGCCTGCGACCTGCACGATCAACTGCGCCATGCGCTCGCTGGCGCGAAAATCCCCGGAGAACAGCCCGCCGTCGGCATCCAGGATCGACACCAGGGTCACCCGTGGGAAGTGATGCCCTTTGGCAAGCATCTGCGTGCCCACCAGAATGCACGGCTGGCCCTTCTGGATCGTGGCGAACAACTGATTCATCGCGTCCTTGCGCGAGGTGCTGTCGCGGTCGACCCGCAGCACCGGGTAATCCGGGAACAGGATGCCCAGTCGTTCTTCGGCGCGCTCGGTGCCCGCGCCCACCGGTCGCAAGTCGACTTTGCCGCACTGCGGGCAGTGCCGCGGCACCCGCTCCACATGGCCGCAGTGATGGCAGCGCAACTCGCCGGAGCGCTGGTGCACGGTCATTCGCGCATCGCAGCGATTGCACTCGGACATCCAGCCGCAGTCGTGGCACAGCAGCGTCGGCGCAAAACCCCGGCGGTTGAGGAACACCAGCACTTGCTGGCCCGCCGCGAGGGTTTGCCCGATGGCTTGCTGCATCGGCCCGGAAATGCCGCTGTCCAGCGGGCGACTTTTTACATCCAGGCGCAGGAAGCGTGGCTGCTTGGCGCCGCCGGCCCGCTCATTGAGACGCAGCAGGCCGTAGCGCCCGGTGTAGGCGTTGTGCAGGCTTTCCAGGGAAGGCGTGGCCGAGCCCAGCACAATCGGGATGTTTTCCTGGCGGGCGCGCACCAGCGCCAGGTCGCGGGCGTGGTAGCGCAGGCCTTCCTGCTGTTTATAGGAGCCGTCGTGTTCTTCGTCGATGATGATCAGCCCGGGATTTTTCATCGGGGTGAACAGCGCCGAACGGGTGCCGATAATAATGTCGGCCTCGCCGTCCCGGGCGGCGAGCCAGGATTCCAGGCGCTCGCGGTCGTTGACCGCCGAGTGCACCAGGGCGATGCGCGCGTTGAAACGCTGCTCGAAACGCGCCAGGGTTTGCGGGCCGAGGTTGATCTCGGGGATCAGCACCAGTGCCTGTTTGCCGGCTTCGAGGGTTTCGCGGATCAGTTGCAAATAGACTTCGGTCTTGCCGCTGCCGGTGACGCCCGCCAGCAGGAACGCGTGGAAACTGTCGAAACCGGCGCGAATCGCTTCATAGGCGGCACGTTGTTCGGGGTTGAGCGGCAGTTCCGGCTGGGCCAGCCAGTGTTCGTGGCGCTCGCCGGGGGCGTGCTTGCGGATCTCCACCTGCACCAGGCCCTTGGCCAGCAGCAAGTCCAGGCTGTCCTTGCTCAGCATCAGCTTGCTTAAAAGCTGATGGGCGACGCCGTGGGGATGCTGGGCCAGGGTTGCCAGGGCTTCACGCTGGCGCGGGGCGCGGGCGATGCGCGGGTCGTCCATGTGCGCCCCCGGGACCATCGACCAGAAACGCTCCTGGCGCGCCTCGGCCAGTTCGCCCTGGCGCAACAGCACCGGCAGCGCCCAGCTCAGGGTGTCGCCGAGGCTGTGCTGGTAATACTGCGAGGTCCACAGGCACAGCTTGAACAGCGCGGGCGGCAGCGGCGGCGTGCTGTCGAGGATGGCCACGGCCGGCTTGAGCTTCTCGGCGGGCACTTCGCTGTGATCGGCGACTTCCACCAGGATGCCGATCATCTCCCGCCGGCCAAACGGTACCCGTACGCGCATGCCGGGCTGCAACTGCGACCGCAATACGCCGGCAGGGGCCCGATAATCGAACAGGCGGCGCAGGGGCGAGGGCAGGGCGAGGCGCAAAATGGCGTCGGGCACGCGGGGGTTCTCATATGACGGGCGGCGAAGAAGGGCGGGAGCCTAGCAGACCAGCGGTGGATGTGGGAGCCGGGCTT
>NZ_JACAPZ010000007.1:48367-370897 GCF_013385475.1 Pseudomonas sp. G5001
GCTTTTCTGATGAAAGGGGCCGTTGTGCTTCTTGCGCGTTTAAAAAGGTCTGGTAGAATCCGCGGCCTAATTACGTGCGGTATTCAACAATAGTGTTGATTGGCGGCACGCTAGCCTGAGGAATACACCATGAAAGCCGATATCCATCCAAACTATGTTGCCATCGACGTTACCTGCAGCTGCGGTAACAAGTTCGAAACCCGTTCGACTTTCGGCAAAGCTCTGCCAATCGACGTGTGCAACGAGTGCCACCCGTTCTACACCGGTAAGCAGAAGACTCTGGATGTTGGCGGCCGTGTTGACCGCTTCAAGACCCGCTTCGGTGCTTTCGGCGCTAAAGCTGCTCCTAAAGCCGAGTAAGGCTGGTCCGCTTGGATGGCCTGTATGGCTTGTCCTCGCTGATGAAAAAGGCGTCCCTTGTGGGCGCCTTTTTTGTGTCTGCGATTTGGCTGGCGCCCGCCCAGGCCGAGGTATTCTGCCCGGCGCCCGGCGATGTCGCGACCTTCGACGTGCAGCGGGTAGTGGATGGTGACACCGTGCGCCTCAAGGACGGCCGCAGCATACGCATGATCGGCGTCAATGCCCCGGAAACCGGCAAGCAGGGGCGCACTGATGAGCCCTTCGCCGTGGCCGCTCGCGAGCGCCTGCAAAGTCTGGTGGACGCGAGCGGTGGGCGCGTTGGCGTGGTGCCCGGACGGGAGAGCAAGGACCGTTACGGCCGCACCCTGGCCCATCTCTACGGTGCCAATGGAGCAAATCTGGAAGCGCAGTTGCTCGCCGAAGGCCTTGGCTTCCAGGTGGCGGTCGCGCCGAATGTGGAACTGGTGGCCTGCCAGCAAGCCGCCGAACGCAGCGCCCGGCAGGCCCGGCTGGGGGTGTGGCGCCGGTCACCGGTGGTCGATGCGGCGAAGATCCAGCGCTCGGGCTTTGCCGTGGTCAACGGCCGAGTGAGCAAAATCGAACGCAATCGCGGCGGAGTCTGGATTGAGTTGCAGGGCTCACTGGTACTGCGCATTGCACCCAATTTGGTGGGCCGATTCGACAGTGCGCTGTTGAAAGGTTTGCAGGGCCAGTCCATCGAAGCCCGCGGCTGGGTGCTGGACCGCTCCCGACGCGGCGGCCTGGAAAAGGGCCAGGCACGCTGGCTGTTGCCACTGACCGATCCCGGCATGCTCGAGCAGGCGCCGTAAGAAAAAATTGTAGACATTTTTCAGGTCGATTGTGAACAGTTGAGCCCTTGTATCCCGTGGCTCTTGGCCAAAAGTCGTAGGGCAGGGCCCTTGACACCTGTGACTGCCCAGTCTTGTGGGGACTTTGCGACACGCGTATCCTCGGCGGTCCGTCGACCAACAGTAAAAGCGGAATGCCGATATGTCTGATTTGAAAACTGCCGCTCTCGAATATCATGCCCATCCTCGTCCAGGAAAGCTGAGTGTAGAGCTCACCAAAGCCACTGCCACCGCCCGCGACCTGTCGCTGGCCTACAGCCCTGGCGTTGCCGAGCCCGTACGTGAAATCGCCCGCGATCCTGAACTGGCCTACAAGTACACCGGCAAAGGCAACCTGGTTGCAGTGATCTCTGATGGCACCGCGATCCTCGGCCTGGGTAACCTCGGCCCATTGGCTTCCAAGCCAGTCATGGAAGGTAAGGGCGTGCTGTTCAAGCGCTTCGCCGGCATTGACGTATTCGATATCGAAGTCGATTCCGAGAGCCCGCAGGCTTTCATCGACACCGTAAAGCGCATCTCCATCACCTTCGGTGGCATCAACCTGGAAGACATCAAGGCACCTGAGTGCTTCGAGATCGAAAAGGCCCTGATCGAACAGTGCGACATCCCGGTATTCCACGATGACCAGCACGGCACCGCGATCGTTACCGCGGCCGGCATGATCAACGCCCTGGAAATCGCCGGCAAAACCCTTGGCGAAGCCAAGATCGTTTGCCTGGGCGCCGGCGCCGCGGCCATCTCCTGCATGAAGTTGCTGGTGAGCATGGGCGCCAAGCTGGAAAACATCTACATGGTCGACAGCAAGGGCGTTGTGCAGTCCGAGCGTACCGACCTGAACCAGTACAAGGCGATGTTCGCGCATCCGTCCTCCAAGCGTACCCTGGCTGACGCCCTGGACGGTGCAGACGTGTTCGTTGGCCTGTCCGGCCCGAACCTGCTGAGCGCCGAAGGCCTCAAGTCCATGGCGGCCAACCCGATCGTGTTCGCGTGCTCCAACCCGGATCCGGAAATCTCCCCGGAACTGGCCCACGCCACCCGTAGCGACGTGATCATGGCCACCGGCCGTTCGGACTACCCGAACCAGGTCAACAACGTACTGGGCTTCCCGTTCATCTTCCGTGGTGCCCTGGACGTTCGCGCCAAGCGCATCAACGAAGAGATGAAAGTTGCGGCCGCCAACGCCCTGCGCGAACTGGCCAAGCTGCCGGTTCCTCAGGAAGTGTGCGACGCCTACGGCGGCATCAAGCTGGAATTCGGTCGTGAGTACATCATCCCGAAACCAATGGACAAGCGCCTGATCACCCTGATCTCCGATGCCGTGGCCAAAGCCGCAATCGAGACGGGTGTGGCCACCCTGCCGTATCCGAAGAACTACCCGCTGCAAAGTGTGGATGATGTGTTCAACGGCTAAGCCGTTGTAGCGCACCACCAAAAAGCCCCGGCTCTTGCGAGTCGGGGCTTTTTTTGTGGCTGGCAATTGGCTCGAGCCTGGCGGTGATCCAACTGTGGGAGCGGGCTTGCTCGCGAAGACGGTGTGTCAGTCGGCCCATCTGAGCCTGATACTCCGCTTTCGCGAGCAAGCCCGCTCCCACATTGGAACTGCGTGTTAGAACAAATCGATCGGCGCCGCCTCGTCCGCCGGCAGCGGGCTGCCCGGTGCAACACCATTGCCCAGCTCGTTGACCGACGGCGGCGTGTCCTCGCTCTTGAACAGCTCGAAGTACGCATTCGGCGTGCTCGGCGCTGCTGCACGGCCGCTGACCGGGTCGATCCGCAGGCTCAGGATGCCTTCCGGTTCCGGCTGGGTATGCAGCGGCATATCCTTCAGCGCGGCGCCCATGTAGCTCATCCAGATCGGCAGCGCGACGGTGCCGCCGAACTCCCGGCGACCGAGGCTTTCCGGCTGGTCGTAACCGGTCCATACGGTGGTCACGTAGTCGGCGTTGTAGCCGGAGAACCAGGCATCCTTGGAGTCGTTGGTGGTACCGGTCTTGCCGGCGATATCGGCACGGCCCAGGGCCAGGGCGCGACGCCCCGTACCTTTCTTGATCACGTCTTCCAGGATGCTGTTGAGGATGTAGGTGGTACGGCCATCCACAACGCGTTCGGCTACCGCCGGCGCTTGTGGTGCGGCGGGAGCGCCGGCTGCCGGGGCTTCGCCTGGCGTCGGCTCGATGGTGATGCCGCCGTTGGCCGGTGCTGCCTGGCCGTCAGTGGCCGCGACGCCATTGACCACGTCGCCCGGGACCCGTGGTGGGTTGGCGGTGAACAGGGTTTCGCCGCTACGGCTTTCGATCTTGTCGATCAGGTACGGGGTGATCTTGTAGCCACCGTTGGCAAAGGTGCTCCAGCCGGTGGCGATTTCCATCGGCGTCAGCGTGGCGGTACCCAGTGCCAGGGACAGGTTGGGCGGCAGGTCCGACTTGTTGAAGCCGAAGCGGGTGATGTAGTCGATGGTCTTGCCTACGCCCATCGCCTGCAGCAGGCGGATCGACACCAGGTTACGCGACTTGTACAGCGCCTCGCGGACGCGGATCGGGCCGAGGAAGGTGTTGGTGTCGTTCTTCGGGCGCCAGACTTTGTCCAGGTACTCGTCGACAAACACGATCGGTGCATCGTTGACCAGGCTGGCGGCGGTGTAGCCGTTATCCAGTGCAGCGCTGTAGATGAACGGCTTGAAGCTGGAGCCCGGCTGGCGCTTGGCCTGGGTGGCGCGGTTGTAGTTGCTCTGCTCGAAGGCAAAGCCGCCGACCAGGGCACGGATTGCACCGTTCTGCGGGTCAAGCGAAACCAGCGCGCCCTGTGCCACGGGCACCTGGCTGAATTTCAGGCTGTCGTCCTTCTGGCGCTGCACGCGAACCAGGTCACCGACCTGCGCCACGTCCGACGGCTGCTTGGGCATCGGGCCCATGCTGTTGGTGTTCAGGAAAGGGCGGGCCCATTTCATGCTGTCCCACGACACATGCTCTTCGCCGGTGCGGGTCAGTACCTGCACGCCATCTTTCTTCACCTGGGTGACGATGGCGGGTTCAAGGCCGCTGATCGGGCGCTGTTTGCCCAGCTCGACGGTCCAGGCGCTCAGGGTCTTGCCCGGCAGGCGCGATTCAGGGCCGCGGTAGCCATGGCGCTGGTCATAGGCGACCAGGCCATCGTGTACCGACTTGTTGGCGATTTCCTGCAGGTTGCTCGGAATCGTCGTGGTCACGCGGAAACCTTCGGTGTACGCCTCGCTGCCATAGCGGCCGACCATCTCGGCACGGGCCATTTCGGCGATATACGGGGCATTCACTTCCGGGGTCGGCACGTGATAGCTGGCGTTCAGCGGCTCGGCCACCGCACTTTCGTACGCGGCCTGGTCGATCTTGCCCAGCTTGTACATGCGGCCCAGGATCCAGTCGCGGCGCTCTTTGCTGCGCGCCGGGTTGGCCAGCGGGTTAAAGCGTGAAGGCGCCTTGGGCAGGCCGGCAATCATCGCCATCTGCGCCAGGCTGGCGTCACGAATCGACTTGCCGTAGTAAACCTGTGAAGCCGCCTCGATGCCGTAGGCGCGGTTGCCCAGATAGATCTTGTTGACGTACAGCTCAAGGATCTCGTCCTTGGTCAGCTGACGTTCGATCTGCAACGCCAGGAGGATTTCCGTGGCTTTGCGGGAAAAGCTGCGTTCGCTGGTGAGGAAGAAGTTCTTCGCCACCTGCATGGTGATGGTGCTGCCACCGGATTGAATGTGTCCGCTTTTGACCAACTGCGTGGCCGCCCGCACCAGGCTGCTTGGGTCGACGCCATAGTGATTGGCGAAGTTATCGTCTTCAGCCGACAGCAGGGCGTTGATGAAATTGGGTGGAATGTCGGCGAAACGGATCGGTGTGCGGCGCATTTCGCCGAACTCCGCGATCAGTTTTTCATCGCTGCTGTAGACCCGCAAAGGAATCTGCAACTGGATACTTCTCAGGGCCTCTACGGAGGGCAAACCCGGACTAAGGTAGAGATAGGCCCCGCTGAGCACGAGCATCAGCCCGCAGACGATCGCGACAATGGAGTACCCGAAAAACTTCAGCAGACGAATCAAGGCTTTTGGATTTCCAAGGAAAAGAATGGGTTAGGCGTCGGGGCATGCACGGCAAGTGGTGGATCGACCCGGCCAGCAGATAAACGCGGGAAAAAACGCTGGGCATTAAAGCATTTTTCGGCTTCGGGCGTCATTCGCGCCGCTCATACAAGCCGACCGAATGCAGGAAGCCTGGCAGCAATCAGTCCGTAAGACAGGGAAAGTTTTGGGGAGTTTTATGAGAAAGGGATTTTTCAGGCGAAAAGCCGATGCCGTCCTGGGTATCGACATCAATGACACCGGCGTCAGGCTGGTGGAACTGGAGGCGTCAGGCACTGGCTACAGCGTGCGGGGCTACGCTATGCAGCAGTTGCCGGCCCATGCGGTGGTCGACAGCAGCGTGGTTGATTTCGATGCCGTCGCGCAGGCACTTTCCCGGGCGCTGGTACAGGCGCATACATCACTCAGGCATGCCGCTGTGGCCGTGGCAGGGCCCTCGGTGATTACCCGCGTGCTGGAGATGGACACGGGGCTGACGGATGCTGAAATGGTGCGTCGAATCCATGGGGAAGCAGACCAGTACATTCCTTATCCGCTGGAGGATGTGGCTATCGACTTCCAGGTGCAGGGCCCGTCGGCCCATGACCCGCAAAGCGTCGATGTGCTGCTGGTTGCCTGCCTCAAGGAACAGGTGGAGGCCCGTGAGGCAGTTTTGGCCCTTGCGGGGCTGGCGACGCGGATAGTGGATGTCGAAGCATTTGCATTGGCTCGCGCGGGCAGGCAGGCTTCGGACAGCATCACGCCGGGCCGTCGTGTCGATGGCGCGCAATGGGCCGTGGATGCCCAGGGAATGGGAGTGGCCTGCGGGCTGGCCCTGAGGAGTTTCGACTGATGACACGAATCAACCTGTTGCCGTGGCGCGCAGAACGGAATGAGCGGCGGCGCAAATATTTTCTGGTGTTTTTGGCGGGGGCTGCAGCGGTGGCGCTGGCTGCGGTTTGGCTGGCAGACCAGGTGATCGACCGTGCAATCGATCGGCAGTTGGCCCGCAATAACCAGTTGAGCCAGGGTGTCACCGGGCTCGACTCGCGGATCAAGGCCATCGACGAACTGCATGAGCAGCGCCAGCAGTTGATGGAACGGATGAAAGTTGTGCAGGGTTTGCAGGACGATCGTGCGGCGGGTGCTCAGTTGCTGGACCAGTTGGCCCGCGCCGTGCCGGAGGGGGTGCAGTTGCGCGAAGTGAGCGTCGACGGCGGTTCTGTTTCCATCAGCGGCACGGCCGGATCGAACCGGGACATTGCTCAGTTCATGCGTGGCCTCGAAGCTGCCGAAGACTTGGAAGCGCCCCGGCTTCAACGGGTTCGCGGCGCGCAGGAGGGCGACGACAATGGCTTCCAGTTGACGGTTCGCCATGGTCACTCGGATGAGGTGCGCCAATGAGAGGGGCGTCAGGCCTGCCAGGGCTGACAGAATCCGATATAACCCAGCTCTGCCAGAACGCCGCCAACTGGCCCTTGCCGGGCAAGGCGTTGCTGGCTGGCGCGGTGGTTTGCCTGCTGTGGGCGGTGGGCAATACCTTCTACTTGAGTGGGGCGCGGGAGCAACTGCGCCAGCTTGAGTCGCAGGAAGTGGCGCTTGAACAGCAGGTCGCGCTGAAAACCAGCCAGGCTGCCGGCCTGGAGTCCCTGGTCCGCGAACTCGAAACAATGCGAGGCCATTTCGCCAACCTGTTACGGCGGCTGCCTGCCGACACCCAGGTACCCGGCCTGCTTGAAGATATTGGCCGCCTGAGTGCCGCCAATGGCTTGGTGCTGGAGGCCATCGAACTTCGGGATGACCAGCCTCGCGGCCTGTACATCGAATCGCCCATGCAGATTGGCGTCACCGGGACTTTTCACGACCTGGCGGCGTTCATCAACGGCATGGCCAGCTTGCGAGGAATTGTCACGGTGCATGACTTGGCATTCAGTCCTGTCGATCCCTCGGAGTTGCATCTCAGTCTGGTAGCCAGGACCTATCGTCACAACCGCCAGGCGGGCGATGACCCGAAGGTTGATTTGCACCCGCCGGCACAGGCTGTCGCCGAGCCCGGGCCGCAGCAAGTGGCCTACGATTTTGCAGCCTTGCGCGACCCTTTCCAGCCGCCCTCTCGCCAACTGGTTCGACCCGCCGGGCGACCGGCTGCCGGACCTGATCTCGCCAGACCTCGCGGAATCCTCGAAGGCTTCGCCGTGGAGCAGTTCGAAATGGTCGGGACCTTGTCCCTGGGGGCTCAAACCTTCGCCCTGCTGCGCGGAGCGTCGTCTGTCCATCGCCTGGCAATCGGCGATTACCTGGGCCCGGACCACGGGCGCATCACGGCGATTCATGACTCCCATGTCGAACTGGCCGAGCTTTTCCCGGATGGCCAGGGCGCGTGGCTGGAACGCTCGCAAACCCTTGCCCTGAACGTGAACTCATAACGGAAACAAACAATGAAAAGGACTTTTTCGTCCTTCGGTGTGGCGCTATGGATAGCGTTCACGGCACCGATGGTCATGGCTGTGCCCAATCGAATCGACTTGATTCACCTGCCGCCACCTGGCAATGCGCCCCTGAGTACCGGACGCGTGGCATTCACCGGGGACAAGCTGTCCCTCAACTTCCAGAACATCGAGTTGCGCGCGGTGTTGCAGCAGATTGCTGACGTTGCCGGCCTCAATCTGGTGACCAGCGACGACGTGCAGGGTTCGATCACCCTGCGCCTCAAGGACGTGCCCTGGGACCAGGCCCTGGACCTGGTGCTGCAAACCAAGGGGCTGGACAAGCGTGTGACGGCCAATGTGCTGCTGGTCGCGCCGGCCGAGGAGTTGGCCGCCCGCGAGTTGCTGGCGATGGAGTCGCGCAAGCAAATGACTGACTTGGCACCGCTGCGCCGCGAGTTGCTGCAGGTCAATTACGCCAAGGCGTCGGACCTGGCCAAGCTCTTCCAGTCGGCCGTGGGCCTGGAAGGCGCCACCGATGAGCGCGGCTCGGTGGCGGTGGATGACCGCACCAACAACATCATCGCCTACCAGACCCAGGAGCGGCTGGAGGAACTGCGCACGATTGTGGCGCAACTGGATATTCCGGTAAGGCAGGTGATGATCGAGGCGCGGATCGTCGAGGCCAATGTGGATTACGACAAAAGCCTTGGCGTGCGCTGGGGCGGGCAACTGAATCGGGGTAACTGGGGAGCTGGCGGGATCAGGAAGCCGCTGGCGGAGGGGGCCGAGCCGCCTGAAAACCCGCCCAGCTCGCCGTTTGTGGACCTGGGGGCGGTCAACGGCAGCGCCGGCCTGGGTGTCGCGTTTATCACCGACAACCTGCTGCTGGACCTGGAACTGACCGCCATGGAAAAAACCGGCAATGGTGAAATCGTTTCGCAGCCCAAGGTCGTCACCTCCGACAAGGAAACCGCGCGAATCCTCAAGGGCACCGAGATTCCCTATCAGGAGTCCAGCTCCACCGGCGCGACCTCGGTGTCGTTCAAGGAGGCCTCCTTGTCATTGGAAGTGACCCCGCAAATCACCCCGGACGGCTGGGTGATCATGGAGGTCAAGGTCACCAAGGACGAGCCCGACTACCTGAACAGGCTCAACGATGTGCCGCCAATCAAGAAAAACGAGGTCAATGCCAAGGTGCTGGTCAAGGACGGGGAGACCATCGTGATCGGCGGGGTTTTCTCCAATACTCAAAGCAAAGTGGTAGATAAAGTGCCATTTTTGGGCGATGTGCCGTATCTTGGCCGCCTTTTCCGGCGGGATGTGGTTTCGGAGAAAAAATCCGAGCTGCTGGTATTCCTGACTCCGCGTATTATGAATAACCAGGCGATTGCTGTGAGTCGTTGATTCTGTGCGAAATTTGATTCTTGTAGGACCGATGGGGGCTGGAAAAAGCACCATCGGCCGTTTGCTGGCCAAAGAGCTGCGCCTGCCATTCAAAGACTCCGATAAGGAAATTGAATTGCGCACGGGCGCCAATATCCCGTGGATCTTCGATAAGGAAGGCGAACTGGGCTTTCGCGACCGCGAGCAGGCGATGATTGCCGAACTGTGCGGCTGCGATGGCGTGGTATTGGCCACCGGCGGTGGCGCAGTGATGCGCGACGAGAACCGCCGGGCGCTGCACGCCGGCGGTCGCGTGGTTTATCTGCACGCGTCTGTCGAGCAGCAGGTGGGCCGCACCGCTCGCGACCGCAATCGCCCATTGCTGCGCACCGCCGACCCGGCAAAAACCCTGCGGGACCTGCTGACGCTGCGCGACCCGCTTTATCGGGAAATCGCCGATCTGGTGGTGGAAACCGATGAGCGGCCGCCACGAATGGTGGTTCTCGACATTCTCGAGCGCCTGGCACAGTTGCCACCCCGTTAAAGCCAGGGCCGAAATGCGCTATCCTCGGCGGCGCGTCATGACCGTCCGAGTTGTGGCGTAGAGCCATCAGGCAGCGTCAGATCCCGACGTTGCCGACAACGTTAATGTAGGGCAGGACGCCTGCTTTCATCTTCAACGCGGGGACACATGCAGACACTTAAGGTCGATCTTGGCGAGCGCAGCTACCCGATCCATATTGGCGAAGGTTTGTTGGACCAGCCCGAGTTGCTCGCACCGCATATTGCCGGGCGGCAAGTGGCGATCATCTCCAATGAAACGGTCGCGCCGCTGTATCTTGAGCGTCTGAGCCGCAGCCTGGCGGCGTACTCGGTGATCTCGGTGGTGCTGCCGGACGGCGAGGCCTTCAAGACCTGGGAAACCCTGCAACTGATCTTTGATGGCCTGCTGACGGCCCGTCATGACCGGCGCACCACGGTGGTGGCGCTGGGTGGCGGTGTGATCGGCGACATGGCCGGCTTTGCGGCGGCCTGCTATCAGCGCGGCGTGGACTTTATCCAGGTACCGACCACCTTGCTGTCCCAGGTCGATTCGTCGGTGGGCGGCAAGACCGGCATCAACCACCCCCTGGGCAAGAACATGGTCGGCGCGTTCTATCAGCCGAATGTGGTGCTGATCGACACTGCCACCCTCAATACCCTGCCACCCCGCGAGCTGTCGGCGGGCCTGGCGGAAGTCATCAAGTACGGGCTGATCTGCGACGAGCCGTTCCTGACCTGGCTGGAAGAACACGTCGACGCCCTGCGCGCCCTCGACCAGGTGGCACTCACCGAAGCGATTTCCCGCTCCTGCGCCGCCAAGGCGCTGGTGGTGAATGCCGACGAACGTGAGTCCGGCGTGCGCGCCACCTTGAACCTCGGCCACACCTTCGGCCATGCGATCGAGACCCACATGGGCTATGGTGTGTGGTTGCATGGAGAGGCCGTAGCGGCTGGCACAGTGATGGCATTGGAGATGTCGCAACGCCTGGGCTGGATCAGCGCCCAGGAGCGTGATCGCGGGATCCGCCTGTTCCAGCGCGCCGGGTTGCCGGTCATTCCTCCCGAGGAGATGACCGAGGCAGATTTTCTCGAACATATGGCAATAGACAAGAAAGTGATCGACGGTCGACTGCGACTGGTGCTGTTGCGCCGAATGGGCGAAGCGGTAGTGACCGACGATTATCCGAAAGAGATTTTACAGGCCACGCTGGGAGCGGATTACCGCGCCCTGGCCCAGCTTAAAGGTTAATAAGATCCCGATGACTAGTTTGCATGCCGACGAGGCGTTCCTCGGCCATTACCAGTTAAGCCACGACCCTTTTGCTCCTCGGGTGCCTGGTTTCAAGTTTTTCCCTGCGCAACGCAAGCCGGTGCTGGGGCAACTGCACCACCTGGCGCGCTACAGCCAGTTGCTGCTGGTGGTCACCGGCCCATTGGGCAGCGGCAAGACCTTGCTGCGCCAGGCACTGGTGGCCAGCACCAACAAGCAATCGGTACAGAGCGTGGTGGTCTCCGCCCGTGGTGCCGGTGATGCGGCAGGCGTGTTGCGTCAAGTGGCCCAGGCCCTCGACGTGTCCACTGCCGAGCCGAATGCGATCCTCAAGCAAGTGGTGCAACTGGGCCTGACCGGCCAGGAAGTCTACCTGCTGGTGGATGACGCCGAGCAGCTCGACGAATCTGCCCTGGAAGCGTTGCTGGCCCTGGCGGCCGGTACGCCTGAAGGGCGCCCGCATGTGTTTCTGTTTGGCGAGTCTTCGCTGATCGCCGAACTTGAACAGATCAGCGGCGAGCAGGAGCTGTTCCACGTCATCGAACTGCAGCCTTACGAAGAAGAAGAAACCCGCGAATACCTGGCCCAGCGGCTGGAAGGCGCAGGGCAGGGCATCGAACTTTTCTCCGCTTCGCAGATCTCTGATATTCACGAAAGCTCCGACGGCTGGCCTGGCACCATCAACCAGGTTGCCCGGGATGCCATGATCGAAGCCATGATTGCCAGCCGCTCAGCGGTAAAGCGTCCAAAGATGGGGTTTACTATGCCGAAGAAGCACGTATTGGCAATTTCTGCCGTTGTCGTGGTTGCCGTCGCCGCCGCCTGGTTGATTCCAGGTCGCAACAAGGCACCGACCACCGCTGGCGCGCCAACCGAACAGGCGCAGTTGCCACTGGGCAAGCCAACACCGAACGTTGAGTTTGCCAACTCCGGCCAACCCACCAACCTGCCAATGGTCGGCCAACCGGTGATGCGCGGCCCGCTCGCCGAAGAAGCTGGCGGCATCTCCGAAGGCGACGATGGGGTGCCCGTTGAAGGCTCCAGCGCCACGCCGCCGACCGTGACCACCACCGCGCCACCTGCGGGCGTGCCAGCCGGTCAGCCAGCGGCCAAGCCGACGCCAGCGCCAGCCCAGGTCGCCACCGCCAAGCCTGCGCCTGTTGCCAAGCCGGTCGCCCCGGCGCCTGCGGCCAAACCGGCTCCAGCCGCCAAGCCTGCCGAAAAACCGGCCGTCGTGGCCAAGGCCGCGACTGGCGCTGCCGGCAGCAGCTGGTATGCCAGCCAGCCTACCGGTAACTTCGTGGTGCAGATCCTCGGCACCAGCTCCGAAGCCAACGCCCAGGCGTTCGTGAAAGAGCAGGGCGGCGAGTACCGTTATTTCAAGAAAGTGCTCAACGGCAAGCCTCTCTACGTGATCACTTACGGCAACTTCTCCAGCCGTACAGCAGCGGAATCCGCTATCAAGGCCTTGCCAGCGAAGGTTCAGGCTGGTAAACCTTGGCCTCGCACTGTCGCCAGCGTTCAACAAGAACTGGCAACAACTCGCTGAAGATCCGGCGGCCTTACCCAGGCCGCCCTCTCGGCACCTCAAAAAAAACAACACAGCGTGCAGCCCTGAAGGCCGCGCGCTTTGTGGTGTCTGCGTCACAGTGGCTTTTGAGTCGTAGCGGTCAAAATTAAAAAAGTTTTGACTAGCACAGCATATCGCTTTAAACCTTTCATAAATGCGACATAGATTTGCGACATTTCGTCGCTAAATTTGTGAGCGTCTGTGTCGGTGTGTACAATGACCTCCCTTTTGCCCCCGCTAAGCCGGCGTACGTTCGGCGTGGAAGGTAACCGGTTGAATTGAAAAGAAATTTGCCTCGGAATAAGAGGCAGCCTGGTGAGAAAGTGTCTATGAAAGCAGGTCTGTACCAACCCGATGAATTCAAGGATAACTGCGGTTTCGGCCTGATAGCCCACATGCAGGGCGAGCCCAGTCATACCCTTTTGCAAACGGCCATCGAGGCCCTGACCTGCATGACCCACCGCGGTGGGATCAACGCCGACGGCAAGACCGGTGACGGTTGCGGCTTGCTGATTCAAAAGCCCGACCAGTTCCTGCGCGCAGTCGCCAAGGAACATTTCGGCGCCGATTTGCCCAAGCAGTACGCTGTGGGCATGGTGTTCTTCAACCAGGACCCGGTAAAAGCCGAAGCTGCTCGCGAGAACATGAACCGCGAGATCCTGGCCGCTGGCCTGCAGCTCGTCGGCTGGCGCAAAGTGCCGATCGACACCAGCGTACTCGGCCGCCTGGCCCTGGAGCGCCTGCCGCAGATCGAACAAGTGTTCATCGCAGGCGACGGCCTGAGCGACCAGGACATGGCGATCAAGCTGTTCACCTCTCGTCGTCGCTCGTCCGTGGCCAATGCCGCCGACACCGACCACTACATCTGCAGCTTTTCCCACAAGACCATCATTTATAAAGGCCTGATGATGCCGGCGGACTTGACCGCCTTCTATCCAGACCTGAGCGATGAGCGCCTGCAAACCGCAATCTGCGTGTTCCACCAGCGCTTCTCCACCAACACCCTGCCGAAATGGCCGCTGGCCCAGCCATTCCGCTTCCTCGCCCACAACGGCGAGATCAACACCATCACCGGCAACCGCAACTGGGCCGTGGCCCGTCGCACCAAGTTCGCCAACGACCTGATGGACCTGGAAGAGCTCGGCCCGCTGGTCAACCGCGTGGGTTCCGACTCCTCCAGCATGGACAACATGCTCGAACTGATGGTCACTGGCGGCATCGACCTGTTCCGTGGCGTGCGCATGATCATTCCGCCAGCGTGGCAGAACGTCGAGACCATGGACCCCGACCTGCGGGCGTTCTATGAGTACAACTCGATGCACATGGAACCGTGGGACGGCCCGGCCGGCGTGGTAATGACCGACGGTCGCTACGCCGTGTGCCTGCTCGACCGTAACGGCCTGCGCCCGGCGCGCTGGGTGACCACTACCAACGGCTTCATCACCCTGGCGTCGGAAATCGGCGTGTGGAACTACAAGCCGGAAGACGTGATCGCCAAGGGCCGTGTTGGCCCGGGCCAGATCCTCGCCGTGGACACCGAGACCGGTCAGATTCTCGACACCGATGCCATCGACAACCGCTTGAAGTCCCGTCATCCGTACAAGCAATGGCTGCGCAAGAATGCCCTGCGCATCCAGGCAACCATGGAAGACAACGACCACGGTTCTGCCTTCTACGACGTCGACCAGCTCAAGCAGTACATGAAGATGTACCAGGTCACCTTCGAAGAACGTGACCAGGTGCTGCGCCCACTGGGCGAGCAGGGCTACGAAGCCGTCGGCTCCATGGGCGATGACACGCCAATGGCCGTGCTGTCCCAGCGCGTGCGCACGCCGTACGACTATTTCCGCCAGCAGTTCGCCCAGGTGACCAACCCGCCGATCGACCCGCTGCGCGAAGCCATCGTGATGTCCCTGGAAGTGTGCCTCGGTGCCGAGCGCAACATCTTCCAGGAATCGCCTGAGCACGCTTCCCGCGTGATCCTCAGCTCGCCGGTCATTTCCCCGGCCAAATGGCGTTCGTTGATGACCCTGGACCGCCCGGGCTTCGACCGGCAGATCATCGACCTGAACTACGACGAGAGCCTCGGCCTGGAAGCCGCTGTGCGTAACGTCGCCGATCAGGCTGAAGAAGCCGTGCGCGCCGGCCGTACCCAGATCGTGCTGACCGACCGTCATATTGCCCCGGGCAAGCTGCCGATCCACGCCTCCCTGGCCACCGGCGCAGTGCACCATCGCCTGACCGAAAAGGGCCTGCGTTGCGACTCCAACATCCTGGTTGAAACCGCCACCGCCCGCGACCCGCATCACTTTGCGGTGTTGATCGGCTTCGGCGCCTCGGCGGTGTATCCGTTCCTGGCTTACGAAGTACTCGGCGACCTGATCCGTACCGGCGAAGTGCTGGGCGACCTCTACGAGGTGTTCAAGAACTACCGTAAAGGCATCACGAAGGGCCTGCTGAAGATCCTGTCGAAGATGGGCATCTCCACCGTCACGTCCTACCGCGGCGCGCAATTGTTCGAAGCCATCGGCCTGTCGGAAGAAGTTTGCGAGATGAGCTTCCGTGGCGTGCCGAGCCGCATCAAGGGTGCGCGTTTCGTCGACATCGAAGCCGAGCAGAAAGCCCTGGCCGCCGAAGCCTGGAGCGCGCGCAAGCCGATCCAGCAAGGTGGCCTGCTGAAGTTCGTGCACGGTGGCGAATACCACGCCTACAACCCGGACGTGGTCAACACCCTGCAAGCCGCCGTGCAGCAAGGCGACTACGCCAAGTTCAAGGAATACACCGCGCTGGTGGATAACCGCCCGGTGTCGATGATCCGCGATTTGTTCAAGGTGAAAACCCTGGACACGCCGCTGGCCATCAGCGAGATCGAGCCACTGGAATCGATCCTCAAGCGTTTCGACTCCGCCGGTATTTCCCTGGGCGCCTTGTCGCCCGAGGCTCACGAAGCCCTGGCCGAAGCCATGAACCGCCTGGGTGCGCGTTCCAACTCCGGCGAAGGCGGTGAAGACCCGGCGCGCTACGGCACCATCAAGAGCTCGAAAATCAAGCAGGTCGCCACTGGCCGCTTTGGTGTGACCCCGGAATACCTGGTCAACGCCGAAGTGCTGCAGATCAAGGTTGCCCAGGGCGCCAAGCCGGGTGAAGGCGGACAACTGCCAGGCGGCAAGGTCAACGGCCTGATCGCCAAGCTGCGTTATGCAGTGCCGGGCGTGACGTTGATTTCACCGCCGCCGCACCACGACATCTACTCGATCGAGGATTTGTCGCAGCTGATTTTCGACCTCAAACAAGTCAACCCGCAGGCCCTGGTCTCGGTGAAACTGGTCGCAGAAGCCGGCGTGGGCACCATCGCCGCGGGTGTGGCCAAGGCCTATGCCGACCTGATCACCATCTCCGGCTACGACGGCGGCACCGGCGCTTCGCCGCTGACCTCCATCAAGTACGCCGGTGCGCCGTGGGAACTGGGCCTGGCCGAGACTCACCAGACCCTGCGCGGCAACGACCTGCGCGGCAAGGTCCGGGTGCAGACCGACGGTGGCCTGAAAACCGGCCTCGACGTGATCAAGGCTGCAATCCTCGGCGCCGAAAGCTTCGGCTTCGGCACCGCGCCAATGATCGCCCTGGGCTGCAAATACCTGCGCATCTGCCACCTGAACAACTGCGCCACCGGCGTGGCCACTCAGAACGAGAAGCTGCGCAAGGACCACTACATCGGGACCGTCGACATGGTGGTGAATTTCTTCACCTACGTCGCCGAGGAAACCCGTGAGTGGCTGGCCAAGCTGGGCGTGCGTTCCCTGGAAGAGCTGATCGGCCGTACCGACCTGCTGGACATCCTCGAAGGCCAGACCGCCAAGCAACAGCACCTGGACCTGACGCCGCTGTTGGGCAGCGATCACATCCCGGCCGACAAGCCACAGTTCTGCCAGGTTGACCGCAACCCGCCGTTCGACAAGGGCCTGCTGGCCGAGAAGATGGTCGAGATGGCCACTTCGTCGATCAACGACGCAAGCGGCGGCGAATTCGCCCTGGATATCTGCAACTGCGACCGTTCCATCGGCGCACGCATCTCCGGCGAAATCGCGCGCAAGCACGGCAACCAGGGCATGGCCAAGGCGCCGATCACCTTCCGCTTCAAGGGCACCGCTGGCCAGAGCTTCGGCGTATGGAACGCCGGTGGCTTGAACATGTACCTCGAAGGCGACGCCAACGACTACGTGGGCAAGGGCATGACCGGCGGCAAGCTGGTGATCGTCCCGCCAGTGGGCAGCGTCTACAAGACTCAAGACAGTGCCATCATCGGCAACACCTGCCTGTACGGCGCAACCGGCGGCAAGCTGTTTGCCGCGGGCACGGCCGGTGAGCGTTTCGCAGTGCGTAACTCCGGTGCCCACACCGTGGTTGAAGGCACCGGCGATCACTGCTGCGAGTACATGACCGGGGGTTTTGTCGCGGTGCTGGGCAAGACCGGCTACAACTTCGGTTCGGGCATGACCGGCGGTTTCGCCTACGTGCTCGACCAGGACAACACCTTCGTCGACAAGGTGAACCACGAGTTGGTGGAGATCCAGCGGATCAGCGGCGAAGCGATGGAATCCTATCGCAACCACTTGCAGCATGTGCTGGACGAATATGTCGAGGAAACCAACAGCGAATGGGGTCGCAACCTCGCTGAAAACCTCGATGACTACCTGCGCCGTTTCTGGCTGGTCAAGCCCAAGGCTGCCAACCTGAAATCGTTGCTTTCCAGCATCCGTGCCAACCCGCAGTGATATGCGCCTGAAGAGTTTGATGAGGTTTTAACATGGCTGAACGTCTGAATAACGACTTCCAGTTCATCGATGTCGGGCGCAAAGATCCGAAGAAGAAACTGTTGCGTCAACGCAAGAAAGAGTTCGTGGAAATCTACGAGCCCTTCAAACCCCAGCACTCGGCCGACCAGGCCCACCGCTGCCTGGGTTGCGGTAACCCGTATTGCGAATGGAAGTGCCCGGTGCATAACTTCATTCCGAACTGGCTGAAGCTGGTGGCCGAGGGCAACATCCTCGCCGCCGCCGAGTTGTCGCACCAGACCAACACCCTGCCGGAAGTGTGCGGCCGGGTGTGCCCGCAGGACCGTCTGTGCGAGGGTGCGTGCACCCTCAACGACGGCTTCGGCGCGGTGACCATCGGTTCGGTGGAGAAGTACATCACCGACACCGCGTTCGCCATGGGCTGGCGCCCGGACATGTCCAAGGTCAAGCCGACCGGCAAGCGCGTCGCGATCATCGGCGCGGGCCCGGCGGGCCTGGGCTGTGCCGACGTGCTGGTGCGTGGCGGCGTGACCCCGGTGGTGTTCGACAAGAACCCGGAAATCGGTGGACTGCTGACCTTCGGCATCCCCGAGTTCAAGCTGGAAAAAACCGTACTGAGCCATCGTCGCGAAGTCTTCACCGGCATGGGTATCGAGTTCCGCCTCAATACCGAAATCGGCAAGGACGTGACCATGGAGCAACTGCTCGAAGAATACGATGCCGTGTTCATGGGCATGGGCACCTACACCTACATGAAGGGCGGCTTTGCCGGTGAGGACCTGCCGGGCGTGTACGACGCTCTGGACTTCCTGATCGCCAACGTCAACCGCAACCTGGGCTTTGAAAAGTCGCCGGAAGATTTCGTCGACATGAAAGGCAAGAAGGTCGTGGTGCTGGGCGGTGGTGATACCGCGATGGACTGCAACCGCACTTCGATTCGCCAGGGCGCCAAGTCGGTGACCTGTGCCTACCGTCGTGACGAAGCCAACATGCCGGGTTCGCGCAAAGAGGTGAAGAACGCCAAGGAAGAAGGCGTGAAATTCCTCTACAACCGCCAGCCGATCGCTATCGTCGGTGAAGACCGTGTCGAAGGCGTGAAAGTGGTCGAGACCCGTCTCGGCGAACCGGACGCCCGTGGCCGTCGCAGCCCCGAGCCGATCCCGGGTTCCGAAGAGATCATCCCGGCAGACGCCGTGGTCATCGCCTTCGGTTTCCGCCCAAGCCCGGCGCCTTGGTTCGAGCAGTTCGAAATCCAGACCGACAGCCAGGGCCGCGTTGTAGCCCCGGAACAAGGCCAGTACAAACACCAGACCAGCAACCCGAAAATCTTCGCCGGTGGCGACATGGTGCGCGGGTCTGACCTGGTAGTGACGGCCATCTTCGAAGGCCGCAACGCCGCCGAAGGGATCCTGGATTACCTGCAGGTCTGACCCCGATCCCGGATTGAAATGGGATCAAAATGTGGGAGCGGGCTTGCTCGCGAATGCGGTATATCAGTCACCAGATGTGTTAGCTGACCCACCGCTTTCGCGAGCAAGCCCGCTCCCACATTTGTTTTGTGGCGCTTTCATATCCGCGACAAATTGACCCGATAGACAAAAGGCACGGCTCTTGCCGTGCCTTTTGCGTCGCGCTCTGAGAAAATGCCCGCACTTTTTTTGCGGATGCCGACATGACTGCCCTCAAGAACGACCGTTTCCTTCGTGCCCTGCTCAAGCAACCCGTGGACGTCACCCCTGTGTGGATGATGCGCCAGGCCGGTCGCTACCTGCCGGAATACCGCGCCAGTCGCGCCCACGCCGGCGACTTCATGAGCCTGTGCATGAACCCGGAGTTCGCCTGCGAAGTCACCATGCAACCGCTGGACCGCTATCCACAGCTGGATGCGGCCATCCTGTTCTCCGATATCCTGACCATCCCTGACGCCATGGGCCAGGGCCTGTACTTCGAAACCGGCGAAGGCCCGCGTTTCAAGAAAGTCGTCAGCACCCTGGCCGATATCGAAGCCCTGCCGATCCCCGATCCCCACAAGGACCTTGGCTACGTCATGGATGCGGTCAGCACCATCCGCCGCGAGCTGAACGGCCGCGTGCCGCTGATCGGCTTCTCCGGCAGCCCGTGGACCCTGGCCACCTACATGGTCGAAGGCGGCTCGTCGAAAGACTTCCGCAAGACCAAGGCCATGCTCTACGACAACCCGCAAGCCATGCACCTGCTGCTGGACAAGCTGGCGCAGTCGGTCACCTCCTACCTCAACGGCCAGATCATGGCCGGCGCCCAGGCGGTGCAGATCTTCGACACCTGGGGTGGCAACCTGTCGGCGGCGGCGTACCAGGAGTTCTCCCTGGCCTACATGCGCAAGATCGTCAGCGGCTTGATCCGCGAACACGAAGGCCGCAAAGTGCCGGTGATCATGTTCACCAAGGGCGGCGGCCTGTGGCTGGAAAGCATCGCCGACGCCGGCGCCGGCGCCGACGCGCTGGGCCTGGACTGGACCTGCGACCTCGGCGAAGCCCGTCGCCGCGTGGGCAACAAGGTTGCGCTGCAAGGCAACATGGACCCGACCGTGCTGTACGCCAAGCCGGAAGCGATCCGCGCTGAAGTCGGCCGCATCCTCGCCAGCTACGGCAAAGGCAGTGGTCACGTGTTCAACCTTGGCCACGGCATTACTCCGGAAGTTGATCCGGAGCACGCAGGCGCGTTCCTGCGGGCGGTGCACGAGTTGTCGGCGCAGTATCACGAGTGATCGCGCGGCAATGAAAAAGCCCGGCAGATGCCGGGCTTTTTTGTGAGCGGTGATTAAGCCTTGGCTTCCTGCAACGGCGGTAACTTCGCCAGCTTCAACGCCACCAGCAACGCGACGATCAACAGCGCGACGATAAACCCGCCAATCCCGTTCCACCCGGCGTAGTGCCAGAAAAACCCGCCCGCCGTCCCCGCAATACTCGACCCCACGTAGTAACTGAACAGGTACAGCGACGACGCCTGGCCCTTGGCTTTCAGCGCGCGGCGGCCGATCCAGCTGCTGGCCACTGAGTGGGCGCCGAAGAAGCCGAAGGTGAAGATCAGCATGCCGGGCACTACCAGCCACAGCGGGGTAAACAGCGTCAGGGCGATACCGCCGAGCATCAGCACGATGGTGCCCCAGAGCACACGGCGACGGCCCAGGCGGTCGGCCAGGGAGCCGATTTTCGCCGAGCTGTAGATACCCGAGAGGTAGACCAGCGACAGCAGGCCTACCACGGCCTGGCTCAAATCGTACGGGTCCGCCAGCAAGCGGTAGCCGATGTAGTTGAACATCGTCACAAAGGCGCCCATCAGCACGAAGGCCTCGAGGAACAGCCACGGCAGGCCGGCGTCCTTGAAGTGCATGGTGAAGCCGTCCACCAGGCTGCGCGGGTGCAGGGTGCTGGCGCGGAAGTTGCGCGACTCGGGGAGGATCTTCCAGAACACCGTGGCTGCGATCAGCGCCAGGGCGCCAATGATCAGCATCGCCGTGTGCCAACTGACGAAGTCGATCAGCACACCGATGATCAAGCGCCCGCTCATGCCGCCAATGGCGTTACCACCGATGTACAAACCCATGGCCAGGCCGATGTGTTGCGGGTGGATCTCTTCACTCAGGTAGGTCATGGCCACCGCTGCAAGGCCGCTGAGGGACAGGCCCACCAGTGCGCGCATCAGCAGGATGCCTTCCCAGCTTGGCATCAAGCCGCTGGCGATGGTGCACAGTGCGGCGCAGAACAGCGCGGCAACCATCACCGGCTTGCGCCCCAGGGTGTCGGAAATCGGCCCGGTGATCAGCAGGCCAATGGCGAGCATGCCGGTGGCCACCGAGAGAATCAGGCTGCTTTGCGCGGCATTGATGGAAAATTCGTGGGACAGCGCCGGCATCATCGGCTGTACGCAGTAGAGCAGGGCGAAAGTGGCGAAACCGCCGGAGAACAGCGCCAGCACCGTGCGCATGAACATCGGGGTGCCTTTTTCGATGTACTGCTCGTTGAGCTGTGCCACCACTTCATCGAGGGCGGTGGGCGGTACTTCTTGAGCAAGCGGAGCGACAGCAGATTTCACGCGGGACCTCGGGGAGGAAAGGCTGCCAGGGCTGGCAATGCAAAAAAGAATATAGCTCCCTATTGATTCTTTCCAATATATTGTTCGACCTGTTTAAGAGCTTTTACGACCTAATGAGGTTTTCATGGAACTGCGCCACCTGCGTTACTTCATCGCCGTGGCTGAAGAGCTGCATTTTGGCCGCGCCGCGCAGGTGCTGGGGATCTCCCAGCCGCCCCTGAGCCAGCAGATCCAGGCGCTGGAGCAGGAGATAGGTGCGCGGTTGTTTGAGCGTACCAATCGTCGGGTCGAGCTGAGCGAGGCCGGCAGGTTGTTCCTGCAAGAGGCGCGGTTGGTGCTGGCGCAGGTGGATAAAGCGGCGGACGTGGCGCGTCGGGCGCAGCTGGGGGAACTGGGGGAGTTGAAGATTGGCTTCACCTCTTCTGCGCCGTTCAACTCCAGCATCCCACAGGCGATCTTCGCGTTTCGCCAGGCATTCCCGGCGGTGCATTTGAATCTGCAGGAGATGAGCAGCACGGAAGTGGCTGAGTCGCTGGTGGATGAGTCGATTCAGGTGGGGTTGATGCGACCGTTGCCGTTGCCCGATTCCTTGAGCGTCGTGGAACTGATGCGCGAGCCCTTGGTGGCCGTGCTGAACGCCGGGCATCCGCTGGTGGAGGGCAGTGAGCGTGGTTTGCACCTGGCGCAATTGGCCGAAGAGCCGTTTGTGTTTTTCCCGCGGACTTACGGCAGCGGCCTGTATGCCCAATTGATGAGCCTGGCGCGTGATGCCGGCTTCAGCCCGCACTTCGCGCAGGAGGCCGGGGAGGCGATGACCATCATCGGCCTGGTGGCGGCGGGGTTGGGTGTCTCGGTGTTGCCGGCGTCGTATCAGCGGATCCGCATTGATGGCGTGGTGTATCGCACGTTGCTGGATCAGGAGGCGGTGACGGCGGTGTGGCTGGTGCAGCGCAAAGGCCAGCAGACGCCGATGGCCAAGGCGTTTGTCGAGCTGCTGACCCGCAAGGCATTGGTATGACCGACGTATAACCTGTGGCGAGGGAGCTTGCTCCCGCTGGGCTGCGCAGCAGCCCCAAAACCCGACGACTGAGTTTTACCAGGCAACCTTCAATCGCAGGTTTCAGGGGCGCTTCGCGCCCCAACGGGAGCAAGCTCCCTCGCCACAGGGAAGCGGGTGTTTCAGTTCTGCTTCGACGTCCCGGTCTGCTGGAGCAACTGCGCCGTGTCACTCACACCATTGGTGCGCAACGCCGCCAGGATGTCACGGTCCAGCATGCTCACCCAGCGGTTGTAGTTGCGGTGAATCTTGCCGTCCTTGTAGCCCAGGTCGCGGCTGTCGCGGTAGGTGATGGCGTAGCTGGTGGCGGTGTAGCGGATGTCGATTTCAGCGTGGAACTGGTTGCGCACGTTGATCTCGGCCTGCACCAGTTGCGGGCTCAGGCGCTGCACCACCCATTGGCGTTTGCTCAAGGCCGCGATAATGGTTTGCTTCATTTTTTCTTCGTTGACCTGCGGGTTCGCCGGCAAGTCATGCTGGGTGTTGAGCACCGGTTTGTTGGTGCAGCCAGCGGTGGTGAGCAGGGCCAAAGCGACCAGTGTTGCGCGTAGCAGGGAAGACATTCCATTTCTCCAGTCAGTAAAAAACTTAGACCCAGCGGCGGAAGATCAGCGAAGTGTTGACGCCGCCAAAGGCAAAATTGTTGTTCATCACGTAGTCGCTGTGCAGCTCGCGGAACTCACCTTGCAGGTAGTCCAGCTCGCCGCAGCGCGGGTCGACTTCGTCGAGGTTGAAGGTGTGCACGTATTGGTTGCGGTTCATCATCTCGATGCTGAACCACGACTCCAGCGCGCCGCATGCGCCCAGGGTATGCCCAAGGAAACTCTTCTGCGAACTGATGGGCATGCGGCTGCCGAACAGGCTGCTGGTGGCCAGGGTTTCGGCGATGTCGCCCTGGTCGGTGGCGGTGCCATGGCCGTTCACATAGCCGATGGCGTCGGGCGCAAGCCCCGCATCTTCCAGTGCCAGTTCCATGGCGCGGCGCATGGTGGCCTGTTCCGGGCGGGTGGTGTGCTGGCCGTCGGCGTTGCTGCCGAAGCCGACGATTTCGGCGTGGATATGCGCGCCACGGGCCAGTGCATGTTCCAGCTCTTCGAGTACCAGGATGCCGCCGCCTTCGCCGATCACCAGGCCGTCGCGCCCACTGTCGTAGGGACGTGGGCTGGTTTGTGGTGCATCATTTTTCAGGCTGGTGGCGTACAGCGCATCGAACACCATGGCTTCGGTAGGGCACAGCTCTTCGGCGCCACCTGCCAACATCAGCGGCAGGCGGCCGAACTTGATGGCTTCATAGGCGTAGCCGATGCCCTGGCTGCCGCTGGTGCACGCGCTGGACGTGGGGATCAGCCGGCCGGTGAGGCCGAAGAAAATGCTGATATTCGCCGCCGTGGTGTGGGGCATCATCCGCACGTAGGAGTTGGCGTTCAGCCCCTCGGCCACCGAGTTCAGCAGCATATTGCCGAAGGCCTTGATCTCGTCGGTGCTGCCGGTGGACGAGCCACAGGCCACGCCCATGCGCCCGTCCTTGATCGAATCGTCGCCCAGCAAGCCGGCGTCTTTGAGCGCCTGCTCCGCCGCCCATACCGCCAGCCGGGAAACCCGGCCCATGCTGCGCAGTTGCTTGCGGGTCCAGTGGGCGGGTACCACGAAATCATCGATCGGCCCGGCCAGCCGGGTGTTCAGTTCGGTGAAACGGTCCCACTCGTCCATGCGCCGGATGCCGCTGCGGTTGGCGCGGAAGTTGGCGGCGATGGTTGCCCAATCGCTGCCCAGGGACGTAACGCCGGCCATGCCGGTGACCACCACGCGTTTCATCAGCACAGGCCTCCATTCACGGCCAGCACTTGGCGGGTGATGTAGCCGGCTTCTGCCGACATCAGGAAATTCACCGCCCCGGCGACTTCTTCCGGAGTGCCCATGCGCTGGGCGGGGATCATTTTCATCAGCTCTTCCACCGGTACGTTTTCATCGAGCATCGCGGTGTCGATCAGCCCGGGGGCCACGCAGTTGACGGTGATCTTGCGCTTGCCCAGCTCGATGGCCAGGGCCTTGGCGGCGCCGATCAGGCCGGCCTTGGACGCGCTGTAGTTGACCTGGCCGCGGTTGCCGATCAGCCCGGATACCGAGGTGATGCACACGATCCGCCCGGCGGCGCGACGACGAATCATCGGCATCATCACCGGGTGCAGCACGTTGTAGAAACCGTCGAGGTTGGTGCGCATCACCACGTCCCAATCGTCTTCCGACAGCGCTGGAAACGCGCCGTCGCGCGTCAGGCCCGCATTGAGCACCACGCCGTAATACGCGCCATGGGCTTCCACGTCGGCTTCAAGGATCTCCTTGCAGCTGGCGCGGTCCGCCACATCGAATTGCAACACCCGGGCCTTGCGCCCCAGCGCTTCGATTTCGACCTGCACCGCATCCGCCTCGGCACGCCCGCTGCGGCAATGCAGCACGATGTCGTGCCCGGCCTGGGCCAGGCGCACAGCGATAGCGCGGCCGATGCCACGGCTGGAGCCGGTCACCAATACGGATTCAGTCATGGCGTGGTGTCCTTCGATTCATCTAAATAGTTGGCCGCCTGGGGCGGTCGAAATACGTTCAAGCGCGCGCTGGCCTGGATGCCGTGACCGGTGAGGTGGCATTCGAACACACCCATGCCGTTGTCGTCTTCCAGGGAGCGCAGGCCGTGGATGGTCAGCTCGGTGCCGGCGGGAAAGTGCTCGACGTTGCACTCAAACTTGCGCGTGCCCAGCAGGAAGCCCAACTCCACGGCTTCACCTTTCTGGCGCGCACGGCAACCGGCGTAGGCCGCGACGCTTTGCGCCATCAACTCAACGCCGACCCACGCAGGCAGGCTGCCGTCGGCGCGGTTGAAAAGACCGCCGGGCTTGACCGTCAGGCGGGTCTGGATCTGTTCTTCATCAAAGCTCAGGACCTGATCGATCAGGATCATGTCACCGGCGTGGGGCAGCAGTTCGGCGAGCGGCCAATCAGTCATGGGGCGTCTCCGATAATCAGGCTGACGTTGTTGCCGCCGAAGGCAAACGAGTTGCTCATCAGGCAGCGTTTTTCCAAGGCGTCGCCGGGCGACGCCCACTTCAGTACGGGCAGGTCGGGGTCCGTCTGGCCATCCCAGACATGCGGCGGCACTACGCCTTCTGCCAGGCTCAGCCAGCAGAACGCCGCTTCCAGCGCGCCGGCGGCGCCCAGGGTGTGGCCGGTCATGGGTTTGGTCGAGGAGCAGGCTACGCCGTCCGGGAACAGGGCCGCGACCGCCAGGCTTTCCATGGCATCGTTATGTTGGGTAGCGGTGCCGTGCAGGTTCAGGTAACCGATTTGTCCGGGCGCCAGTTGTGCGCTGGCCAGGGCCTTGCGCATCGCTTGCAACGCACCCTTGCCGGTAGGCTCGGGGGCGGAAATATGGTGGGCGTCGCAACTGGCACCACTGCCCAGCAGTGCGACCGGCGCCGGGGTTTTGCTCATCAGGAACAACACGGCGGCTTCGCCGATATTGATGCCGTTGCGGTTCAGCGAAAACGGATTGCAGCGCTCTGCCGAAACCGCCTCCAGCGACGAAAAACCATTGAGGGTCAGCTTGCACAGCGTGTCGACACCACCGCAGATCACCGCATCGCACACGCCCAGGTCCAACAGGCGTTGGGCACTCATCAGCGCTCGTGCGCTGGAGGTGCAGGCGGTGGAAATCACGTAGGCCGGGCCGCTCAGTTGCAGCCAGTCGGCGAGGAAATCGGCCGGGGCGCCAAGCGCCTGTTGCTGATAGTCGTAGTCGGCGGGGAACTGGTTTTCCCGCAGATAGTGGGCGATGCCACGGCTGGCTTCATCGATGCCCGAGGTGCTGGTGCCGAGCACGATGCCAATGCGCGACGCGCCGAACGTCTGGATCGCTTGCCGGATCTCGTCGTCAATCTGCAACGCGGCTTCCAGCAGCAACTGGTTATTGCGGCTGCGATGGGATTCCAGCCCGGGCGGTATCGCCGCCAGTTCACCGTGCACAGCGGCCACCGGCAACACACGCTCCGGCACCCAGCCGCTTTCGGCGCGCATGCCGGAGCAGTCGCCGGCAAACAGGCTGCGGCTGACTTCGCGCTTGTCGCGGCCCAGGGCGCAGATCACGCCGAGGGCATTGAGGTAGGCGCTCATCGGGCAGCCCCTAGCGGCGAGATGTGGTAGGTAAGGTGTTGCCCGATCACGTCCACGCGAAACACCAGGGAGGAGTGATAGGTGATCTTCCAGTGGGACGGCAGGGTGCGGATCAGGTCCATTTCCTGGGTGCCGGGGTACAGCCTGGAAACTTCATCCGCCGAGGTCAGGGCGAACAACAGCGCGGCAAACAGTTCACGCGCCTGGGGATTGGGCGGCAGCAGACCGTCGGCCTGCCAGGCGCCATTGATCAGCATCTGCCGAGCCTGGGGAATGCCCAGCGGGTCCATCATCGACCAGCGAATCCCGCCGCCTTCGCGCTGCATCACCAGCAACCAGTCCTGGCGTTGGCCATCCTGTTCGCGTTGTACGTGCAGTTGCAGTGGCAGGCTCAGTACCGGGTTTTTCGACGGCAACGGCGGCTGGCTGGCGCACGCGCCCAGCAGCAACAGACAGCCGATCAACAGCATTCGGATCATGTTTCAGCGCTCGCCAGAGGTTTGCGGGCGACCACGTTGACCAGGGTTTCTTCGCGCTGGCCGGCCGGTTTTGGCTGGCGCAGGCCCCAGCGTTCAAGCAGGCCGAAGTCGGTGGCGCGGCTCCACCACAGGTACGGATACGAGACGTTCTGCGGGCCGAACTCAAAGCCCTGCTCGCGAATCATTTCAAGGTACTCCTCGGCGCTTTTCTGCACATGCATCGGGTGACGAAACAGCCAGCGGATTACCCAAGTGTCGATATAGGCCTCGGTGGATTCGGCAAACAGCAGGTAGCCGCCCGGCTTGAGCACCCGATAGAACTCTTTCAGGGCGCGATGTTGTTCCACCAGATGATGGAAGGTCTGGTGACAGAACAGCACGTCGACACTGGCGTCGGCCACGTCGAGGGTCGCGCAATCGCTGCCGATCAACTCGATGGCGATGCCCTGGCGCGCGGCTTCGGCGCGGCTCAGGTCGAGGCTGTGTGGGTCAGCATCCAGGCCGATCAGGCGCTCGGGGGCGAACACTTGCTGCAAATACTGGAACGACTTGCCCTGGCCGCAGCCGGCGTCCAGTAGCACCGGAGCAACCGGCAGCGGTTCGCTGAACAGGCTGCGCAGGTCGTTAATGGCCACGCGCAGCACATGGTGCTGCCAGGTGTGGCTGCGCAGGAACCAGAAGCCGAATTTGGTTTCTTCGACGTAGTTCTTGCTGAGGTATTGGCTGCTCATCGTTTCTTCCTTGTCCCGGACGGGGCGGCCCACGGTGCCAGCATGAAGCTGAACGCCAGCCCCAGGCTTACCGATAGCCCAAAATTACTCACCGCCGGCGTGCTGGAAATGGCCAGCAGGCCGAACGATAGCCAAGTAGTCACGGCCGCCAACAGTGTGCCCAACAGGCTCACGGCGGCGCCGCCAATTTGTTCACGCATCAGGATCGCGTAGTCGACGCTGATGGCGGTCACCAGCAGCAGGCCGAACAGGCTGAAAAACGTCAGCGGCTGCCCCAGCCAACCCAGGCTGGCCAGGCTGCACAGCGCCGCCAGCAACGGCAGGGCGACGATGCGCAAGGCGCCGCCGAAGCCGAACGGCAGGATCAGCAGCAGTACGATCAACACGCAGGACATCAATTTCAATTCGGCAGCGCTGATTTGCGTCGCGGCAAACACCTGGTTCAAGTCGCCCAGGCGGTCCACCAACTGCACGCCGGGCAGATCCAGGGCCTGCACCCGCAGCAAGGCCGGGTTGTTCAACCCTTGCAGGCTCACCATCGCCGCCACGCCACCGTCGACATTCCCCAGCCACAGCGTGCGCCACGGCTCGGCCAGCGGGCCGACCAGTGCTGCGTCGATGTCTTCGGTGGGCAAGGCCTGCAACTGGGCCAGCTCGGCTTGCAGGGCGGCGGCCGGTACGCCGAGGTCCAGCAATGGCTGCCAGTACTGCGGCAGTTGGTTCAGGGCCTCGCGCAGTTGCTGTTGCTCCGCCGGCGCGCTGACCAACTGGTTGAGCGCCAGGTAACCCTGGAGCTTGTCCATGTTCACCAACTGATCCAGGCGCTGGCTCAGCGCGGCCTGGCGCTCCAGCAATTGCGGTTGATTGTCCGCCCGTACCAGAAAGAACTGGCTGGTGGGCTGGAACCCGGTAATCCGCGCAACGGCCTGGGCTTCCTGCAGCAACTGCGGCGGCGCACCGATCCACTGGCGGATATCGTTTTTGCTGTTCAGGTGCCACAGCCCACCGGCGCAAAACACCAACACCAGTATCAACAACACCGGGCCTGGCAGGCGCTTGAGCAGCGACTCGCGCACGCTCAGCAGGAACTCGGCAATGCGCAGCGGCCATTGCGCCGGGCGCAGCTCGACGCCTTTGAGCAAGGCCGGCAACAGGCACACGGCCGACAGGTAAGCGCCCACCAGACCGGCAGCGGAGAACACCGCGATTTGCGTCAGCGCCGGGAACGGCGTCCACGCCAGGGCCAGGTAACCGATGCAACTGGTGGCCAGGCTCAGGCTCAGGCCCGGCAAGGTCAGGCGCAAGGCCGGCCAACTGCGCCAAGGGCTCATGCTCCAGCTCTTGGACAGGTAATGCAGCGGGTAATCCACCGCCACGCCGATCAGGCTCGAGCCCAGCACCAGCGTGATCACATGCATATGCCCGAACAGCGCCACACAGGCCACCGCACCAAACAGCATGCCCACCAGCACCGGCACGAACGCCAGCAACACCCGCCAGCGGCGGAACGCAAGCAGCAGCAATAACAGGATGCCTACCGTCGCGCCGCCGCCGACCCAGGTGATTTCCCGGGTGGCCTGCTGCTGACCATTGGCTGCATACAGCAGGCCGCTGGCGGCGAGCAATTGCGCGCCTTGCTGGTCGGCCTGCTCGCGGCTGGCCTTGAGCAGGTCAGCCACTTGCAGCGGCAGTTTCATGTCGAAGGCATTGCCGGTGGTGCGGGCCCGCAGCAGTACCCAGCTTTTGCCGTCGGCATCGGCGATCAGCGCGCCGCTGCCGATATCCAGCTGCACCGAACCGTGTTGCGGCTGGCTGTTCTGGATGCGCCCGGTGAGGCCCAGCCAATCGTCCTGGCTCGGCACCAGGCTGAAGCCGGTGAACGGGTCGAACAGCGCCTGAACCCGCTGCTGAATAAACGCCTGGGGCTCGTCGATCAGTTGCTCGCGATCCTTGGCCGAGAGCATCGCCAGCCGGCCTTGCAGCAACTGCTGACGCAGGGCTGGCAGGTCGGCTTGGAGGTTCCACTGGACCTTTTCAAACAGGCCGCTGGCTTGCCAGGCTTCGCCCAATTGCGTCGCCATGGCCACGGCTTTTTGCCGGTCGGCATGCCCCACCAGCACCAGCATTTCGCGGTTCAGCGGTTCCTGCATGCGCTGTTCGGCCCGCAGCTCCAGCGCATCCGGCGCGGTGCCGGGCACCAGTTCCATCAGGTTCGCCGACAGCGGTGCGCCATGGCGCCATTGCCAGCCCGCCAGGGCCAACACGGCCACCAGCAGGATCAGGAACAGGCGCGGCAACCAGCGTTCACTCGGCAAAGTCGTGTTGCTCCGCGTCGCTCAAGGGCTGGCTGCTGGTGCTGTCCTGCATGCGCAGTACGGTGCTGTCGCCCTGGGTTTCCAGCAGCTCGATCTTCTGCACCAGTTCGCCGCCGTCGATATTGATTTGGGTGAACACCTGCTTGAGCAGCAGCGAGCGCGGGATCAACGTGAGTTTCCACTGCTGGGCTTCGCCTTGCAGTTGAAGCTCGAAGTCACGCTGCAAGCCACTGCTGTCGCCCTGTAACACGGCGAGGAACAAACGGTTCTGCTCGGCGCCGGCGCTCTTGTTCGGCAGCAATTGCCAGCCGTTGGCGTCACGCCGGGCGATGCCGTTGGCGCTGATGCGGTAGTCCTGTTGCAGCGGGGTTTTCAGCAGCCACAGCAGGCCGTGATCCTTGGCCAGGACAAACGTGCCCTTGCTGACCAGCGGTTGCGGCAGGGCGCGCAGGTGTTTTTCCTGGGTGAAGTTGCCGTGGATCACCGACGGTTTTGCAAGCTGATCGCTGAGTTGTTGCAGGTCGAAAGCATGGGCCAGGCCTGGAATGCTTAACAACAGGATTAGCGCGGTCCTTGTGGGAGCGAGCTTGCTCGCGAAGAACCTGAGGGCGCCGAGAAGTGTCAGGCGTCTCGCGTTATCGTTGACGACCATCGCGGGCAAGCCCGCTCCCACAGGGTTGTGTGTCATGACAGCGCCCTCTCGACTGCGTCGACAAATACCTTCGGCGAGGCCAACTGCATTTCGCGACTGGCAATTTCCACCGCCACTTGCACAGTGCTGGCGCGGGTCAGGCGTTTACCGGTGGCCTTGTCGCTGATCAGGTAATTGACCTTCAAGCGGTTCTCCCACTCCACCAGGCTGGCGCGCACGTTGATAGTCTGGCCGAAGGTCGCGCCGCGCACATAGCGCAGCTGCATGTCGATCACCGGCCAGGCGTAGCCCGCTTGCAGCATCGCCGTGTAGTTGTGGCCGAGCTTGTCCAGCAAGGCGCAGCGGGCGACTTCCAGGTACTTTACGTAGTGCCCGTGCCACACCACGTTCATGGTGTCGATGTCGAAAAACGGCACGAGGATTTCAGTGTCGCAGTGCAACACGCCGGGGCTACGCATGCAGCCTCCAGTGTTGCTCGGCGATGCGTTTCAGGCACAGGCGCAGTTCGCCTTCCAGGGCGCGGTCTTCGATGACCGGCGGGAAGTCCTTGGCCAGCTCGTCGTGCATGGCGGCCAGCGCCGGCGGCAGCGGGCGCGCATCTTCAGCCTGGGCCCGTAGCCATACGCCCTGGTTGGCGGCGAGCAAGGTGGCGGCGGCGACTTGTTCGGTCAGTTCCAGCACACGAATCGCATCGCGGGCGGCGATGGTGCCCATGCTCACCTTGTCCTGGTTGTGGCACTCGGTGGAGCGCGAGAACACGCTGGCCGGCATGGTGTTTTTCAGCGCTTCGGCGGTCCAGGCGCTGGTGCCGATCTGCACAGCCTTGAAGCCGTGGTTGATCATCGCCCGCTCGGCTGGCGCACCCGACAAATTGCTCGGCAAGCCGTGGTTGTAACGCACGTCCACCAGCAGCGCGAGCTGGCGGTCCAGCAGGTCGGCGACGTTGGCCACCAGGGTCTTGAGGCTGTCCATGGCGAACGCGATGTGGCCGCCGTAGAAGTGGCCGCCGTGCAGCACGCGTTCTTCTTCGGCGTCGATGATCGGGTTGTCGTTGGCGCTGTTGAGTTCGATCTCGATGAACGAGCGCAACCAGTTCAGGCTGTCGGCCAGCACGCCCAGGACGTGGGGGGCGCAGCGCAGGGAGTAACGGTCTTGCAGGCGATGCAGCGGCGCGGTCGGCGCGTCGATGGCCAGATCCTTGCGCAGCCAGGCGGCGACTTGCATCTGCCCCGGGTGCGGCTTGGCGGCAAACAGGCGCTCGTCGAAATGCTCCGGGTTGCCTTGCAGCGCCACCACGTTCAGCGCGGTGATGCGCGTGGCCAGTTGCAGCAGGTAGTCGGCGCGGGCGAAGGCCAGGCAGGCGAGGCCGGTCATCACGGCGGTGCCGTTCATCAGTGCCAGGGCCTCTTTCGGGCGCAGTACCAGCGGGTCCCAGCCCAGCTCGCGGTGCACCTCCGCCGCCTGGCGGCGTTCGCCACGGAACAGCACTTCGCGCTCGCCTGACAAGGTCGCGGCCACGTAGGACAGCGGCGTCAAATCACCGCTGGCGCCCACCGAGCCTTCTTCCGGAATCAGCGGCAGCACGTCAAATTCCAGGAACGCGTGCAGGCGCTCCAGCAACTCCACGCGCACGCCCGACACGCCATGGCACAGCGACTGCAACCGCGCCGCCAGCACCGCGCGGGTGGCTTGCGCATCCAGCAACTTGCCCAGGCCGCAGCCGTGGAACGTGTAGAGGTGGCGGGGCAGCGCTTCGACGTGCTCCAGCGGCACCGCCACCACGCACGAGTCGCCGTAGCCGGTGGTCACGCCGTAGATCACGCCTTCCTTGTCCAGCAACGAATCCAGGAACTGCGCGCCCTTGGCGATGCGCTGGCGGTACTTGGCATCAGCTTGCAGTTGAGTCGGCGCCTGACGGTTGGCCAGGGCCAGCACGTCTTCGATGCGCAGGGGAATTTCGCCGAAGGTTACCGGCTCAAGATGCGTCGTCATCGGTCTTCCAGAAAGGGTAAAAGTTGAACCATTGTTGGGGCGCTTCCAGGCAGAACTGGCCCAGGCGCTCGGCGTAGCGGGCGGTCCATTGTGCGATCACCTGCTGGCGGTCGCTGCGTTTCCATTCGATCAACTGGGCAAACGGCTCGATGATCAGGCGATAACGGCCTTGATGCTTCAAGCACATCAGCAGGTTGACCGGGCATTTCAGCAAACCGGCCAACAGCCACGGGCCTTGGGGGAAGGCGGCGTCATGGCCGAGGAAATCCACGCGCACCGTACGCCCGCCATGCAGCGGTACGCGGTCGCCGGCAATCGCCAGCCACTCGCCGTCGTCGAGGCGCTGGCTGAGCAGCATCATCACCGCCGGGTCGAGTTCGCTGACCTGGATCAGGCGCAGATTGGTCGCCCCGGCTTCGCCCAGAATCCGGTTGAAACGTTCAGCGTGCTTGGTGTGCACCAGCACGTTCATGGTGACCTTTTCGCCAAGCTCGGCGAGGGCGCGGCACACCTCAAGATTGCCCAGGTGCGCGCCCACCAGCATCTGCCCGCGTTCGCTGCGCAGCTGGCCGCGCAGTTGGGCCGGGTCGATGATTTCGATCTGCTCCAGGCGCAGCTTGCCGTTCCATACGTCGAGCTTGTCCAGCAGGGCGTCGGCGAATGCCATGAACTGGCCGAAGACGCTTCTGTGGGTAGGGCGCAGGTCGTCGCGCCGGCTCCAGTCGGCCAGGCGCTGCTGGTATTGCCAGGCGCTTTGGCGGGCCGTGCGGCCGAACAGAAAGAAGTAGAAAACGATGCCGTAGAGCAGCGGGCTCAGCAGCCGGCGCCCGAGGACCTTGGCGGCGAAGGCGGTGAATTTCATCAGCCAGAAGCTGCCGCGCTCCTCGCGGTCGGCCCAGTGCTTGGTGTCCTGGCTCATGCCTGCCACCGGCGCCAGAGGATCATCGGCGCGCGCACCAACATGCCGAAGAACAGCCGGGTGTGCATCGAGGAAATCAGCGCGTTGTCATGGAACAGGCGAAAGTGCGACAGGCCGTCGGCGGGGTAGTGCACCTTGGTCGGCAGCCAGCGCATCGGCTGGTTGCGCCAGGCCAGGCGCACCAGGATGTCGGAGTCGAAATCCATGCGTTTGCCGATGTTGGCCGAGTCCATCAAGGCCAGGGTCGGTGGCAGTGGGTACACGCGAAAGCCGCACATGGAATCGCGGATCTGCAGCGACAAGGTGTTGATCCACACCCAAACGTGGGTCAGGTAGCGCGCGTAAAGGCGGCCCTTGGGCACGCTGTCGTCGTATTCCGGGTAGCCGCAGATCACCGCATTCGGGTGGGCGCGGGAGGCGTCGAGGAAGGTACCGACTTCCCGCAGGTCGTGCTGGCCGTCGGCGTCCACTTGCAGGGCGTGGGTGAAACCCAGGCGTGCGGCTTCGCGAAAGCCGGCCATGACGGCGGCGCCTTTGCCCTGGTTGGCGGGCAGGGTCAGCAGGGACACGTTGTCGAGGGTTGCCAGTTGCGCCAGCACGGCGGCGCAGGCGGCGCTGCTGCCGTCGTCTACCAGCAGGCATGGCAGGCCGCTGGACAGCACGCTATGAACCACGGCGGGCACGGCGGCTTCGTGGTTATAGACCGGGATCAAGGCGCAGGGCTTATGCATAACAGATACCCCATTGGCAGAAGCGCTGTGCGTGGCGAGGGAGCTTGCTCCCGCTGGGCTGCGAAGCGGCCCCAACACAGGCGACACCGATTTGCCTGACAAACCACAGTGCCTGGGTTGGGAGTGCTGCGCACTCCAGCGGGAGCAAGCTCCCTTGCCACAAAAGCTTAATCACTGACCCTCCCCAGCACGATCCGCCCACTGGAGCAGGCGGCCGCCTCATTGCGGTAGGCGAAGTACAACTTGCCGCGCTCCTGATCGAACCGCAGGTGCAGTTCGATCCGGTCATCCGGGCGTACCAGTTGCTGGAACTTGAGCACTTCCATCCCGGCGAACGGCCCCGGCAGCTTGAGCAGTTGCTGGCCCAGGCTCAGCGCCCAATCCACTTGCACCACGCCCGGTAGCACCGGGGTTTGCGGGAAGTGGCCGCTGAAGTAGGCGAGGTCCGGCGGGATCGCCAGTTGCAGGGTCCATTCACCGTTGGCTTCGACTTGTTCCAGTACTTCCGGGGCTTTCGGGCGCGGTGCCAGCAGCAGGGCTTCGACGTCGGCCTGGGGCAGCTTGCCTTGGGTGTTCAGCGGCAATTGGCGCAACAGGCGCCAGCGGCGGGGCAGCGCCAGGGCTTCGCAGTGTTGGCTCAAGTGCTGGCGCAGGGTTTGGGTGACGGTGCGCCGGCCCTGGTTACGCAAGGCATGCAAGCCGTCTGCGCTGAGCACCACGAGGGCGCCGAGGGAGGCGCGGTTTTCCTGAACCACGCCCAGGCGCGTTTCAGCGACCCAGGCATGGTCCATCAGCGCCTGTTCCAGCATCGGCAGGGAGATGCGTTTTTCTTCCAGCTTGACGATGCGGTCCAGGCGGCCGAGCAATTCGAAGCGGCCGTCGGCGTGGATGGTGGCGGCGTCGGCGGTCTGTTCGACATGGCCGGCGGGCAAGTATGGCGAGGCGATGCGCAAGGCGCCGTCGGCGTCCTGGCTCAGTTGCACGTCGGCAAACGGCTGCCACGGTTGTTCGCCCTGGCGCCAGGCGATACCACCGGTTTCCGAGCTGCCGAGGATTTCCGTCGGCCATTGCTGCAGGCGCTGATGCAGGCTGCCGGCGGCCTCAAGGGGCAAGGCGCCGCCGGAGGAAAACACCCGTTTGACCGGTGTAAGCGCTGGCCAGTCGAGGTTGTCACCCATGCGCTTGAGGAGCGCCGGGCTGGCGACCCAGGCAAATTGCGCATGCTCGCGGCTGGCGCGCTGCAAGTCCTCGGGAAATGCCAACTGTTGGCGCACAAAGGTGCGCCCGGCACACAACGGCCACAGCACCCGAAACAGCAAGCCATAGATATGCTGGGTGGCGACGCTGCCGATGATGCAGGCCTCGCCGAGGTCGGCGCCCCACAGGGTTTCCAGCGCCTGGACCTCGTTGGCCATCTGGCGCAGGGTTTTGTCGATGCGCTTGGGTTCGCCGCTGGAGCCGGAGGTGCACAGGCTCAGGCAGCAGGCATCCAGGTCCAGGGCTGCGGCGCTTGATGGCGCTTGATACAGCGCGTCCAAGTCGCTGGCCTCGGTCAACCAGGCGTCGACGGCATCGTCCCAGCGTTGGCGCGTTTGTGGTTGCAGGTCGGCAGGCAACAACACGCTGACGCCTGCTCGCCACGCACCCAGCAGCGCGATCGCCAGCAAGCCGGCATCTTCCAGGTACACCGCCAGGCGCTGGATGCCGCGGGCTTGCAACCCGGCGGCCAGGCTCAGGGACTTCTCCCACAGGTGTGGGTGATCCAGGGCAGGTTCGGTGGTGACCAAACGCTGCTCCACAGGCTCAAGCAGCAAGTGCTCAAGATTCAACCAATTCATACGCGGCCTCGAACCCTTTGTCGTACCAGCCATTCCACGGCAAACAACAGCCCCATCAGCCCGTAGGCGATCATGCCGTTGTACAACGTCCACCAGCTCAGCGGCGCCCACAGGGTGAGCGCGGCGGCGAGCAGGCCGTTACACAGGAAAAATACACTCCACACCACGGTGACCTGGCGGGTATACACAATCGCTTCTTCGGGCAGTTGCGGCTCGCTCATGCGCGCCAGGCGCTCGACCATCGGCGGCCCGTATTTCAGGCTCAGGCCGAACAGTGCCAGCATGAAGGCGCTGACCAGGCTCGGGTACCAGCGCAGCATCTGCGGGTTGTCGAACCAGGCGAGCAGCAGGCAAAAGACAATGATCGCCGCCGCCATCCAGCGGCTGCCCGGGCGCCTGGCGCCGGTCAGGGCGCGCAACAGCCACAGGCTGCCCAGCAGCAGGCCAAATTGCCACGGGGCAAAATGCTCAGTGCCGTAATACACCGCAAAAGGGTACAGCAGCCCCGCCAGCAACAGGCCAAGGCCGATCAGCCGGCTCATGCGGCCGGTTGAACCAGACGGTAGACCGCCTCGACCACGTCATTCACGGTGCGCACGGCCTTGAACTCTTCGGCGGCGATTTTCTTGCCGGTCTGGCGCTTGATGTGGTCGATCAGGTCCACTGCATCAATGCTGTCGATTTCCAGGTCCTGGTACAGGTTGGCGTCGAGCGTGACGCGTTCCGGTTCCAGTTCAAACAGTTCCACCAGGGCGTCGCGCAAGGTGTTGAAAATATCGTCACGAGTTTGCATGGTACGGTCTCAAGCTGCCTGTCGGGCCGTGACGAACGCCGCGAGGCTGGCCACGTTGGTGAAGTGATTGCGGGTGTCCTTGGCGTCGGCATCGATCTTGATGCCGTACTTTTTCTGGATCGCCAGGCCCAATTCCAGGGCGTCGACTGAATCCAGGCCAAGGCCTTCGCCGAACAGGGTTTGCTCGTTGCCGATGTCGCTCTCGCTGATGTCTTCCAGGCCCAGGGCCTCGATGATCAGCGTTTTTATGTCGTGCTCAAGGCGGTGTTGGTCGCTCATCTTCGGCGAGCTCCTTAATAAAATACTGGTGCAGGTAATCGTTGAGCTTGCGTGATGCCTGGGGCGCGGGCCCTTGTGCGGCAAACGCCTGTGGTTCTATATCGGCACCCACGCGCAAACTGAAGTGAAAGCGGCGATTCGGGATGCGATACCAGGGTTCGGCCTTGGTCAGTGTGGTGGGGCTGACCTTGATCACTACCGGGGTGATGATGCTCGCACCGCGCAGGGCAATGGCGGCGGCGCCGCGATGAAAGGTCGGTGCCTGGCCCGGTGAGGTGCGGGTGCCTTCCGGGAAAATGATCAGGGTCTGGCCGTCCCGCAGGGCATCGGCGGCGGCGTCGAGCATGTCGGCGCTGCCGTCGTTGCTGATGTAACCGGCGTCGCGCACCGGGCCCCGGGTGAACGGGTTCTGCCACAGGCTCTGCTTGACCACGCAGTTGGTCTGGCGCATCTGGGCGATCAGGAACACCACGTCCACCAGCGATGGGTGGTTGGCAATGATCATCTGGCCCGGGCGGCCAAGCTTTTCCGCGCCTTCGATGCTGTAGGTCAGGATGCCCAGGCGCATCATCATGCGGATAAACAACCAGAACAGGCAGCTGATGGTGTGGCGGGCGCGTCGCTGATGCTGTTTGGCATCACCCGGCAGGCAACTGAGCAGCGGAAACACCAGCACACGCAGGCACAGGCCGCCGAGGCCAAACAGGGCGAAGGCGGTGGCAGTGGCGAACAGGCGCCAGTAGTAGGCCTTCCGGGGCTTTTCGGTCAGGACTTGCGTTGCCAGTTCCATACTCGGTTCTTCCAGGCATGTTGGCAGGCGCCCTCTTCGTTCAGCAGGGTGCGCAGCAGGTTCAGGGCGTGGGGCCACTGGGCTTTGGTGGTGGGTTGGACAGCGGCTGTATTCAGTTCCAGCTGCCACTCGTCGCCCGGTGTCAGCAGCAGGCCGAGGGCGTAGGGGAAGGGCACGTCCTCGATCCAGCGCGCATAGGCTTCGGGGGGCTGTTCCTCGGTAATGATCAGCAATACAGCCGGTGCGCCTTCATTGAGCAGGGCAGCGACTTCGAGCATGCCGTGCTCCAGGCCATCGCCGGCGGCGGCGAGGGCGGTCATTTCACTGGTTTCATTGCGCAGGATCGACCACAGGCCAATCACCGCGTTATGCACCGACAGGCTGAACTGGGTCGGCGACAGGGGCTCGTCGTTGGCCAGGTCGCTGAGAATATCGAGGGTGCGTGGGGTTTCGCCGTGACGGGAGACAAACACCAATGGCAACTGTTGCAAGCCTTCGGCCAGGGGCCAGCCCACACTGAAGGCCATGCGCGCCAGGCGGCTCAGGCGCCGGCGCTGCATGGCCGGCAGGGAGGACACGTCGGGTGCCGCGTCGCTGCGGGCGAGCAATGTCGGCTGCCGGCACCAGGTGCGCCAGTCGTCCGCGCTTTCGAGCCCGGGAGCCCAGGCGCGCCATTGGGCGATGTTGAAATTGATCACTGAGAAGTTATCCCGCCCCTGCGGGCTTCCTTGTGCGGCCATTGGCCCCGAATACCGGGACAGGGTGCAATCGCCGAATGGCGCGCATTATCCCGGTGCTGCGGGGTTCTAGCAAACTTTGGTAAAGAATTGTTCACGGATGATTACAAATTCGCTGGAAAGAATTACCGATTGTCCATCATGCAGGTAGGGCAGCAGGTGTCAGGCAATTCCTGCTTTGTCGGACAGACGGGAAATTGTTATGCGAGATAGAGCCTCTGATGCTGTAGTACAGGAACAAACGAGGTAGCTAACGGGCGCTTTTGCCCTCTACACTCGGGTCATTCATTGATACACGGAGGTTTTTCCATGCGGCGCGTGGTGTTCAACCAAAAAGGCGGTGTTGGCAAGTCCAGCATTGCCTGCAACCTGGCGGCGGTCAGCGCCAGCGAAGGCTATCGAACCCTGTTGGTGGACCTCGATGCCCAGGCTAACTCTACCCAGTACCTCACCGGGCTGACCGGCGACGATATCCCCATGGGAATCGCCGACTTCTTCAAGCAAACCCTGTCTTCCGGGCCGTTTTCGAAGAAGAACCAGGTGGATATCTACGAAACCCCGTTCGACAACCTGCACGTCATCACCGCCACCGCGGAACTGGCCGACTTGCAGCCCAAGCTCGAGGCCAAGCACAAGATCAACAAGCTGCGAAAGCTGCTGGATGAATTGAGCGAGGACTACGACCGGATCTACCTGGATACGCCGCCGGCGCTGAACTTTTATGCCGTTTCAGCGCTGATTGCCGCTGATCGCGTGCTGATCCCCTTCGATTGCGACAGCTTCTCCCGCCAGGCGCTGTATGGCCTGTTGGCCGAGATCGAAGAATTGAAGGAAGACCACAACGAAGGGCTGGAAGTGGAAGGCATCGTGGTCAACCAGTTCCAGGCCCGGGCGAGCCTGCCGCAGCAGATGCTGGATGAATTGATTGCCGAAGGGTTGCCGGTACTGCCGGTGTACCTGACCAGTTCGGTGCGCATGCGTGAATCGCACCAGGCGAACATGCCGCTGATCCACCTGGACCCACGGCACAAGCTGACACAGCAGTTTGTGGAATTGCATAACTTGCTGGAAAACGCGTGATTTAGCAGGCAACACATCACCCATGTGGGAGCGGGCTTGCTCGCGAATGCGGTGGATCAGTCGAATTCTCTATTGACTGACTCACCGCATTCGCGAGCAAGCCCGCTCCCACATTTGGTCTTTGTTCCTACAGGGAAATCGTCGTCTTGCGCCGTTGCCTACAGTTACGCCAGAATCCGCCGGCTTGTGCGTCTGGATGGGCGTCTCTAAGGTTGCTCGGTCGCTGAATTCTCAGTGATCGGGTTTAGTAGCCCGAGTGTTTGTCGTTAAGTGCATAAGCTTCATCTTTCAGGCGCTGAGTCTGTGCTTGATGGTAGCTGTGCGTAGGGCGTCTTCGGGCGCGCCGGCTTCGACATTTCCCGGTCTACTAACCTGCGTACAGCTGCCACCCTAATTCGTTTAGTAGCGATCAGATGGCGGTTCCAATCAGGAATGTCGACCATGTTTAAAGCTACTCCAAATCCCCCGTCGTACCTTTTTACAGTCAGCCCCGGCCAAGCCACCGAAACCCTGATCCTCAATACCTACGAAACCTTCTCCTCAGTCACCACCCTCTTGCTCGACCTTTCCGACGACCTCACCGGCAAGCAGCGCGATGTCGCGTTGGCCATTCATCAGTTGAGCGAATTGGGCGTATTGCTGATGGGGCAGGTGATGGACCGGGGCGTCCCGCTACCTCAAACGCCCTGACTGCGCAGCCAGCTCATCAACTGCGGTAACGGAAACGCACCGCTCTGACGCGCCACTTCCCGGCCATTTTTGAACAGGATCAGGCTGGGAATCGAGCGAATCCCCAACTGAGCGGATAACTGCTGATTGGCCTCGCTATCGAGCTTGGCCAATCGGCACTTCCCGGCCAACTGCCCGGCGGCCTGCTCAAACACCGGCGCAAACGACTTGCACGGCCCGCACCATTCGGCCCACACGTCCACCAGCAACGGCAGGTCGCCCTTGATCTGGCTGGCGTAATCGCCCTGTTTCAGCTCAAAGGGTTTGCTCAGCAGCACCGGTTGCTTGCAGCGCCCGCACTTCGGCGCATCGCCCAGGCGTTCATTGGGGATGCGGTTGAGACCGTTGCAGTGGGGGCAGGGAATTACTAGAGAGTCGGACATGCTGGGCTCCGTGAAAGTGGCCAATGGGTTCTATTTGGAGCCGGGAAGGGTGTTTATCAAGGTTCGACGCTAGTGACGTACGCGTTCACATTTTTGGTGGTGACTTCTATCGCGGCGTATCTAGGCTGTTGAAGGATGCTTGGAATTGCGCCACTGGTCCGCCAAGGAATATCGCAGATTGCGATATTTTTTCGGCAAGACTAACCTTCATAGCAAGATGCGATAAGGATGTTGCATGCGAGTGATCAGCGAAAAAAGGATATGGGAAGCGAAAGAAAGATGGCCGCATTCAGCCACGGCACTGGATGAGTGGTATCGCAGAATGAAACGCAACAGTCCCGCCGACTTTGCGTCGATGAAAGGAATGTTCCCTGCAACAGACAAAGTCGGGCAGTTCCATGTGTTTGACATCGGGGGCAATAAGCTGAGGTTGATTGCCTTCGTGCATTACCAAGTACAACGAATTTATATCAAGTACCTGTTCGATCACCGTGAATATGAGCAAGGTAAATGGAAGGAGAAAATCAGATGAGCGCACTCATCAGGCAGGCTGCCGAACACTGGCAATTTGTTTCGCCATTGCTGCGCAAGCCAAGAAACGAGGCGGACTACGATACCTTGGTCAGCGCCCTCGACGAATTGCTGGACCTGATAGGCGAAGATGAATCCAGCCCGCTCATGAGCCTGGTGGATATCCTCAGTGACTGGATCGAGGCCTACGATCTCGAGCACCGGCCGATGCCCGTTGCCAGTGGCGTTGAAGTGCTGCGTTCAATGATGCGAGAGCATGGCTTGACCCAAAGTGATCTCCCGGGCGTTGGTGCGCAGTCGGTTGTCTCTGAAGTACTTAGTGGCAAACGCCAGCTCAACCTGCGGCAGATTCGTTGGCTGGCGGAGCGCTTTGGGGTTTCAGTGGAGACCTTTATCTAGGTCGCGCTATGAAGAACAACTAATCTCCAAATGCTTCCCCCAATCCGGCGGCCGCTGGGCGTATTGCTCCATCCCCGGCTGTTCCTCAAACGGTTTGGCCAGTACCTCATGCAGCCGGCGCACTTCACTGTAATCCCCAAGCTCCGCCGCCTGGATGGCGTTCTGCGCCAAATAGTTGCGCAGGATATAAAGCGGATTCACCCCATGCATCCGCTCACGTCGCTGTTCTTCTGTGCCGCTGGCGTCGCGCTCTACACGGGTTTTGTACAGATCCGCCCACTCATCAAACCCCCTGAGGTCGACAAAGTCGTCGCGCAACCGCGCCACGGCCAAGGCGGCGGACTCATCCCCCAGCCGGCGGAAGAACAGGGTGTAGTCGACGCCGCTGTTCTGCATCAGTTGCAGCAGGCGTTCCACCAGTTTCTGATCGTCATCTTCGGCGGTGGTGAGGCCCAGTCGGCGGCGCATCAGGTCCAGGTAGTGGGCCTGGAACAACGGCAGATACAGCCCCAGCGTTTCCCGCAGCGCCTCGACGCTGATAAACGGCGTCAACGCCTGGGCCAGTGCGCTCAGGTTCCACTGCCCGATCGGCACCTGGTTGCTGAAGGAATAACGCCCTTCATGGTCGGAGTGGTTGCAGACGAACTGCGCGTCGAAATCGTCCAAAAATGCAAACGGCCCGAAGTCGAAGGTGATGCCGAGGATCGACATGTTGTCGGTGTTCATCACTCCATGGCAGAACCCATAGGCCTGCCACTTGGCGATCAACTCGGCATTACGCTCGACGATTTCGCGGAACATCGCCAGGTACGGCTCGGGCTGTTCCATGCATTCCGGGAAGTGCAGGGACAGCACGTGCTCCGCCAATTGCTTCTGCAATTCAGGCTTCTTGGTGTAGTAGAAATATTCGAAATGCCCAAAGCGCACGTGGCTGTGGGCCAGGCGCAGCACCATGGCGGCGCGCTCCTGTTTCTCGCGCCACACCGGCGTGGTGGAACCGATCACACACAGCGCACGACTGCTGGGAATGCCCAGCGCATGCAGTGCTTCCGACGCCAGAAACTCCCGGATCGACGAGCGCAACACCGCACGACCATCGCCCATGCGCGAGTACGGGGTTTGCCCGGCACCCTTGAGGTGCAGGTCCCAATGCTCGCCGGCCTGGTTGTACACCTCGCCCAGCAACAATCCGCGGCCATCCCCCAGTTGCGGGTTGTACGAGCCAAACTGATGCCCGGAATAGATCATCGCCCGCGGCTCGGCCTCGGCCCACAGCTTGTGCCCGCCGAACAGCTCGGCAAACACCGGCGTTTCGGCCACGCCAGGGTCGAGATCCAGCAGCGCCATGGCTGCCTCGCTCGCCACCACTAAACGCGGTTCGTCGATGGGCTCGGGCAGCACATGGGTTGAGAAGCCGTCGCCCAGGCGGGCGAAGCGGTTGTCGAAGGTCAGTTCGTCGAGGGCTTTCAACGGCCATCTCCTGAGCAGAATGTCCGACCATTCTGCTGGGGATAGCGCGTTTAGTCGAGTTTGGCGGGCGGCGGCTCGGGCAGGTCCTGGTCCTGGGCGGGCGGCAGGATGGTCCGGTTTTCTTCTTCCACCGGCACCAGCTTGTATTCCTGGCCATGCAGGTTCTTCAGGTAAACCTCCATTTGCCGGAACGAGATGTTGATGTGGTGGTTCTTGAACTCGCGGTTGATGAAGCGGTTGACCTCATCGATCACCGGGTTGCGGTCGCCCAGGTCCCGTACATGCATGCGCAGTTCGTGATCGAGGGTGCTTTCACCGAAGTTGAGGAAGTACACGTGGGGCGCCGGGTCCTTCAACACGCGTGGGTTTTCGGCGGCGGCCTTGAGCAGCAATTCCTTCACCAGGTCCAGGTCCGAGCCGTAGTCCACGCCCAGTTTCAGGGTAACCCGGGTGATGGTGTCGGTCAGCGACCAGTTGATCAGTTGCCCGGTGATGAACGTCTTGTTCGGGACAATGATGTCCTTGCGGTCGAAGTCGGTGATGGTGGTGGCACGGATGCGGATCTTGCTCACCGTGCCCGACAGGTTGCCGATGGTGATGGTGTCGCCGATCCGTACCGGCCGCTCGAACAGGATCATGATGCCGGAGATGAAGTTGGCGAAGATTTCCTGCATCCCGAAACCCAACCCCACCGACAGCGCGGCCACCAGCCATTGCAACTTGTCCCAGCTCACGCCGAGGGTCGACAGGGTGGAGACAAACCCGACGCCGGCAATCACATAGGACAGCAAGGTGGTGGTGGCGTAGGCGCTGCCCTGGGCCAGGTCGAGCTTGGACAGCACCAACACTTCCAGGAGGCCGGGCAGGTTGCGCGCCAGGGCGAAGGTGATGCCGATGATGATCAGGGCGCCGAGCAAGTCGCCGATGCTGATGGGCACCATGCTGATATTGGCGCCGGTGCCGCTGGTGTATTCGTAGAGGGTGACGTTGTCCAGGTAGGAAAACACCGAGATCAAGTCGGACCACACCCAGTACAACGCAGCGATAAAGCCGCCCAGCAGCGCCAGGCGAATCAGTCGCATCGACTGTTCGTTGACCTGTTCGATGTCCAGGGTCGGCTCTTCGATCACTGCTTCACCCTCACCGGCTTCCTTGGCGGCCTGGCGTTTGGCCAGGGCCCGCGCATAGGCCAGGCGCCGTGCCGCAACGCCCAGGCCACGTACGAAGGTGGCTTCGATCACCAGCCAGAACATCAGCAGGTACAAGGTGTTGATCAGCCGGTCGCTGAGCTTGAGGGCGGTGTAGTAGTAGCCAAAACATACGGCGATAAACAGCGCCACCGGCAGTGCCGTAAACACCAGGCCCACGGCCTTGCGAAACAGCGAGGCTTTTTCGTGGGTCGGGCTGTTGAGCAGCAGGCGCCCGAGCAGCCACGCCATCAGTGCGTAGCAGGTCAGTACCACGCCGATGCCCAGCACATCGTCGGCCAGCGCTGCCGGCTGATGTTCGGCGATGGCCACCACGGCCACCAACGCCAGTACCACGAGCCCGAGCTTGCGTACCCAGCCCTGGAGGAATTCGACCTGGGGTTTTTCCCAGCGGAAGTGCAATTCGGCGACGCCGCCAGGCGCGAGGATCCGATACGCGGTGTAGAACACCAGCCACGCCTGGGCGATCTGCAGCAGGGCGGCGCCGAGGTTGGCGTTTTGCCCGCGGGCGTCGATCTGCAACGCATAGCCGCAGAGTGCCAGGCCCAGGGCCACCGGCATCGCCAGCGCGATATTCACCAGGATCGCCACCGGCGTGTGCCACTGGCTGTCGCGTTTGAAGTGGCCGATGTCCATATGGATTTTTTTCAGCCGGGCATACAGGTAGCTGCGACGCCACAGCAGCGCGCCGATCAACAACAGCAGGGGCAGGAACAGCAGCGGGCGCTGGGTCAGGCCGTCATACAGCTCGCTGACGCTGGAGGCCCACGGCAGGGTATTGACCTGTTTGCTCAGGTGCGCCGGTACGGTTTCCAGCCATTCGGTATCCAGCGGCTTGTTGCTGGGAATCCAGAACATCTGTTCGTCGAGGGTCGCCCGCAAGGTGGTGGCGGTGCTCAGCAGTTGTTTCTGGTTCAGTTGCAGGGTGATGGATTCGTTGAGCAGTGCGCTCAGTTCCCGGCTCAAGCGTTCCAGCAGGTCGCTGCGGGTGATCGCCAGTTCCAGCAGGGTGCGCCGCAGTTGTGGCGTCACCTGGTCGGCCGGCTGGTTGGCCAGCAAGCTGTCGACGTAGGTGCTCGGGGTGCTGATCAGTTCGCGCTGTTGATTGACCTCGAACTGGTACAGGCGAATGTTGGCGATGTCATCCGCCAGGTCGCGGTCCACGGTCAGGCGCGGGAGGGCCTGCTTCTGTTTGTAGAGGATCTTGGACAGTAGCAGGCTGCCCTTGAGCACGTTGATCTGCTCGTCCAGCGCCGAGTCGCTTTGGGTCACGCTGTCCAGTTGCTGCTTGGTTTGCAGGTTTTTCTGGGTCAGCTCGTTGAGCCGGTCAGTGCTTTTGAGCAGGTAGTCGGACAGTTTCAGGTTGGCCGCGCTTTCCGTGGCGAGCAGGCTGCTGCCACCGGCCTTCTGGGCTTCGATGGACTGCTGGGTCACGGTTTCCTGGGACTGGGCCAGGCGTTTCTGGTTGATCAGGGTTTGCAGGTCCTGGATTTCCTGCTCCAGGCGCGCGGTCTTTTCCAGCACCAGGTCGTGCTGGCTGTTGCCCAGGTCTTGCAGTTGGCTGTTGCCGGCCAGTTCCTGGCGGCGCAGGGGAATCAGCGCGTTGAGGGCGGCCAACTCGGCGTTCAGCTGGTTGCGCTGGTCACCGCTGAGGGTCTTGCCGTTGTCTTTACCGGCCTTGAGGGTCGCGTTGATCTGCTGGATGCGTGTCTGGCTGCTGCTGATTTCGGTCTGGGCGCGCTCGGGACGGGTCTGGGCCGCGATGGTCAGGCTGTTGGCGTCGGCCAGTTCCTTTTGCAGGTCGCCTTGCTGGGTGGTGCGCTGCACCAGCAGTTGTTCAAGTTGCGGCACCGGCAAGGTGGCGTAGCGCTGGGCGACCGGAATCACCTTGGTGGCCTTGAGGCGAGTCAGTTCGCGCTGGTTGTCGACGGTCTGGCGCGGCGCGTCTTCGAGCTGGCGCTTGAGGTCCACCAGGCGCTGCTGGTAGTCCTGCTGGTTGCCCAGGAAGGTGAGCGTTTGCTGCAGGATGCTTTGCAGCGCCTTCATGTCGGCGTCGGGCAGTTTGCGGTCCGGCAGCTTGTCCAGGGTTTGCTGGACGGAATCGATGCTGGGCGGGTCGGCCGCGTGTACGGTGCCGACGCAGAGAGTCAGGCCCAGCAGGGCAGTGGCGAGAAAAGTGCGCAGGGTTGTCATAGAGACCGGTCGAGCAAGGTGAAAAATAGGGGGCGTCCCGACATCGACTGGCGCGCCGTCGCCCCGCAGTTTAGAGGAAGAGTCCGGGGCCCGGGCGACTTCCTTCGGGGAATCTGACGCCGACTTTGCCGATCTTGTTCCCGTCCATGACCGCGACGGTCCAGATGGTGTTGTTCCACTCCACCTGGTCGCCGACGACCGGCGCGCCGCCGACTTTCTGGGTGATGAAGCGGCTCAGTGGCATGTCCGGGTCGATGCCCTCGAGCTTGAGCCCGTACAGGGCCGAAACCGCGCCCAGCTGGGCGTCGCCTTCCAGCACGAAGTCACCGAAGAAGCGCAGGTCGAGGCCCCGTTGTGGTGCCTGGCTGAACAGTTTGCCGAGGGCCGGCAAGTTGTGTTCATGGCCGATTACGCACAGCAGATCGTCGACTTCGAGCACCGTACTACCCGACGGATGGAGCAGTTGCTGGCCACGAAACAGCGCGGCGATCCGCGTGCCTTCGGGCATTTTCAGCTCCCGCAGGGCGGCGCCGATGCACCATTTCTCGGCACCCAGGCGGTAGACGAACAGCTCCCACTCGCTGGTGACGTGCACTTCCAGGGCCGCCCGGGAAATCGGCGCCGGCTCTGGCGGTACCGTCACTTTCAACAGTTTGGCGACCCACGGCAGGCTCGTACCCTGCACCAGCAACGACACCAGCACGATAAAGAACGCCAGGTTGAAGTACAGCTGCGCGTGGGGCAGGCCGGCCATCAGCGGGAACACCGCCAGAATGATCGGTACCGCACCGCGCAGGCCGACCCAGGCGATAAAGGCTTTCTCTCGGCCATGGAAGGCCTTGAACGGCAGCAGGCCGACGATCACCGACAGCGGCCGTGCGAAGAGAATCATCCACAGCGCCAGGCCCAGGGCCGGCAGCGCGATGGGCAGTAAATCATGGGGCGTGACCAGCAGGCCCAGCACCAGAAACATGCCGATCTGTGCCAGCCAGGCCATGCCGTCGAGCATATGCAAAATGCCGTGCCGGCTGCGCACCGGGCGGTTGCCGATCACCAGGCCGCACAGGTAAACGGCGAGGAAGCCGCTGCCGTGCAGGGCGTTGGTCAGGGCGAACACGAAAAGGCCGCCGGAAATCACCAGGATCGGGTACAGGCCGTTGGCCAGGTTGATCCGGTTGACCATCTGCAGCATCAACCAGCCGCCGCCCAGGCCGATGATGCCGCCGATGCCAAACTCACGGATCAAGTGGCCCAGCAGGCTCCAGTGCAGGCCGGTCTGGCCGCTGGCAAGCATGTCGATCAGGGTGACGGTGAGGAACACCGCCATCGGGTCGTTGCTGCCGGATTCGATTTCCAGGCTGGCGGTGACCCGTTCGTTCAGGCCTTTGCCGCCCAGCAGCGAGAACACCGCTGCGGCGTCCGTGGAGCCGACGATGGCGCCGATCAGCAGGCCTTGAATGATGTTGAGGTTGAACAGCCAGGCGGCTGCCATGCCGGTGAGGCCGGTGGTGATCAGCACCCCGACCGTCGCCAGGGACAACGCAGGCCAGAGGGCTACACGGAAACTGGCTACCCGCGTTCGCAGTCCGCCGTCGAGCAGGATCACGGCCAGGGCGAGGTTGCCCACGAGGTAGGCAGTCGGGTAGTTATCGAAGATGATGCCGCCGCCGTCGACGCCGGCGATCATGCCCACGGCCAGGATGATTACCAGGATCGGAATCCCCAGGCGGGACGAAAGAGAACTCACCAGAATGCTCGCACCTACCAGCAACGCGCCGATCAAGAACAGGCTGTTGATGGTCGTCGCATTCAAAGGCAGTACTCCATGAGCAGGAAAGACGAGGCGCAAACTGACCATGCAGTCTGCGTGCCAGCGATTCTAACCTGTTGAATTGCTGTGCTGTCAAAAAGGTTTTGAATGGCTGGCGCATATTCAATGTGGGAGCGGGCTTGCTCGCGAAAGCGGTGTGTCAGTCGCGTTATGCGTAGCTGATCCACCGCATTCGCGAGCAAGCCCGCTCCCACATTTTTAGCCCTGCGGTGTCCGTTAAAGCCTGAACCGCCCCACCATCCCGTTCAAATCCACCGCCAACCGCGACAGCTCACTGCTCGCCGCACTGGTCTGGCTGGCGCCGGTCGCCGACTGCACCGACAAGTCACGAATATTCACCAGGTTGCGATCCACTTCCCGCGCCACCTGCGCCTGCTCTTCAGCGGCACTGGCGATCACCAGGTTGCGCTCGTTGATTTCAACGATGGCGGTATTGATGGTGTCCAGCGACATCCCCGCACCCTTGGCGATGTTCAACGTCGATTCCGCCCGCTCGGTGCTGTTGCGCATCGAATCCACTGCATGCTCGGTACCGGCCTGAATGCTGCCGATCATCCGCTCGATTTCGCTGGTGGACTGCTGGGTGCGATGGGCCAGGGCCCGCACCTCATCCGCCACCACCGCAAAACCACGCCCGGCTTCACCGGCACGCGCCGCTTCAATCGCGGCGTTCAGGGCCAGCAGGTTGGTCTGGTCAGCCAAGCCACGAATCACGTCCAGCACCTTGCCGATGTCCCGGGACTCTTCCGCCAGGTTGCCGATCAAGGTGGCAGTGGCTTGCACGTCGCTGCTCATGCGTTCAATGGCGCTGACGGTTTCCTGCACCAAATCACGTCCATCGCCCGCAGACGACGTGGCGTTCTTCGAGGCTTCGGAAGTGCTGACCGCGTTGCGGGCCACTTCTTCAACCGCGCTGGTCATCTCGTTCACCGCCGTGGCGGCCTGTTCGATTTCGTTGTTTTGCTGGGTCAGGCCACGGGCGCTTTCGTCGGTCACGGCATTCAGCTCTTCCGCGGCGGAGGCCAATTGGGTGGCCGAGCCGGAAATGCGCTGCAAGGTGTCCTTCAATTTGTCCTGCATCTTGGCCATTGCCAACAGTAGTCGGCCGGCTTCGTCGTTGCCTTCCACCTTGATCGGGCGCGTCAGGTTGCCTTCGGCGATTTCCTCGGCGGCATCCAGGGCCTGGGCGATCGGCAGGGTGATGCTGCGGGTCAGCAACCAGGCGAACAGCATGGTCAGCGCCGTGGCGAGGATCAGCAGGATCACCACCAGCTCAAACGCCATGTCGTACTGGTCGGCGGCTTGCTGGTTGGTGGCCAGCGCCATCTTGTTGTTGATGTCCAGCAGGCGGTTCAATACGGCGTTGACCTGATCCGAGTTGTTCAGCAGCTCGGTATTCAGCAGCGTGCGCAGCTCTTCAACCTGATTGGCCCGTGACAGGCTCTTCATGCGCTCTTCAATCTGATGGTACTGGGCCAGCAGACGCACGTATTCGTCGTAGGCAGCACGTTCTTCGCTGCTGTCGATCAACTTCTCGTAGACCGCCTGGGCCGTACGAATCTGCTGATTGCGCACGTCAAAAGACTCAAGGGTCTTTTGCTGGACGTCAGGCTCGCGGTTGGTCAGCAGGCGATACGACAGCACCCGCAGGCGCAGGGTCAGTTGAGTGAACTCGTCCAGGGCGCGAATGCTCGGCACGCTGCTAAGGGTGATGTCTTCCGTCGCCGCACGGATCTTGCTCATCTGGTTCAGGGCGAACACACCGAGAAACAACATCAGCGCGCCAATCAACGCGAAGCCGAGAAAGGCCCGCGGCGCGATATTCATATTACGAAGAGACATGTTGTGATCCTGGGGAGAAGCGCGATCCATGCGGGGTTTGAGCGGGGTGTCCATGACCTATCGGTCATACGACTAAAGTCTTGAGGGGGTGCGCGCTTTTGTCGCAGATCGGGGCGGGCCGACGGGATTCAGGAACCAGATGCCATAAATGCAGTCACTAAGGCTCGAAAGCGTGGCCTGCCCTGTAAAATCAAGGCCCCGCGCCAGGGATAACCCTGGCATCCGAGGTGAATTTTCTTTATCGTCACCGCCCTTTGAAAAAGCCCGAGAAATCAAAATGTTAGAAGCATCCCTCAGCCAATTGGAACAACTGGTCAGCGACCTGGTACAGCAGAACCAGGATCTGCTGGGCACCAACGAATCCCTCAAGGCCGAACTGGCTCGCGCCAAGGATGAAAACGACAGCTTGCAGCTGAACCTGATGGAACAGGAAGAAAAGCAGGGCGCCACCGCTGCCCGTATCCAGGCGTTGGTTGAGCGTGTGAGCGCAGGTCCTGTCAGCGCATGAATGAAGGGATAAAGGTCGTTTCGATTCTCGGTGAGGATTACTCGATCAAGGCACCGGAAGGGGAAGACAACACCCTGATGAGCGCCGTGACGATGCTCAAGGCATCCCTGGCCACCACCAAGAAAAAGTACCCGACGTTGATCGGTGACAAGCTATTGGTGCTGGCGGCGCTGAACCTGTGCGCCGAGCAGATCGAAATGCAAAAGCACCATCAGCAGGAACTCGACCGTTACCAAGAGCAAGTCAGCGCCACGGTCGAGGTGATTTCCAAGGCAATCGGAACGCCTTAGAACCACTCATCCTGCATCCCCAGGCACGTGTCATCGCGTGCCTCGAGAATCGCCAGTTCATGATGGCAGCCCGGTATTTCCCACGTCAGGAAGTACCGGGCGGCCTGGAGCTTGCCCTTGTAGAAGGCGACATCGGCAGCATTGCCCCTGGCCAGCCCTTCCTCGGCGCGAATTGCCTGTTCCAGCCAGCGCCAGCCAATCACCGTATGCCCGAACACCTTCAGGTACAGCGCCGAATTCGCCAGGCTGCTGTTGACCTTGCCCTGGGCGAGATCCGTCAACAGGCCGAGGGTGACCTCTTGCAGGCGCGCCACCAGTTGTTCCAGCGGTTCCCGCAAGGCATTCAGCGACGGATACTCCTGTGCCCGTGCGCCGGTCTCGGCGATCAGGCGGATCAGTTGCTTCAAGCCCGCACCGCCGTTCTGCGCCAGCTTGCGCCCGAGCAAGTCCAGCGACTGAATGCCGTGGGTGCCTTCATGGATCGGGTTCAGGCGGTTGTCGCGGTAGTACTGTTCCACCGGGTATTCGCGGGTGTAGCCGTGGCCGCCGAGGATCTGGATCGCCAGTTCGTTGGCCTTCAGGCAAAACTCCGATGGCCAGGATTTGACGATCGGCGTCAGCAGGTCCAGCAGTTCGTGGGCCTGTTTGCGCGCAGCTTCGGTTTCCAGGGTGGTGGTGTCGTCGAACAGGCGCGCGGCGTACAAGCCAAGGTCGAAGGCGCCTTCCACGTAGGCTTTTTGGGTCAACAGCATGCGTTTGATATCGGCGTGCTGGATGATCGACACCGGCGCGGTGTTGGGATCCTTGCTGTCGGGCAAGCGGCCTTGGGGACGTTCACGGGCATATTCCAGGGAATACAGGTAGCCGGCGTAACCCAGCATCACCGCGCCCATGCCCACGCCGATCCGCGCTTCGTTCATCATCTGGAACATGCAACTCAGGCCCTGATGCGGCTGGCCCACCAGGTAGCCGACGCACTCGCCGTTATCGCCGAAATTCAACGCGGTCGAGGTGGTGCCACGCCAGCCCATCTTGTGAAACAGCCCGGCCAGCAGCACATCGTTGCGCTTGCCCAGGCTGCCGTCGTTGTTGACCAGGAACTTGGGCACGATAAACAGCGAAATGCCCTTCACCCCGGCAGGTGCGTCCGGCAGCTTGGCCAGCACCATGTGCACGATGTTCTCCGACAGCGGGTGATCGCCGCCGGAGATGAAGATCTTGTTGCCCTTGAGGCGATAGCTGCCGTCAGCCGCCGGCTCTGCGCGGGTACGAATATCCGACAGCGATGAGCCCGCATGGGGCTCGGTCAGCGCCATGGTGCCAAAGAAGCGGCCTTCGATCATCGGTTGCAGGAAGCGTTGTTTCTGCTCCTCGGTGCCGAAGCTCTCGATCAGGTTGGCGGCGCCCATGGTCAGGAACGGGTAGGACGTGGATGCGGCGTTGGCCGACTGGAAGTGGGCGAAACACGCCTGGGAGAGCAGGGTGGGCAGTTGCATGCCGCCAGCGTCGAAGCTGCGGGCAGCGTTGAGAAAGCCGGCTTCAAGGAAGGCATCCACCGCCGGTTTCACTTCAGGAATCAGAATCGCCTGACCGTTCTCGTAGCGGGGTTCGTTCTCGTCGCCCTTGCGGTTATGCGGGGCGAAAAACTTCTCGGCAATGCTGCGGGCGGTGCCGATGGCGGCGTCGAAGGTTTCACGGTTGTGTTCGGCAAACCGCTCGCGCTGGGTCAGGCCCTCGGCATCGAGGACTTCGTACAGCTCGAAAGCCAGATTGCGGGAACTGAGCAGCGTCTCGGACATGGCGGCTTACCTGTGTGGGAATGGGCCGAGTCTAAGTGCGCAAATAGAGGCTGGATAGCAAGATTGATCTGGGTGATGGAGGGGCCAAACAACAGCGGTGAGTTGCAAACACGGTCAGTGTGGGAGCGGGCTTGCTCGCGAATGCGGTGGATCAGTCAGTACATCTGGCGACTGACACTGCGCATTCGCGAGCAAGCCCGCTCCCACATTTTGACCGCGTTTCTTCAGTTAGCCGATGGTCATCAGGCTGGCGTTACCACCCGCAGCAGCAGTGTTGACGCTCAACGCCCGTTCGATCACCAGGCGCTCCAGGGCAATCCCGGTTTCGCCCGAAGACAAACCGTGAACCCCGACAATCGCCCCGCCACGCTTGGCCACTTGCTGGCAAACGCCGCGCAGTTGGTCGGAATCACCGTGATGCAGCACGGCATCAAACACGGTTTCATCCTTGGTCCAGTCAGCCACCCGCGTGATCTTCGCCTGAATATCCTTCGGCAAGCGTGCGAACACGGCCTTGGTCAATTCAGTTTCCGGCCATACCGCCGAGCCGCCGACTGCCAGCACGGCCGCCAGTTGCGTCAGCAGGTCGCCTTCCACTTCCGCCAGGCACAACACGTGCTCGCGGGGCAGGATGGCATAGCTGTTGCGCTCGCCGGTCGGGCCGGCCAGTTGGCGGGTGATACCGCTTTGGGATTGCGCGGCGAACTGCACGCACAGGGCGCTCAAGTCGCTCAGCTTGTTGCTGTCGGCCCAGGCTTTCAGGGCGGTCAGCGGCTTGCTCATGGCATCCCGCAGGCGAACATCCGGTGCGGCCAGTGCATCACCACGGACGAAGGATTGCTCGATGGCGTCCGTAGGACGGGTCGACAGCAAACGGTACAGATACAGCGGGCCGCCAGCTTTCGGGCCAGTGCCCGACAAGCCTTCGCCACCGAACGGCTGCACGCCGACCACGGCGCCCACGATGTTGCGGTTAACGTAGACGTTACCGGCATGGACGTTGTCGATCACCTTGGCGATGGTCTCGTCGATGCGGGTGTGCACGCCCAGGGTCAGGCCATAGCCGGAGGCATTGATCTGGCCGATAAGCTGGTCGATCTCTTTGCGCTTGTAGCGCACCACGTGCAGCACCGGGCCGAAGATCTCCCGTTGCAGTTCGTCGAAGCTTTCCAGTTCGATCAGGGTTGGCATCACGAAGGTGCCGCGCTTGATCTCTTCGCTATCGGCAATCGCGACCTGGTAAACGTTGCGGCCTTTGTCGCGCATGGCCTGGATATGTTTCTCGATGCCAGCCTTGGCTTCGGCGTCGATCACCGGGCCGATATCCACCGACAGGCGCTCCGGGTTGCCGAGGCGGCATTCAGCCATGGCACCTTTAAGCATTTCGATGACGCGGTCAGCGGAATCTTCCTGCAAGCACAGTACGCGCAGGGCCGAGCAACGTTGACCGGCACTGTCGAAGGCCGACGACACTACGTCGATCACCACTTGTTCGGTGAGTGCCGAGGAGTCGACGATCATTGCGTTCTGGCCACCGGTTTCGGCGATCAGCGGAATCGGACGACCCTGTGCATCCAGACGGCCGGCGACACTGCGTTGCAGCAAGCGCGCAACCTCGGTGGAACCGGTGAACATCACGCCCTTGACGCGATCATCACCCACCAGGCGCGCACCGACGGTTTCGCCCTGGCCCGGCAGCAGTTGCAGCACGCCTTCCGGAATCCCGGCTTCCAGCAGCAGGCGCACGGCTTGTGCGGCCACCAGCGGTGTTTGCTCGGCAGGCTTGGCCAGTACCGGGTTGCCGGCGGCCAGTGCAGCGGCGACCTGCCCACTGAAGATCGCCAGCGGGAAGTTCCACGGGCTGATGCACACCACCGGACCCAGCGGGCGGTGAGCGTCGTTGGTGAAATCGTTGCGAGCCTGCACCGCGTAGTAACGCAGGAAGTCCACGGCTTCACGCACTTCGGCGATGGCGTTGGCGAAGGTCTTGCCGGCTTCGCGGGCCAGCAGGCCCATCAGCGGCTGGATCTCGCCTTCCATCAGGTCGGCGGCACGTTCCAGGATCGCGGCGCGTTCGGCGGGCGGGGTGGCCTGCCAGATTGGCGCAGCGTTCAGGGCGCACTGGATGGCGTTGTCGACGTCTTCGACAGTTGCTTCCTGTACGTGGCCAACCACGTCACGCAGATCCGACGGGTTCAACACCGGTGCAGCCGCTTCATTGCTGGAAGCGCAACCGAGCATCGGCGCGGCTTTCCAGTTGTTATGCGCGGTAGCCAGCAAGGCGCAGGACAGCGACGCCAGGCGGTGTTCGTTGGCCAGGTCGATACCGGCGGAGTTGGCGCGCTCGGCACCATACAGGTCGCGGGGCAGCGGGATACGCGGGTGCGGCAGGCCGAAGCCGCCTTCCAGCGTCGCCATCTGCTCGATGCTGGCCACTGGATCGGCCACCAGCTCCTGGATCGAGATGGATTGGTCGGCAATACGGTTGACGAACGAGGTGTTGGCGCCGTTTTCCAGCAAGCGACGCACCAGGTAAGCCAGCAGTGTTTCGTGGGTGCCGACGGGTGCGTACACGCGGCACGGACGGTTCAGCTTGCCTTCGGAGACCTTGCCTACAACCTGCTCGTACAGAGGCTCGCCCATGCCGTGCAGGCATTGGAACTCGTACTGGCCGGGGTAATAGTTCTGACCGGCAATATGGTAAATCGCCGACAAGGTGTGAGCGTTGTGGGTGGCGAACTGCGGGTAGATAACTTCCGGTACCGAAAGCAGTTTGCGTGCGCAGGCAATGTAGGAAACGTCGGTGTACACCTTGCGGGTGTACACCGGATAGCCTTCCAGGCCTTCGACCTGGGCGCGCTTGATTTCGCTGTCCCAGTACGCGCCTTTTACCAGGCGGATCATCAGGCGGTGGCGGCTGCGGCGTGCCAGGTCGATCACGTAGTCGATCACATACGGGCAACGCTTCTGGTAAGCCTGGATCACAAAACCGATACCGTTCCAGCCGGTCAGTTGCGGCTCGAAGCACAGTCGTTCCAGCAGGTCGAGGGACAGCTCCAGGCGATCGGCTTCTTCGGCGTCGATGTTCAAACCGATGTCGTATTGCTTGGCCAGCAGGGTCAGCGACAGCAGGCGCGGGTACAGCTCATCCATCACGCGCTCGTACTGCGCACGGCTGTAACGCGGGTGCAGGGCCGAGAGCTTGATGGAAATGCCCGGGCCTTCATAAATCCCGCGACCGTGGGACGCCTTGCCGATCGAGTGGATGGCTTGTTCGTACGAGGCCAGGTATTTCTGGGCGTCATGTTCGGTAAGTGCGGCTTCACCGAGCATGTCGTAGGAATAGCGGAAGCCCTTGGCTTCGAACTTGCTCGCATTGGCCAGGGCTTCGGCGATGGTTTCGCCGGTGACGAACTGCTCGCCCATCAGGCGCATGGCCATGTCGACGCCCTTGCGGATCATCGGCTCGCCGCTCTTGCCGATGATGCGGCTCAGGGACGAGGTCAGGCCGGCTTCGTTGTGGGTCGCGACCAGTTTGCCGGTCAGCAACAGGCCCCAGGTGGCGGCGTTGACGAACAGCGACGGGCTGTTGCCCAGGTGCGGGTGCCAGTTGCCGGTGCTGATCTTGTCGCGGATCAGTGCGTCGCGGGTGCCCTTGTCCGGGATGCGCAGCAGCGCTTCGGCGAGGCACATCAGCGCTACGCCTTCCTGGGACGACAGGGAAAATTCTTGCAGCAGGCCCTGGACGATGCCTGCACGGCCGCCGGCGCTTTTCTGATTGCGCAGTTTCTCGGCGATCGAAGAGGCGAGCTTGTTGGTGGCCTCGGCCATTGCCGCGGGCAAGCGAGCCTGCTCGATCAGCATCGGCACCACTTCCGGCTCCGGGCGACGGTAGGCGGCGGTGATCGAGGCGCGCAGTACCGATTGCGGCAGGATGCTTTCGGCAAATTCCAGGAAGCACTGGTGGGCGTGGTCGGTCTGGACCTCGCCGGCTTCTTCCGCGTCCTTGCTGCCCAGGCCGTTGAGCTCGGCCAGGGTTGCACCACCCTCGAGTTTCTCCAGGTAATTGAAAATCGCCTGCTTGATCAGCCAGTGCGGCGTGCGATCAATGGAGGTCGCGGCCGCCTTCAGGCGCTCGCGGGTCGGGTCGTCAAGTTTGACCCCAAGGGTGGTCGTAGCCATCTTTTTATCCTCATGGGTGCCACTACTGCGTGGCATCAGCTGGCGGCAAGATTAGCTTTGCGCCGAGAGAGGTGCAACCGGGTGCAACCCTTTTTATCCATGAAATTTTTGATGCTGATCGGGAAAAATTATCGTTGCAGCCGAATCGGCTGCGCCTTGGTGCATTTGCTTCTGACTTTGGCTGCTCTTGCTCCGAAAAGGAGCAAAAACACGGTGTTTTCCACAAAAAACATCGAGGTGCAACTTATTCTCAAGAAACTGGTTGCACCTTATTTGCTTTGTTGAATAGCATTCGCGCCCAAGGTGCAACCTCTTACTGACGGTTCATCGGCTGATGGCTTTCCTGGGGAAACGTCAGTCATAAATGCGCGGCGCCAGGCTTCGTCTATCCACTAGCAAAGTGGATGGCCGTCCGGACAGACCGCCGCTACATAAAAACAAAGCCAGGGCGTAACTCAATGAGCGTAAGTAATCCTACCCTGATCACATTTGTGATCTATATCGCTGCCATGGTGCTGATCGGCTTTATGGCCTATCGCTCCACCAACAACCTTTCCGACTACATCCTCGGCGGTCGCAGCCTCGGCAGCGTGGTCACCGCGCTCTCGGCCGGTGCCTCGGACATGAGCGGCTGGTTGCTGATGGGCTTGCCCGGCGCGATCTACATGTCTGGCCTGTCGGAAAGCTGGATCGCCATCGGCCTGATCGTCGGTGCCTACCTGAACTGGCTGTTTGTAGCTGGCCGCCTGCGGGTGCAGACCGAGCACAACGGCGACGCCCTGACCCTGCCGGATTACTTCTCCAGCCGTTTCGAAGATAAAAGCGGCCTGCTGCGAATCATCTCTGCGGTGGTGATCCTGGTGTTCTTCACCATCTACTGCGCTTCCGGCATCGTGGCTGGCGCCCGTCTGTTTGAAAGCACCTTCGGCATGTCCTACGAGACCGCGCTGTGGGCCGGTGCTGCCGCGACCATTGCCTACACCTTCGTCGGTGGTTTCCTGGCCGTGAGCTGGACCGACACCGTGCAAGCCACGCTGATGATCTTCGCCTTGTTGCTGACCCCGATCATCGTGCTGCTGGCCACCGGTGGCGTCGACACCACCTTCCTGGCGATCGAAGCGCAGAACCCTGACAACTTCAACATGCTGAAAAACACCACCTTCATCGGCATCATTTCGCTGATGGGCTGGGGCCTGGGTTACTTCGGCCAGCCGCACATCCTCGCGCGCTTCATGGCGGCGGATTCGGTGAAATCGATTGCCAACGCACGTCGCATCTCCATGACCTGGATGATCCTGTGCCTGGGCGGCACCGTGGCGGTGGGCTTCTTCGGTATCGCCTACTTCTCGGCGCACCCGGAAGTCGCCGGTCCCGTGACCGAGAACCACGAGCGTGTGTTCATCGAGCTGGCCAAGCTGCTCTTCAACCCATGGATTGCCGGTGTGCTGCTGTCGGCCATCCTGGCGGCGGTAATGAGCACCCTGAGCTGCCAGTTGCTGGTGTGCTCCAGTGCCCTCACCGAAGACTTCTACAAAACCTTCCTGCGTAAAAACGCCTCCCAGGTCGAGCTGGTATGGGTCGGTCGCGCCATGGTGCTGTTGGTGGCGCTGATCGCCATCGCCATGGCCGCCAACCCGGAAAACCGCGTACTGGGCCTGGTGAGCTACGCCTGGGCCGGTTTCGGTGCTGCGTTCGGTCCTGTGGTACTGATCTCCGTACTGTGGAAAGGCATGACGCGTAATGGCGCATTGGCCGGCATCCTGGTGGGTGCGATCACCGTGATCGTGTGGAAGCACTTCAGCCTGTTTGGCCTGTACGAAATCATCCCGGGCTTCATCTTCGCCAGCCTGGCGATCTACTTCGTGAGCAAGCTGGGCGCTCCGACGGCTGGCATGCTTCAGCGGTTTGACGCAGCCGAGGCGGATTACAACCTCAACAAGTAATCGGCGGGGGCTTGAATGCCCGCTGAAGTGAAAACGGCCCGCATCTTTTGGATGACGGGCCGTTTTTTTGCCTTCCAGATCTCGCAGTGTTGTTTTCACAGATTCAGATGATCACTGAAGTAAACGGCCAATTTAAGGGCTCGCCTGGTGGCTGTGAGCGTTGAATGTGAGGCGGTTTTTATACTTTGGGAAAAGGGCTACAAACTACCGTCAGCTATCTGACAGTAGTTTGTGAAAGGGCATCCACCGATTTTGAATTCGTGGTTTTTCAGTCGTGGTCAGTGTCCGGCTGGTTGAGAAAAATCAGCACACCCAGGATCGCCATATAGAACTTGAACGCCGCTTCCTGGCCGTTCCACTGATGGGATTGCCACATCAGGAACCACTCGCCGCCGATCACCATAAAGCCGAAGAACCACACCACAAAACCCAGGGTCAGCCCGACGATTGCGCTTTTCTTGGCGCGATTGAAGTCGATACCTGTGGCACGACGAGCCCGCCACAAGGCCAGTGCTCCACGCGCCAGCAGCACGGCCGTCAGGGCTTCACCGGCGATGATCAGCCAATATGCACCGTGCCACAGCCATGGGGTGGTGATGGCGCGATACATCGCGGCGTTGCCGGGGAAGGTGGTGTCCATGCTCAGCACATGTTTGACGAAGGCAAAGTTGGAGCCGTAGTCGGTGATGTTGCTGAAGGCCACGAGTGTGGCGAAGGCTGCCAGGGCAAGGGTCAGGACGATTTTTGCGTAGCGGGTGGCCATGTTTTTTCCATTGTCATGGGGCGATGGGGGACGAATACGCTAGCACGCTGGTGGTAGGGCTTCGATGCCTGATACATGAAGATTAAAGAGCCTGCGATGTAGGGATTTACTGATTTGCCTGCAGCGCACTCAGCTCGGCAAACAGCTGGTGCAGAATCGGCCACCCACTACTCGCAGAGAAACACCGGATGTTCGCTCCTGCCAATCAAAGTGCCTTTAGCCTGACCCTCGACGGTGTGCCAAGTGTTCTCAAGGTACGTGAGTTCACTGGCGATGAATTCATCAGCCTGCCCTATCGTTTTGACCTTGAACTGGTCAGCGAGCAACCCGACCTTGACCTGGAAAGCTTGATGCATCGCCAGGCGTTCCTGGGGTTTGATGCGCATGGCCATGGTATTCATGGCCAAGTTTATCGGGTGGCACAAGGCGACTCGGGCAAGCGCCTGACGCGTTATCAGATCACGCTGGTTCCGCGGTTGGCTTATCTTGAGCACAGCGCTCACCAGCGGATTTTCCAGAACCGGACGGTGCCGCAGATCATTGCACTGGTGCTGGAAGGGCAGGGTATCCAGGCGGATGCCTTCTCGTTTCAACTGAGCGGGGTGTACCCCGAGCGTGAGTACTGCGTTCAGTTTGGCGAAACCGATCTGGCGTTCATCCAGCGCTTGTGCGCCGAGTCGGGCATTCACTACCACTTCCAGCATCACCCCGAGCGCCACCTTTTGGTGTTCGGCGATGACCAGAGCGTGTTCGCCCAGCCTGAGCAAGCCACTCAATACGCGGCGGGTTCGGGGATGGTTGCCGACACGCCGGTGATCAAGCGTTTTACCCTGCGGTTGAAGACCCGTACCACCGATGTGAATCTGCGGGACTACGACTTCAGAAAGCCACGCCTGAGCTTGGAAAGCACGGTGTCCGGCGGCCAGCGTCCCATGCTGGAGGAACAGTGTTATCCCGGGAATTTTACGGATCGCGCTCATGGTAAATACCTGGCGCAACGTAGGTTGGAGCGCCATCGCGGTGACTTTCGCCAGGCCAGTGGCCATAGCGACCAGCCGTCCCTGGTCAGCGGGCAGTTCCTGAGGATGGAAGGGCATCCTCGCCAGGAATGGAATGATTTGTGGCTGGTCACCCAGGTGACGCATGCAGGGCGCCAGCCTCAGGTGCTGGAGGAGTCGGCCATCGACGCCTCAGGTGATGAATCGGCTCAGGGCTACAGCAATCACTTTGTCGTAACGCCATGGGAGGTGCCGTTTCGAACACCGCTGCTGGTATCGCGACCGCCGGTGTCTGGCTATCAAAACGCCGTGGTTACAGGGCCGGCAGGCAGCGAGATCCATTGTGACGAGTATGGCCGGGTCAAGGTGCAGATGGCCTGGGATCGCGCCGGGGAGCACGACGAACATTCCAGTTGCTGGCTGCGGGTGGCCAGTGGCTGGGCCCATGAGCACTACGGCTCGGTGTTGATCCCGCGGGTGGGCATGGAGGTGCTGGTGGGTTTCGTCGACGGCGACGCCGACACGCCGCTGGTGGTCGGTTGCCTGGCCAATGCCGCCACGCCGGTGCCGCTGGACCTGCCAGCCGACAAGACCCGCAGCATCTTCCGTAGCCAGACCAGCCCCGGCGGCGGTGGCTACAACGAGCTGCGCATCGAGGACCGCAAGGGTGCCGAGGAAATCTACCTGCGCGCCCAGCGCAACTGGACCCAGCATGTACTGCACGACCAGCACGTGCAGGTCGACAACCAGCGCGACGTAATCGTTAAAGGCCTTGATCGTCAAGAGCTTCAGGGCGAAGAACAGCGCACCACCCACGGCAACCGCCTGACCGAACTCAAGCAGGACGATCACCTGATGGTCGCGGGTTCCCAGCAGGTACGTGCCGGGTTGACCATTCACATCGGTGCCGGGCAAAACGTCGTTATTGATGCGGGTGCCAGCGTGACCCTCCAGGCCGGTGGGCAGTGGATCAACGTTTCGGCGGGCGGGATTTTCAGCAGCACGCAAATCCAGCTTGGCGGCTCCCCGGCACCGGCGGGAGCGCCGCTGACGCCGGGGCTGCAGGAAAAGTTGCTGGCGGTAATACCTGCACCGTTGAGTGCCGTCCAGGTGTTAAGCCTGAAGCGCAGCGCACCCTTTTGCGAAGAGTGCGAGCGCTGCAGGAATGGCGTGTGCAATACGCCCCCTGCATCGCAATACATCACTGCCCGCGGGTGCGCCATGATTTCTCCCGGGCAGTGGCTTGAGGCTGCGCCGTTGCAGGCGGGCGAGCAGTTGTTTGTGGTGATGGGCAATGCCAGCGACTGCAAGCCGCTCGATGCGTGGCGGCGTACCGACGGACGTGCACTTAGCCCCATCTGGGCGGGTAGCGAGTATGCAGCGTGGGAGGAGGTCATGCCCTACGTCGCGGTGGTCGCCGTCGACAGCGCTTTTTTGAAATGGGCCGCTGAATGTGAAGGTATCGGCTGGGGTTGGCTGGCGGTGTCGTCCTGTTCCTTGCACACCGTCGTCGAGCATCTGCGCAGCCTGACCAAGGTACTGTTGCCGGAAGGGCCGGCGGTGTTCTTTCGCTTCTGGGACGGTGCTTATGTCCTGCCTGTGTTGCAGGCGCTGGGGCCACAGGCAAAGGAGTGGCTCCCGGTGTTCAGTCGCTACTGGATCAATGGTCGCCAGCATGAGGTAGCGGTTACGGCAGCGGGAGCGGCAAAGCCCGGCCCATGGTGGCAAGTGCCGCCGCATGTTCTCCAGCACTTGGGTGAGCAATCGAGCGTTACGCAGGTGGACAACCTGTTGCAATGGCTGGAAGAACAGCGCCCGGACCTGTACAGCGCCTTTGTGCCGGCGACCTTGAAGCACAAGGTCGCCTACTTCGTGCGCCGGCCGGATGTCAGCCATCAGGCGCTGGCCGCCTGGCTGGCCTCAGAGCTGGGTTGAGGCCAGCGACTGCTGCAGGTCCTCGATCAGGTCTTCAATGGCCTCGATGCCCACCGACAGGCGAATCATCTCCGGCTTCACCCCGGCCTTCGCCTGCTCCTGTTCATTCATCTGGCGATGGGTGGTGGACGCCGGGTGGCAGGCCAGGGACTTGGCATCGCCGATGTTCACCAGGCGCTTGAAGATCTGCAGCGAATCGTAGAAACGCACGCCCGCCTCATAACCACCCTTCAGGCCGAAGGACAGAATCGCCGACGGTTTGCCCTGCATGTATTTTTGCGCCAGGTGATGGTGGGGGTGATCCGGCAGGCCGGCGTAGCTGACCCACTCCACCAGTGCGTGGTCTTGCAGAAAGTGGGCAATCTTCAAGGCGTTTTCGGTGTGGCGCTCCATGCGCAGGGCCAGGGTTTCCAGGCCTTGCAGCAGCAGGAATGCATTCATCGGCGCCAGGGCCGCGCCGGTGTTGCGCAGCGGCACGGTACGGGCGCGGGCAATGAACGCCGCCGGGCCGAATTTTTCGGTGTAGACCACACCGTGATAGGCCGGCTCCGGCTGGTTGAGTCCGGGGAATTTCTCCGGGTACTGGGTCCAGGGAAAGGTGCCGCTGTCGACGATCACGCCACCCAGCGAGTTGCCGTGGCCGCCCACGTATTTGGTCACCGAATGCACGACGATGTCCGCGCCGAACTGGATCGGCTTGCACAGGATTGGCGTGGCCACGGTGTTGTCCACCATCAGCGGCACGCCACGGGCGTGGGCGACGTTGGCCAGGGCTTCGATATCGATGATATTGCCTGCCGGGTTGCCGATGCTCTCGCAGTACACCAGTTTGGTGTTGTCATCGATCAGCTCGGCGATGGCTTCGGCGCAGTCGTCACGGGCGAAGCGCACGTCAACGCCGAAGCTCGGCAGTAAGTGGGCGAACAGGGTGTAGGTGCCACCGTACAGTTGCGGGGTGGTGACGATGTTGTCACCGGCACGGGTCAGGGTCTGGATCGCGTAGTGGATCGCCGCGCTGCCGGCCGACACCGCCAGGGCCGCGATGCCGCCTTCCAGTGCGGCGATGCGTTGCTCCAGCACGTCGTTGGTGGGGTTCATGATGCGCGTGTAGATATTGCCGGGCACGTCGAGGTTGAACAGGTCGGCGCCGTGCTGGGCGTTATCGAATTCGAAAGCGACGTTCTGGTAGATCGGCACGGCGACGGCCTTGGTAGTCGGGTCCGACTTGAAGCCATGGTGCAAAGCGATGGTGGCGTCTTTCATGAGTTGTTATGACCTCCATGGATAATTGCTCGCCACAATAAATCCGCTTTCGCACCGCCAATTAGACTATTTTCGGCAGCGCCCCTGTGTTTGCGGCATAAGCGCCACCTGACGCGCAGCCCTGCACCTTTGCCTGCGTAAAAGGTAAACTTCGCCCCCTGCGCAGGAGCAACCATGAATTATCGTCACGCCTATCACGCCGGCAACCACGCCGATGTCTTCAAACACCTGACCTTGACCCGCCTCATCGCCCTGATGTCGCGCAAGGAGCAGCCGTTTGCCTATCTCGACACCCACGCCGGCATTGGTCTGTACGACCTGCAGGGCGACCAGGCGAACCGTACCGGTGAATACCTGGAAGGCATCGCCCGCCTGTGGGGCCAGGCCGACCTGCCGCCGCTGACCGCCGATTACATGCGTGTGCTGCACGAGATGAACCCGGATGGCGAGTTGCGCTACTACCCGGGTTCGCCGGAGCTGGCGCGACGCCTGACTCGTCCTCAGGACCGCGTGCTGCTCAACGAAAAGCACCCGGAAGACGGCCTGCTGCTCAAGGACAACATGAAGGGTGATCGTCGGGTGAAAGTCCACCTTGGCGAAGGCTGGCACGTGCCACGGGCATTGCTGCCGGTGCCGGAAAAGCGTGCGTTGATGTTGATAGACCCGCCGTTCGAGAAGCTCGACGAGATGCAGCGCTGCGCCGCGTCCCTCAAGGAAGCCGTGAGCCGGATGCGCCAGACAGTGGCTGCGATCTGGTACCCGGTGAAGGACCAGCGCATGCTGCGCCGCTTCTACCAGGACCTGGCCGGTACCGGTGCGCCGAAGTTGCTGCGGGTGGAATTGCTGGTGCATCCGCTGGACACGCCCAACACCCTGACCGGTTCGGGTCTGGCGATTGCCAATCCGCCGTGGGGGCTGGAGGAGGAGTTGCGTGAGCTGCTGCCGTGGTTGTCCAAGCAGCTTGGGCAAACCCAGGGTGGCTGGCAGATGGATTGGCTTATCGCCGAGTAAGCCAATCTCAAGGTATTGAAGACCCAATGTGGGAGCGGGCTTGCTCGCGAATGCGGTGTATCAGAAACACATTCAGTGACTGACACTCCGCTTTCGCGAGCAAGCCCGCTCCCACATTTTTATCGGTGTCGCTCTTAGATCGGGCAGGTCACGCCGGTGCCGCCGATTCCGCAGTAACCCTGCGGATTCTTCGCCAGGTACTGCTGGTGGTACGCCTCGGCGAAATACACCGTCGGCGCTTCTTCGATTTCGGTGGTGATGGTGCCCAGGCCGGCCTTGGTCAATTCCGCCTGATAAGCCTCTGCGCTGGCCTTCGCCGCCTCCAGGTGCTCCGGCTTGACCGCGTAGATCACCGAGCGGTACTGGCTGCCGATGTCATTGCCCTGGCGCATGCCCTGGGTCGGGTTGTGCAGTTCCCAGAACATTTTCAGCAGCTCTTCGTAGCTGATCTTGTCCTGGTCAAACACCACCAACACCACTTCGCTGTGGCCGGTCAGGCCCGAGCAGACTTCTTCATACGTCGGGTTCGGCGTGTAGCCGCCGGCATAGCCCACCACAGTGCTGACCACACCGTCGCGCTGCCAGAAACGACGCTCTGCACCCCAAAAGCAACCCAGGCCGAAGATCGCAAACTCTACGTTGTCGACAAAGGGGCCCAGCAGGGGGTTGCCGTTGACGAAGTGCGTCTCGGGCAGCGACATCGGGGTTTCACGGCCAGGCAAAGCTTGTTCTTGAGTGGGAAGCACGTTTTTATTCACCAGGATTTCCGAGCGCAAGACCATGATCAGTCCTCTCAGTCAGATTGAGTTACAAGTAAGAGTTCAGACTGCCAGTGTGCCCGAGTGTTACCGCGCTGTCAGGCGATTGGCCCGCGAGGGTAGCGTTTAAGCATCGTCATCAGCTCGGCCCCCGGGATTGGCCGGTCGAACAGGTAGCCCTGGCCGACGTCGCAACGGTGGCGGCGCAGGAACGCCAGCTGCTCGGCAGTCTCGATGCCTTCGGCCACCACCTTGAGCTTGAGGTTGTGGGCCATGGCGATCACCGCCGAGGTGATTTCCATGTCGTCCTGGTTGTCCGGGATTTCATGGATGAAGCTGCGATCAATCTTGATGATGTCGATCGGGAATTTTTTCAGGTAGCTCAGCGACGAGTAACCGGTACCGAAGTCATCCATCGCCAGGGTCAAGCCGAAACTCTTCAGTTGGTCCAGTTGCAGGCGCGTGTCTTCGGTGGCTTCCAGCAGCAGGCCTTCGGTCAACTCCAGTTCCAGCAGGTTGGCCGGCAACTGTTCCTCCTTGAGGATCGTGGCAATCGAGGCCACCAGGTCCGGGTCGGAAAACTGCTTGGGCGACAGGTTGATCGCCACTTGCAGGTTGCCCATGCCGGCGGCGGTCAGCTGTCGGCTCATGCGGCAGGCCTGGCGGGCGATCCATTTGCCGATGGGGATGATCAGCCCAGTCTCTTCCGCCACGCTGATGAATTGATCGGGGCGGATCATGCCCTTTTCCGGATGGTTCCAGCGTAACAACGCTTCCATCCCCAGCAGACGACCGCTGCGCAGGCACAGCTTGGGCTGGTAGAACACGTCCAGTTCGTTCTGGGTCAGGGCGCGGCGCAGGTTGTTTTCCACGAACAGCTTGTAGCTGGCTTCGGCATTCAGCGCTTCGGTAAATACCTGCACCTGGTGTTTGCCGTTGGCCTTGGCCTTGTGCAGCGCCAGGCCGGCGTTGCGCATCAGGGTCTGCGGATCGCGGCCATGCAGCGGCGCGCAGGCGAGGCCCACGGAGCCGGTGACGCTGATCAGCTGGTTGTCGACGAACATCGGCTTGTCGAGGGTCGCCAGCAACTGGCTGGCGACCTGCTGGCCGGTTTCAAGGTCGGTATCGTCCAGCAGCACGGCAAATTCGTTACTGGCAAATCGCGCCAGGCTGCCACTGGCGGTCAGGCTGTTGCGCAGGCGCCGGGCCAGGCTGATCAGCAGCTTGTCGCCGGTCTGGTGGCCGAGGCTGTCGTTGATCCGCTTGAAGTTGTCGATGTCCACCAGCAGCAGGCTGATGGGGCTGTCGCTGTCCCGGGCAAAGCGTTCGTCCAGGTTGCGGATGAACGCCGGGCGGTTGCCCAGGTTGGTCAGGTTGTCGGTGTAGGCCAGCCGCTCGATGCGCTGCTGGGCCAGCTTGGTCTGGGTGATGTCTTCGTAGATGCCTATGTAATGGGTCAGCTCACGGTTGTCGCCATAAACCTTGGAGATCGACAACTGGCCCCAGTAGGGTTCGAGGTTCTTGCGCCGGCTCTTGAACTCGCCTTGCCAACTGTTGCTCTTGGCCAGGCTTGAAGGCGCGTCGAACAGCAGCTCGCTGAGGTTCTCCAGTGCCGGCAGTTCCGACAGCTGGTGGCCGTGGACTTCTTCGGTGCTGTACTGGGTGATCGCGGTAAAGCTGGGGTTGACGTATTCCACCACGCCGTCGCAATTGACCAGCAGGAACGCATTGGCGCTTTGCTCCACGGCTCGCTGGAACAAGTGCAGGGCACTGGTGGCGGTGCGGCGGTTGTGGTTGTTGATCACCTGGGCGAACTGGTCGGCCAGCTCGCCGGCAAAGGCGATCTCGTCGGACTGCCAGACGCGGGTGCTGCCACTTTGCTCCAGGCACAACACGCCGACCACGTTGCCATCGACGCGGATGCTGGCGTCGAGCATGGCGTGGATGTCCCGCGGGCGCAGGCTCTCGGCCATTTCACGCGTGCGTGGGTCGCGCATGGCGTTGGTGGCGTCGATCGCACGGCTGGTTTGCAGGGCTTCCAGGTAATCCGGGAAGCCACTGGCATCGATAGACTCTGGCAGGTGGTGCTGCTGATCGGCGCGGTGATAAGCGGAAATCGGCACCAGATGCTGGTTTTCGAGGTTCCAGATGCTCGCGCAGTCGATCTGATAGATATCGCAGGCACTGCGGGTGATCAGCTCGGCGGCTTCTTGCAGGGAGTTGTTGGTGCTGTAGCGCTGGCGGGCCAGCAGCAGGATCAATTCCTGCTGGGCGCGCACCCGCTCAAGGTGTTGCAGTTGTTCCTGCTGGGCGCGCTGGTTGAGTTCCAGGGCAATCTGCAAGCGGCTGTTCTGGCTCTCCAGGTCTGCCGCAGGGGCCGGTGGGAGATCACTGAACAGGCCGTCGACCACCATCAGGTAGCCGCGCAGCAGGTGACGATTGTGTTGTTTGTAGGCTTCACCCAGTTCCAGCAGGCTCAACGGGCCGTCGTTGGTGTGCAGGGTGTAGCGCACCAGGTAATGCGGGCTGATGCTCAGCTGTTCCTGGATCGCATCATGCAGCTGATAGCGCGCCTGGGGCTCCATCAGGCTGGCGTAGGGCGAGCCGATCAGGGCGCACAGTTCCATCGCGGGCAGGCCGAACTGGCGTTCGCAATTGGGGTCGAGGTACAGCAGGGCCCAGCTAGCCTCATTAAGCCGCTCGAAACGCAGCATACCGAGGCGCGAAGGCACCGGTAATTGCGTCACTACCTCGGCCGCCGTACGGGCGACATCGGGTTGGCTTTTCATGGGGAAACTCGCTTGGAAAAATGCGCATCGCGCCGGGCTCACGCCCTCTTTACTGTTGCCTGCGGCAAGGTTGCATCATGCAGCACAGGCTGACAAGAGAGGATGAAGGCTAAGTGCTATAAGTGGGTTATCGGCCAGCGAGCGGTTTTCTGCAACCGGGGTGATGGGCGGTGTACAACCTCGATTTCCGTGTCCAGGTTTTCCCTGGAAAGCAGGCAAAAAAAGCCCCGCCAATTGGCGGGGTTGAGGTACGAGCGTGGCGCTCGGAAATCGTTGAAGCCAGGTCTTCTGCATGGGCAGAAGACCTGTTGTGGCTTAAAGCAGGATGGTGCGGATGTCGTTCAGCAACTGGCTCAGGCGCTGGGTGAAGCGTGCGGCAGCCGCGCCGTTGATCACACGGTGATCGTAGGACAGCGACAGTGGCAGCATCAGCTTCGGCTGGAACGCTTTACCGTCCCACACAGGCTGGATAGTGGCCTTGGAAACACCCAGGATCGCCACTTCCGGCGCGTTGACGATTGGCGTGAAGCCAGTGCCGCCAATGTGCCCGAGGCTGGAGATGGTGAAGCACGCGCCCTGCATGTCGTCCGGGGTGAGCTTCTTGTCGCGGGCCTTGGCAGCCAGTGCAGCAGCCTCAGCGGCAAGCTGCAGCAGGCTCTTCTGGTCGACGTTCTTGATGACCGGTACCAGCAGGCCATCCGGAGTGTCGACGGCAAAGCCGATGTGCACGTACTTCTTGCGAATGATCGCCTTGCCGCTTGGCGCCAGCGAACTGTTGAAGTCCGGCAGCTCCTTGAGCAAATGTGCGCAAGCCTTGAGCAGCAGGGGCAGCACGGTCAGCTTCACGCCGGCCTTCTCGGCCACGGCTTTCTGCGCAACGCGGAATGCTTCCAGGTCGGTGATGTCGGCCTGGTCGAACTGGGTCACGTGCGGGATGTTCAGCCAGCTGGCGTGCAGGCCGGCCGCGCCGATTTGCATCAGGCGGGTCATCGGCACTTCTTCGATTTCGCCGAAGCGGCTGAAGTCGACGGTGCGGATCGGCGGAATGCCCGAGCCACCGGTAGCAGCGCCGGCAGCCGGAGCTTCCTTGGCCTTCTGCATCATGGATTTGACGTAAACCTGCACGTCTTCCTTGAGCACGCGACCGTGAGGACCGCTGGCGGTTACCGCGCTCAACTCGACGCCGAATTCACGGGCCAGTTGGCGCACGGCAGGGCCGGCATGAACCTTGGCACCGCTTGGCGCAGGTGCAGCCGCCGGAGCCGGTGCGGCCTCGGCTTTTGCAGCAGGCGCAGGTGCAGGCGCGGCGGCAGCCGGTGCGGCTTCAGCCTTGGCGGCCGGAGCAGCGGCGGCTGGAGCGGCAGCAGCAGGAGCCGAAGCGCCCGCTACTTTCAGCTTGAGGATGAAGTCACCAGTGCCGACTTCGTCTTCCAGCTTCACGGCAATGCTTTCCACCACGCCGGCTGCCGGCGAAGGGATTTCCATGGAGGCCTTGTCGGACTCCAGGGTGATCAGCGATTGATCGGCTTCGACGGTGTCGCCGACTTTAACCAGCAGCTCGATGATCTTGGCCTTGCCCGACGAACCGATGTCCGGAACATGAATGTCCTGGACTGTTTCGGCGGCAGGTGCAGCCGCCGGAGCCGCAGGGGCCTCGGCAGCAGCGACAGGCTTCTCGGCGGCAGGAGCCGGGGCAGCAGCAGGAGCGGCCGCCGCAGGGGCCGCATCAGCGGCACCTTCGATTTCCAGCTCAAGCAGTTCGTCGCCTTCTTTCAGGCGGTCGCCCAGCTTCACTTTCAGGCTTTTGACCACGCCGGCCTTGGGAGCAGGGATTTCCATGCTCGCCTTGTCCGATTCCAGGGTCAGGATGCTCTGGTCGGCTTCGACGGTGTCGCCGACCTTCACAAACAGTTCAATTACTTCACCTTCACCGCTGCCGATGTCAGGTACGCGAATGAGTTCGCTCACAGAAAGTCTCCTCAGCAGTCCAGTGGGTTGCGTTTTTCCGGGTTGATCCCGAACTTGACGATAGCGTCTGCTACCACCTTGGGTTCGATTTCACCACGGTCAGCCAAGGCTTCCAGGGCTGCCAACACCACGAAGTGACGGTCGACTTCGAAGAAGTGACGCAGCTTCTTGCGGCTGTCACTACGGCCGAAACCGTCGGTGCCCAGGACTTTGAATTCCTTGGACGGTACCCACTGACGAATTTGTTCAGCAAACAGCTTCATGTAGTCGGTAGAGGCGATAACCGGACCCTTACGGCCAGCCAGGCACTCTTCGACGTAGGTGCGCGCAGGCTTCTGGCCTGGGTGCAGGCGGTTGCTGCGCTCTACGGCCAGGCCGTCGCGACGCAGTTCGTTGAAGCTGGTAACGCTCCATACGTCAGCACCGACGTTGAACTCTTCACGCAGGATTTTTGCAGCTTCACGCACTTCGCGCAGGATGGTGCCGGAGCCCATCAGTTGCACGTGGTGAGCGGCTTCCTTGGTGTCTTCTTCGAGCAGGTACATGCCCTTGATGATGCCTTCCTCGACACCGGCCGGCATGGCTGGCTGCTGGTAGGACTCGTTCATCACGGTGATGTAGTAGAAAACGTCCTGCTGCTCTTCGGTCATCTTCTTCATGCCGTCCTGGATGATCACCGCCAGCTCATAGCCGTAGGTTGGATCAAAGGTGCGGCAGTTCGGGATGGTGCCCGCCAGGATGTGGCTGTGACCGTCTTCGTGTTGCAGGCCTTCGCCGTTCAGCGTGGTCCGCCCGGCAGTACCGCCGATCAGGAAGCCACGGGTACGGCTGTCGCCTGCTGCCCAAGCCAGGTCGCCAATACGCTGGAAACCGAACATCGAGTAGAAGATGTAGAACGGCAGCATCGGCTGGTTGTGGCTGGAGTACGAAGTACCGGCAGCGATGAAGGAGCTCATGGCGCCCGCTTCGTTGATGCCTTCTTCGAGGATCTGGCCCTTCTTGTCTTCCTTGTAGAACATCACCTGGTCTTTATCGACTGGCTCGTAGAGCTGGCCGACGGAGGAGTAGATGCCCAACTGACGGAACATGCCTTCCATACCGAAGGTACGGGCTTCGTCCGGGATGATCGGCACGATACGCGAGCCGATTTCCTTGTCTTTGACCAGCTGCGCGAGGATCCGCACGAAAGCCATGGTGGTGGAGATTTCACGGTCGCCCGAGCCGTCCAGGATTGCCTTGAGGGTATCCAGTGGCGGAGTCGGGATGTTGAAGCTCTTGGCGCGGCGCTGAGGCACGAAACCGCCCAGTGCAGTGCGACGCTCGCTGAGGTAGCGGGCTTCGGCGCTGTTTGGCTCCGGCTTGAAGAACGGCAGGTTCTCCAGCTCTTCGTCCTTGACCGGGATGTCGAAGCGGTCGCGGAACAACTTCAGGCTGTCGACATCGACTTTCTTGGTGTTGTGCGCAGTGTTCTTCGCTTCGCCGGCACCGGTGCCATAACCCTTGATGGTCTTGGCCAGGATGACGGTCGGTTGTTCTTTGTGGTTGACCGCTTCGTGGTACGCCGCGTAGACCTTGTACGGGTCGTGGCCGCCACGGTTGAGTTTCCAGATCTCGTCGTCGGACAGGTCTGCAACCATTGCCTTGAGTTCAGGCGTGTTGAAGAAGTGTTCACGTACGAACGCGCCGTCTTTGGCTTTGTAGTTCTGGTACTCGCCGTCGATGACTTCGTCCATGCGACGTTGCAGGATGCCGTCGACGTCCTTGGCCAGCAGTGGGTCCCAGAAACGGCCCCAGATGACTTTGGTCACGTTCCACTGAGCACCACGGAACACGCCTTCGAGTTCCTGGATGATCTTGCCGTTGCCGCGAACCGGGCCGTCGAGGCGCTGCAGGTTGCAGTTGATGACGAAGATCAGGTTGTCCAGCTTCTCGCGGCCAGCCAGGGAAATGGCGCCCAGGGATTCCGGCTCGTCACACTCGCCGTCGCCCAGGAAGCACCAGACTTTCTGCTTGCCTTCAGGGATGAAGCCACGGGCTTCCAGGTACTTCATGAAGCGTGCCTGGTAGATCGCCTGGATCGGGCCCAGGCCCATGGATACCGTCGGGAACTGCCAGAAATCAGGCATCAGCCAAGGGTGCGGATAGGACGAGAGGCCCTGGCCGTCGACTTCCTGGCGGAAGTTGTTCATTTGTTCTTCGGTGATGCGGCCTTCCATGAACGCACGGGCGTAGACGCCTGGCGAGGTGTGGCCCTGGAAGTAGATCAGGTCGCCGCCATGTTCTTCGGTCGGGGCCTGGAAGAAGTAGTTGAAGCCGATGTCATACAGGGTTGCGCTGGAAGCGAAGCTGGAGATGTGACCGCCCAGGTCAGAATCTTTCAAGTTCGTGCGCATTACCATCGCCATGGCGTTCCAGCGTACCAGCGAGCGAATGCGGCGTTCCATGAACAGGTCGCCAGGCATGCGTGCTTCGTGGGTTACCGGGATGGTGTTGCGATACGGCGTGGTGATGGCGTAGGGCAGTTGCGAGCCGCTGCGGGTCGCGAGTTCGCCCATACGGGTCATCAGGTAGTGAGCACGGTCTTCGCCTTCTTTGTCGAGAACCGATTCCAGGGCGTCCAGCCATTCCTGGGTTTCGACGGGATCGAGGTCTTGCATGGCTTGCTCCAGGGCGGAAAGGCTACCAGAATCGGTTGCCTGAAGTTTGCGACTGGCCTTGTGGGCAGACGACATAAATTCTTGGATGGCCGAAGGTTGCTTCGGCGTCCTGTAGTTTTACTACAAATCGTCGGCCATTTCAGCCTTTCGAATGTATATACGAGTAGTAAAACTACACAAGACTGAGCGGATTGCTCGGTCTAGCTGGCGAGCATAATCGTTATTGTTGATCTTTTGCGAACAAGAAAGGGTAGAGATTTGATGTTGACTGCCAAAAAAGAAAAATTTTCAGCTATTTCTAACCTTTGTTCGACAGTCCTTCACCGAGCGTGGTTCTTGCGTTCACAGCTACAAGCCCTTTACGCGCCGATCAAGGATAGACCATGAGCCTTCCAATGCAGGCCGAACTCCCGGCCATCCTGCTTCCATTTGCCAAGCGGGCCGAGCAGTCATTTCGTGACGCCGTGGCCGGATTGGACGGCGATAATGGCCTTTCTGAGTGGACGCCGCAACGTTGGGCTGACTTCGCCCGTGTGTGCGCCGCCAGTGATTTCGTCATTGAACAGAGTGTTCGTGACCCTTTGATGTTGCTCGAGCTGGTGGCCTGGGGCGAACTGGACCGCAGCTTTGCCCCCGGCGAGCTGTGCGGACAGATTGCGGCGGCCGTGCAACAAGCCGAGACAGAAGACGAACTGGGCCGGGTTCTGCGCCGCCAGCGCACCCGCCAGCAGGTGCGGATCATCTGGCGCGACCTGACCCGACAGGCGGACCTGGTGCAAACCTGCCGCGACCTGTCGGACATGGCCGACGCCAGCATCGACCAGGCCTATCAGTGGTTGTACCAGCGCCACTGCGTATTGTTCGGCACCCCCACGGGCCGTCGCAGCGGCGAACCGCAGCACATGGTCATCCTCGGCATGGGCAAGCTCGGCGCAGTGGAGCTGAACCTGTCGTCCGACATCGACCTGATCTTCGCCTACCCCGAAGGCGGCGACACGGTTGGCGTGAAGCGCTCGCTGGACAACCAGGAGTTCTTCATCCGCCTTGGTCAAAAACTGATCAAGGCCCTGGACCCGATGACCGTCGACGGCTTTGTGTTCCGGGTCGACATGCGCCTGCGACCTTACGGTTCAGCCGGGGCGCTGGTGCTCAGCTTCAACGCGCTGGAGCAGTACTACCAGGACCAGGGCCGCGACTGGGAACGCTACGCCATGATCAAGGCGCGGGTGGTGGCCGGTGACCAGGTGGCCGGTGCGCAACTGCTCGACATGCTGAGACCGTTTGTCTACCGGCGTTACCTGGACTTTTCCGCCGTCGAAGCGCTGCGCACCATGAAGCAGTTGATCCAGCAGGAAGTGCGGCGCAAGGGCATGGCCGAGAACATCAAGCTGGGCTCGGGCGGCATCCGTGAAGTCGAATTTATCGCCCAGGCGTTCCAGCTGATCCACGGTGGCCGTGACCTGAGCCTGCAGCAGCGCCCACTGTTAAAAGTGCTGGGTACCCTGGAAGGCCAGGGTTACCTGCCGCCGGCGGTGGTCGCCGAGCTGCGCGATGGCTATGAATTCCTGCGCTACACCGAGCACGCGATTCAGGCGATCGCCGATCGCCAGACGCAGATGCTCCCGGATGGCACCGAAGACCAGGCGCGGATTGCCTTCATGCTGGGCTTTCCGGACTGGACCGCGTTTCATGAGCGCCTGATGTACTGGCGTGGCCGGGTGGACTGGCATTTCCGCCAGGTGATTGCCGATCCGGATGAAGAAGAGGGCGAAGAGAGCGAGTTGGTGGTGGGCGGTGAGTGGTTGCCGTTGTGGGAAGAGTCCCAGGACGAGGGAGCCGCCTGCCGTCAGTTGCAGGAAGGCGGTTTTACCGACGCGCCCAAAGCCTTGAAAACCCTGGCCGGCCTGCGCAGCAGTCCGCAATTGCGTGCCATGCAGCGCCTGGGTCGCGAGCGTCTGGATGCATTTATCCCGCGCTTGCTGGCCCAGGCCGTCGAACATGCCAACCCGGACCTGGTGCTGGAGCGCGTCCTGCCCTTGGTCGAAGCCGTCGCCCGGCGTTCCGCTTATCTGGTGTTGCTGACGGAAAACCCCGACGCCCTGCGTCGCCTTCTGACCCTGTGCGCCGCCAGCCCGTGGATTGCCGAGCAGATCACTCGCTTCCCGCTGCTGCTGGACGAACTGCTCAACGAAGGCCGCCTGTTCAAGCCGCCGCTGGCGCCGGAACTGGCCGCCGAATTGCGCGAGCGCCTGACGCGCATCCCCGAAGATGACCTTGAGCAGCAGATGGAGGCCCTACGGCACTTCAAGCTGGCCCACCGCCTGCGGGTGGCCGCCTCGGAAATCGCCGGCAGCCTGCCGCTGATGAAAGTCAGCGACTACCTGACCTGGCTCGCCGAAGCCATCCTCGAACAAGTGCTGGCCCTGGCCTGGCGCCAGACGGTTGCCCGCTACGGCTCGCCGCAACGGGTGGACGGCACCTTGTGCGATCCTGGCTTCATCATTGTCGGTTATGGGAAAGTCGGCGGCATCGAATTGGGGCATGGTTCGGACCTGGACCTGGTGTTTATCCATGACGGTGACCCCCAGGCCGAAACCGACGGTGCCAAGCCGATCGACGGCGCGCAGTTCTTTACCCGGCTGGGGCAGCGAATCATTCATCTGCTGACCACCCAGACCAACTCGGGCCAGTTGTATGAAGTGGACATGCGCCTGCGGCCTTCGGGCGCATCCGGTTTGCTGGTGAGTTCCCTGGGCGCATTTGCGCGTTATCAGGAAAACGAAGCCTGGACCTGGGAGCACCAGGCGCTGGTGCGTGCGCGAGTGCTGGTAGGCAGTCAGGATGTGGGCCGTGCTTTCGAGCAGGTACGGGCGCAAGTGCTGGGCCGCGCGCAGGACCTGGACAAGCTGCGCCAGGAGGTCAGCGAGATGCGCGCCAAGATGCGCGACAACCTCGGCACCAAGTCCACGGCGGCGGGAACGGCGGCGAATGCCTTCGAACCCACGGTGGCGTTCGACCTCAAGCAGGACGCCGGAGGTATCGTCGATATTGAATTTATGGTGCAATACGCGGCTTTGGCGTGGTCTGCGCAACATCCAACGTTGCTGCGCTACACCGACAATATCCGCATTCTGGAAGGGCTGGAGCAGGTCGGGCTGATGCCCGCCGCCGATGCCCATTTGCTGCGCGAGGTGTATAAAGCCTACCGTTCCGCCGCTCACCGCCAGGCCCTGCAGAACGAGGCCGGTACGGTGGCCGGGGACCAGTTCGCTGACGAACGGCGCCAGGTGCAGCGAATCTGGCATGAACTGGGGTTAAGCTGAAACACTATATAAGGCGGGGAGGCATGAGCCTCCCCGTATCGTTTGTGGAAACTACATGAATATTCTGATCGTTGGGCCCAGTTGGGTCGGTGACATGGTGATGGCGCAGACACTGTTCCAGTGCCTCAAGCAACGTCATCCCGACTGCCAAATCGACGTGCTCGCCCCCGAGTGGAGCCGGCCGATCCTTGAGCGCATGCCCGAGGTGCGTCAGGCCTTGAGCTTCCCGCTCGGCCACGGCGCGCTGGAGCTGGCGACCCGTCGACGCATCGGCAAGTCCCTGGCCGGCCAGTACGATCAGGCGATCCTGTTGCCCAACTCGATGAAGTCGGCACTGGTGCCGTTCTTCGCCGGTATTGCCAAACGCACCGGCTGGCGTGGCGAATTTCGCTATGGCCTGCTCAACGATGTGCGCAAGCTCGACAAGGCCCGTTACCCGCTGATGATCGAGCGCTTCATGGTCCTGGCCTACGCGCCGGGAGCCGAGTTGCCGACGCCTTATCCGCGCCCGAGCCTGCAAATCGACCCGGTCACCCGAGACGCCGCCCTGGCCAAGTTCGGCCTGGAGCTGGACCGTCCGGTGCTGGCGCTGTGCCCTGGCGCCGAGTTTGGCGAGTCCAAGCGCTGGCCTTCGGAGCATTACGCCAAGGTTGCGGAGATGAAGATTCGCGAGGGCTGGCAGGTCTGGTTGTTCGGCTCGAAAAACGATCATTCGGTGGGCGAGGATATTCGCCAGCGCCTGATCCCGGGGCTGCGCGAAGAGGCGGTCAACCTGAGCGGCGACACGTCCCTGGCCGAGGCTATCGACTTGCTGTCCTGTGCCGACTCGGTGGTGTCCAACGACTCCGGCCTGATGCACGTGGCCGCGGCGCTGAACCGCCCGCTGGTGGCAGTGTATGGCTCGACGTCTCCCGGGTTTACCCCGCCGCTGGCCGACAAGGTCGAAGTGGTGCGCCTGGGCCTGGATTGCAGCCCGTGTTTTGATCGGACCTGCCGCTTCGGCCACTACAACTGCCTGCGCCAGTTGCTGCCGCAACCTGTCAGCGACGCGTTGCAGCGGTTGCAGGGCACTGTGGTCGAGGTTCGTTAAGTTGCGGGTTCTGGTAATCAAGACCTCATCCCTGGGCGATGTGATTCATGCCTTGCCGGCGTTGACCGACGCGGCGCGGGCGATCCCGGGCATCCGGTTTGACTGGGTGGTGGAAGAAGGCTTCGCCGAGATTCCCACCTGGCACCCGGCGGTGGACAAGGTGATCCCGGTGGCGATCCGCCGCTGGCGCAAGAACCTCTGGCAGACCTTCAAGAGTGGCGAATGGCGGCGCTTCAAGAAGAGCGTGCAGTCGACCAAATATGACCTGGTGATCGACGCCCAGGGCCTGCTGAAAAGTGCCTGGCTGACCCGCTACGTACGTGCCCCGGTGGCCGGTTTCGACAAACAGTCGGCTCGCGAGCCATTGGCGGCGCACTTCTATTCCCGGCGCCTGGCCGTGGCCCGTGGGCAGCACGCGGTGGAGCGCTTGCGCCAGCTGTTTGCCGTCGCCCTCGGTTATGACCTGCCAAAAGGCCTGGGCGACTACGGCCTCAGTGTCGACAAGCTGCTGGGCCTGCCGCCGAAAAAACCGTTTGTACTGCTGCTGCACGGCACCACCTGGGACACCAAGCACTGGCCGGAAGCCTACTGGCGCGACCTGGCCGAACGCATGGACCGCTTTGGCGTGGACGTGAAGTTGCCGTGGGGCAATGCCGCCGAAAAAGCCCGGGCTGAACGCCTGGCCCAGGGCCTGAAAAACGCCGAAGTGCTGCCCAAGCTGAACCTCGCGGGCGTGGCCCGGGTGCTGGCGGGTGCGAAGGCGTGTGTCGCGGTCGACACCGGCCTTGGCCACTTGGCCGCAGCGCTGGATGTGCCAACGATTTCCTTGTTCGGCCCTACCAATCCTGGCCTGACCGGGGCTTATGGCAAGGCGCAGATTCACCTGGCCAGCGACTTCCCGTGTGCGCCATGCCTGCAAAAGAAATGCACTTATCAACCGACTGCCGAAGACCAGCGTCGGTTCGATCTCAAGCGCGAGTGGCCCCTGTGCTTCACTCGCCTGAACCCTGAGCGTGTCGCAACTCGTTTAAGCACGTTGTTACTGGCTGAGGAACACTGATGCAACTGGCTTTTGTCCTCTACAAATATTTCCCCTTTGGTGGCCTGCAGCGCGACTTCATGCGTATTGCCCTGGAGTGCCAGCAGCGCGGGCATCAGATTCGCGTCTATACGCTGATCTGGGAGGGTGACGTGCCGCCGGGCTTTGAAGTACTGGTGGCGCCGGTCAAGGCGCTGGTCAACCATCGGCGCAATGAAAAGCTCTACGCCTGGATCCAGGCCGACCTGGCCAAGCGCCCGGTGGACCGCGTGGTGGGCTTCAACAAGATGCCGGGGCTGGACCTGTACTTCGCCGCCGACGGCGTGTTCGAAGACAAGGCGCAGAACCTGCGCAACCCGATGTATCGCTGGTTCGGCCGGTACAAGCACTTTGCCGAATACGAGCGTGCAGTGTTCGACAAAGACGCCAAGACGCAGATCATGGTGCTGTCCGAACACCAGCAGCAGCTGTTCACCCAGTATTACGGGACCCAGGCCGAGCGTTTTCATTTGTTGCCGCCGGGCATCGCCCGCGACCGCCGCGCGCCGCCCAATGCTGCCGAGATCCGCGCCGAGTTTCGTCGCGAATTCGGCCTGGCCGACGATGATTTGCTGCTGGTGCAGATTGGCTCGGGCTTCAAGACCAAGGGCGTCGATCGCAGCCTCAAGGCCGTGGCCGCGCTGCCGTCGAGCCTGAAGAAACGCACCCGGCTATTTGTAATCGGCCAGGACGACCCCAAAGTATTCCAATTGCAGAGTGCTGCGCTGGGCCTGGGCGACCAGGTGCAGTTCTTCAAGGGCCGCAGCGATATCCCGCGCTTTCTGCTGGGCGCTGACCTGTTGATCCACCCCGCGTACAACGAGGCGGCCGGCATGGTGCTGATCGAAGCGGTGGTCGCCGGCCTCCCGGTGCTGGTGAGCAAGGTCTGCGGCTACGCGTTTTACATCGACAAGGCCCAGAGTGGGCGGGTGTTGGACGAACCGTTCGAGCAGGCCCAGCTCAACCAGTACCTGGTGGATATGCTCGACGATCCACAAGCGCGCGCGGCGTGGAGCCGCAATGGTCTGGCCTTCGCTGAGACGGCCGACCTCTATAGCATGCCGCAGTACGCTGCGGACCTGATTCTGGCGGAGCCAAACCGATGAAGTTGATTCTTGCCGAACCGTTCAAGACCCTGTGGGCCGGACGCGATGCGTTCGCCGAAGTCGAGAAGCTGGACGGCCAGGTGTTTCGTGAGCTGGCCGCGCGCCGTACCCTGCGTACGGAAGTGGAAGGCCGCCATTATTTTGTAAAGATCCACCGGGGAATTGGCTGGGGTGAAATCCTCAAGAACCTGATCACGGCCAAGTTGCCTGTCTTGGGCGCGGGCCAGGAGTGGGACGCGATCCAGCGCCTGCATGAACTCGGCGTGCCCACCATGACCGGCGTGGCCTTTGGTGAAAAGGGCAGCAACCCGGCCGACCAGCACTCGTTCATCGTCACTGAAGAGCTGGCGCCTATCGTCAGCCTTGAAGACCTGACCATGGACTGGGTCAAACAGCCGCCCGTGCCGGCGATTCGGCATGCCTTGACCCTTGAGCTTGCGCGCACCCTGAGCACGATGCACCGGGGTGGCGTGAACCACCGTGATTGCTACCTGTGCCACTTCCTGTTGCACACCGACCAACCGGTTACCGTGCACAACATCAAGCTCTCGGTGATCGACCTGCACCGTGCCCAGGTGCGTTCGAAGATTCCCCGGCGCTGGCGTGACAAGGATCTGGCGGGGCTTTACTACTCCGCCCTGGAGATCGGTTTGACCCGGCGCGACAAACTGCGGTTTCTCAAGGCCTACTTCCAGCAGCCTTTGCGCCAGATCCTGGGCGAGCAAAGCGCGCTGCTGTCGGCGCTGGAACGCATGGCCGCCAAGCTTTACGCACGCAAGCAACGATACGGGGATGCGCTCTGATGGCGGGTTGGAACCTGGAACCCGCTTACGCCGCCCTGGCGGATGACTTTGGTAGCCTGGAAGCCGTGTTCGCCCTGCAAGGCGAGCGGCTGACCCGCGATCCGTTGTCCGAAGTGATTCGCGTGGAGCGCGGCGGGGTCAACTATTACGTCAAGCGCTACGTCGGTGCAGGCAAGGGGTTGCGCCGCTATCTGGGCAAGCCACGAGTCAAGTCCGAATGGCAGAACCTCAAGCGCTTCGCCAAGTGGGGCATACCCACCGCCGATGTGATCGCCTGGGGTCTGGAGCGTAAAGGCCTGGCGTATCACCGCGGGGCGATGATCACGCGCGAGCTGCCGAAGACTGAAGACTTGTCGGCATTGGCCGAGCGCAATGACCCGCAACTGTCAGACCCGGTGTGGGTCAACAAGATCAGTCGCCAGCTCGCTGAATACACGCGGACCATGCACGACCACCGGTTTACCCACAACGATTTGAAGTGGCGCAACTTGTTGGTGGACGACCAGCAAACCCTGTACCTGATTGATTGCCCCAATGGCGATTTCTGGCGCGGGTTCTGGCTCAAGTACCGCATTACCAAGGACCTGGCCTGCCTGGACAAAGTCGCCAAGTATCACTTGTCGGCTACCCAGCGCCTGCGCTTCTACATGCAATACCGTCAGCGCAAACACTTGAGCGCGGCGGACAAACAGCGAATTCGCCACGTGGTGAAGTTTTTCGAGGGGCGAGAATGAGTGATTTCCTGGCGGCCGAAGATCGAGCATTGCTTGAGCGCAACGGCCTCGGCACTTTCGACGCGCTGTGGGCCAAGCAACTGGACGCGGTGGACGAGCCCAATACCAGCCGCGGCGGCTGGAGCAGCGTGTTTCGCCTCGAACTCGAAGGCCAGGGCTACTACCTCAAGCGCCAGAGCAACTACCTGACGCGCACCTTGCACCGCCCGTTTGGCGAGCCGAGTTTTGCTCGCGAATTTCGTAATATCAGCCGCTATCGGCAATTGGGTATTCCGGCATTGCAGGCGGCGTTTTTCGGTGAGCGCAAAGTGGCCGGAGAGCATCGGGCGATGTTGCTGACCCGGGCGCTGGATGGTTGGAATGACCTGGATTCATTGCTGGAGCAATGGTCTGAGTTGAGCGACGTGCAGCAGCGGGCAATCCTGCTGGCCTGCGGTCAGCTTGCTCGTCAGTTGCACAGCGTGGGCCAGGTGCATGGCTGTTTTTATCCCAAGCATATTTTCCTGCAAGCCACCGGCGACGGGTATGCGGCACAGTTGATCGACCTGGAGAAAACCCGCCCGCTGCTGTTCGGCTGGCGTGACCGGGTCAAGGACCTGGAACCGCTGTTGCGCCGTGCGCCGCAATGGTCGGACGATCAGGTTCGCCAGCTGTTGGCGGCCTACCTGGACCAGCCGCAGGACAGCGCATTGGTTGCCACCTGGCACCAGCGCCTGGCGGCCCGGCGCAGTCACAAGGAGAACCGCTGATGCGTTTGTCCGAACTGAAAAATGCCGGCCGCACGCCAAGCCTGCCCCTGAGCATCGAACTGGCAGACGCTGCCGGGCCTGGGCAGTTGCAACTGCTGAGCCTGCTGCGGGTATTGCCGGGCCAGCGTTATGTCGGCGCAGCTGTGTGGCGCGGGCGCCCGGTGCTGGCCAAATTGTTGGTGGGCAGCAAGGCGGCGCGGCATTTTCAGCGTGAACTCAAGGGCGTGCGGTTGTTGGCCGAACAAGGCCTGACCACACCGCTGTTGCTGGCCGATGGTCTGCAAGAGGGTGAGGGCGGTTGGCTGCTGTTCGAGTTTCTTGAAGGCGCCGACAGCCTGGCTGATGCTTGGCAGGCTGTTGAACACCTGCCGCCGCTGGCTGACCAGCAGCAAGCGGTGCTCGCCGAAGCGCTGGGTGCGATTGCGCAGATGCACGCCAAGGGCCTGTGGCAGGAAGACCTGCACCTGGACAACCTGCTGCGTCAGGACGGCAAACTATATTTGATCGACGGCGCCGGGATCTGTGTCGAAGAAGTGGGCAAACCGCTGTCGCGTAACCGGGTGCTGGAAAACCTTGGGGTGTTTTTCGCGCAGTTGCCGAAAAACCTCGAGCCGTTTACCGAAGAGTTGCTGGTGTATTACCTGCTGAGCAATGGCGAACACGCGTTGCCGCTCGAAGCGTTGCAGAAGCAGGTACGCAAGGTCAGCGTCTGGCGCTTGAAGGACTTCCTGAGCAAGGTTGGCCGGGAGTGCACGCTGTTCAGCGTCGTGCGCGGGCCGTTCGCCCTGCGCGCGACTCGTCGTGAGGAAGAAGCGGCGATGCTGCCGGTGCTGGCGCAGGCCGATGCGCTGCTCGACCAGGGCCACCTGTATAAAACCGGCGGGGCGGCCAGTGTCGCCAAGGTCGAGGTGGCCGGTCGACCACTCGTGATCAAGCGCTACAACATCAAGAGTTTTGCCCATTGGCTCAAGCGCTTCTGGCGCCCGAGCCGGGCCTGGCATTCGTGGCGCGAAGGCAATCGCCTGGCGTTCCTCGGCATCGCCACGCCCAAGCCGCTGGCGTTGCTGGAAAAGCGCTTGCTGTGGCTGCGCAGCCGCGCGTATCTGGTGACCGAGTACCTGCCGGGGCCGGACATCATCGAGCGGTTCGCGCCGTATGTTGAGAGTGGCGAGGCACCCGAGGCCGAATTGCAGGCCCTAGATAATTTGTTCGCAGAGTTGATCCGCGAGCGCATCAGCCATGGGGATTTCAAGGGGCATAACCTGTTCTGGCACACGGATCGCTGGGCGCTGATCGACCTGGATTCGATGTGTCAGCACACGTCCTTGAGCAGCTTCGCTCCGGCATATGCCAGGGATCGGGCAAGGTTTATGCGTAACTGGCCTGAGAGCAGTGCGTTGTATCGGGTGATTGATCAGCGGTTGCCAAAGGCAGTGGGCTAGGGGTTTAGGGCCGCTGCGCGGCCCAACGGGAGCAAGCTCCCTCGCCACAAGTTCAATGGTCAGTTTCTAAAATGTGTACTCGGCGCCTGCGCCGGCGTACCAGGAGCGTCCCGGCGCTGCTTCGTAATAGCGGCCGTTGCCGTCTCCGACGATGACCGACCCTACGTACTGGCGATCCAGCAAGTTATCCAGGCGCAAGGTCTGGTGAAAGGTCCAGTGCTCCACCTTCTGCTCAAACCGCGCGCGCCAGTTGAATACGCTGTAGCCCGGTGCCGCGTGTTGCTGGTTGGTGTCTTCGACGTAGACCTTGCTGCGGTACATGCCTTCCACGGCGGTGCTGACCCAGTCCCGGGGTTTCCAGTTGAGCTCTGCGAATAGTGTGGTTTGTGGCACACCGGGGAGGTAGTTGCCTTTGTCCACCGGTTTGCCGCCGCCGATGAAGTCGCTGTCGTAGGTGGCTTGCAGGCGGGTGTAGGCGATGTTGGTGCTCCACTGCTCGCTGAGCTGGCTTTCGATGCCCAGCTCGAAGCCGCGGCGCAGGGTGCGGCCGGCGTTCTGGTAGCTGGTGCGGCCGCCGATCGATTGGTCCACCACCAGCTCGTCCTCGGTGGTGATCTGGAAGACAGCGGCGTTGACCCGGGTGTCGTTCAACTGTGCCTTCACGCCCACTTCATACTGCGTGCTTTCCGACGGCTTCAGGCCGAAGTTGAACCCTTCGATGTTGCCCGGCGCGTACGCCAGTTCCGCCTGGGTTGGCGTCTCGAACCCCTTGCCGGCACTGACGTAGCCGTGCAGGTCGGGCGTGAAGGCGTACATCACGCTCACGGACGGTGTGTTCTTCTGATAGGTCTTGTTGCCGCTGGAGTCGCCGTTGCTCAGGAACTGGTCGTCGACATCCAGTTCCATGGTGCTGTGGCGTACCCCGGCTTGCAGGGTCCAGCGATTGATGGCCCAGTTGGCCTGGATGTAGGGGTCGAGGCTGCGGGCGGTGTCGATTTCATCCCGGCGCAACTGGCCTTTTACGCCAAGGGTGCTGCCGCTGTAGTTCTGGTAGCCGTGGCGGCTGTCTTCGCTCTGGTCGAAATCCAGGCCGGTGATGATCATCAGCTCGCCCGGCACGCTGTCGACCGGTTGCATCCAGCGCACGGAGCCGCCGTAGAACTTGCGGTCGAACTGCACCACGCCGCCGCCGCGTTCGTTGGCGGGCGTTCCCTTGGGAATCGACAGGTACTGAATCACGCTCCGCCGCCCGGTATAGGCATTCACCTGCAGTGTGGCATCACCGAAATACCGCTCGTAATTCATCCCCAGTTGCTGGTGGTCGATGCTTTTGCGGGTGTTGTATAGCTCGGCGGCGCTGCTGACTGAGCGCGGGTCGGCCTTGTACGCATCCCACGCCTGCCCCAGCGGATCCTGCGTGCCGTTCTGTTCCAGGCTGCTGTAGATCAGCGCCAGTTTGCTGTCTTCATCGGGCTCGAAATTGAGCTTGGCAAAGGTCTGGTCGCGGCGGGCGCTGCTGTGGTCGCGATAACCGTCGGTGTCCATGCGCGAGGCGTCCAGCACGAAGCCTGCGCCGTCTGCCGCGCCTTCGGCGGTGAGGTGGTTCTTGCTCAGGCCGTCACTGCCCACCAGCGTCTCGGCACCGATGCGCGGCGGGCCTTCGCCGTTGCGGGAGAACATTTGGATCACGCCGCCGGCATTGCTGCCATACAGCGTGGCGGCCGGGCCGCGCAGGACTTCGATGCGCTCGGCGGTGTCGAGGTTGAACGTCGCCGCCTGGCCCTGACCGTCCGGGGTGCTGGCGGGTATGCCGTCGGCGATCAGCTTGATACCGCGCACACCAAATGCCGAGCGGGCACCGAAGCCACGGGAGGAAATCTGCAAGTCCTGGGCGTAGTTCTGGCGATTTTGAACCACCAGGCCGGGCACGCGGGACAGTGCCTCTGAAGCATTGATGCCCAGTTGGCCATCGCTGATTTGCTCACGGCTGATGCTGTCCACCGAATACGGCAGGTCAAACGACGGGCTGGCACTGCGCGAACCGGTGACCACGCTGGGGTCCAGGACCAGTGGCGCTTCATCGGCCTGGGCGCTGCTGTACAGGCCAAGCAGTCCGGGAAGCAGCATCGCAAATCGAGTGGGTACAACAACTTTCATGAGTAAACCAGCATCCATGGCGCACAAAAGTGCGCGAGTTTAACGATTCAGCCAGCTTTTGCCATTTCGGAATCTTCTTACATGGCGCGGCGGTGCGTGGGGTCTGGGTCACCAACAGGGCCGATGTTAGCGTTGCTGGCCATTCAGAGGGCTTGCCATGACGCTAAAAATGATTGCTGCGCTAAGCATTGGAATCCTTGTGTTGAGCGGCTGCGGAACGGCCAATACGCTGTTGCGTGAAGACGCGGCGGCGGCACGTGAACTCAGGAAGCAAAAAACCTACTGCCAGTCGATTCCCCGTATCTACAGCGGGGTTGCCTTTGATTTCTGCCTGCTGCACGCCGCGCCGGACCTCACTGGCGTGCTGATGCCATTCGTTCTATTGGATATAACGGTCTCGGGCATTGTTGATACAGTGGTCCTGCCCTATACGGTCTACAAGCAAGGTACCGATGGCAACATCAGTATCTATTGGCGCCCGGGTTCATAAACGGATCCGGCAAGGTTGTATGGGGCAGGGATGAATGCCCACACTTATGCCAAATGGAGTTGTCCGTGAGTCTTGCAACCAGAGTCCTTCTCGCCGCTGTACTGGTATCCACCACCGGTTGCGGCACCATCAACACGGTGTTTCGCCCGGACGCCGTTGCCAGCCAGAACCTCAAGGAATCGCGCAGTTATTGTGAAAACGTGCCGCGTATCTACAGTGGGGTGATCTACGGTTTCTGCACCTTGAACGGCGCGCCCGACACCACCAAAGAGCACACGCGCGATGCCTCCGGCTCCCTGCCGATCTTCGCCGCCGAGCTCGTGGCCTCCGGCTTGCTCGACACCCTTGTGCTGCCCTACACGGTCTACCGCCAGAACAGGGACGGCAGCATCGAGATTTTCCGCTAGGCCTGCAGTGACAACCGGTCGCCACAATCCCTAGATCATCCCGCGCCGTGTTTACGCTATAATCCCGCCCTTTAGCTGTTTCTCGCCCAGGCGGGGAGCACACTTTTTTCAGGCGTGACGCGCCTGCATGCAGACTAAAAGAGGCTAGACCCCTGTGGCATTGACGATTCTTGGCCTGTCCGGCGCCCTTAGCCATGATCCTTCCGCAGCCTTGTACATCGACGGCAAGCTGATCGCTGCCGCCGAAGAAGAGCGCTTCGTGCGCGACAAACATGCAAAGAACCGCATGCCCTACGAGTCGGCGAAGTTCTGCCTGGAACAAGCCGGTATCAAGCCTTCCGACGTTGATGTGGTGGCGATTCCGTTCGCCCCCATCAGCCTGTTCGGCGAGGCCCGCTGGCACTATGCCAAGCGTTACTGGTACGCCCCGGACCGCGCCCTCGACGCGATCCTGATGGGCAACCGTCGCTACAAGCGCTATCGCAACAAGATCGTCTGGTGCCTGGAGCAACTGGGCTTCGATCCGAAGAAAATCAAGATCGAACCGGTTGAACACCATCTGGCTCACGCGTCCAGTGCCTACCACTGCTCGGGCTTCCAGGAGAAGACCGCGATCCTCGGGATCGACGGCAAGGGCGAGTACGCCACCACCTTCTTCGGCTACGGCGAAAACGGCAAGATCCACAAGATCAAGGAATTCTACGATCCGGACTCCCTCGGCGGCCTGTATGGCGCGATCACCGAGTTCCTCGGTTTCGAGATGCTCGACGGTGAGTTCAAGGTCATGGGCATGGCGCCGTATGGCGATGCCAGCAAGTACGATTTCTCGCGCCTGGCCTCCTTTGAAAACGGCGAGCTGGTGATCAACACCGACTACGCCAACGTCATCGGCCTGCGCCGCTACAAAGAGAAGGGCAAGGGTTTCTACTTCTCGCCAAAACTGATCGAGTGGCTGGGTCCGAAGCGCGAAGGCGATATCGCCGACGAGCCGTACATCCACTACGCGGCCAGCATGCAGGCGCTGTTCGAGAAGCTGGCGTTGCAGATGATCGACCATTACCTGGGCGACATCCTCAAAGACACCGGCAAGCTGGCGTTTGCCGGCGGCTGTGCGCTGAACGTCAAGCTGAACCAGAAGATCATTGCCCGCGACGACGTCAAGGAGCTGTTCGTGCAGCCGGCGTCCGGCGATGCCGGTACTGCGGTGGGTGCAGCCGCCTACGTGTCTCACGCCCGTGGCGTACCGGTTGAGAAGATGGAACACGTCTATCTCGGCCCGTCCTACAGCAACGAAGACGTGATCGCGGCGTGCGCCAAGCACGAGAGCAAGCCGGTCTGGCGCAAGATTGAAAACATGCCCAAGCGCATCGCCAGGATCATGGTCGACGGCAACCCGGTGGCCTGGTTCCAGGGCCGCATGGAGTTTGGCCCGCGTGCCCTGGGCGGTCGTTCGATCATCGGTTGCCCAAGCGCCACCGGCGTGGCTGACCGGATCAACCACCAGATCAAGTTCCGCGAGCGCTGGAGGCCTTTCTGCCCGTCGATGCTCGACACCGTTGCGCCACAGATGATCAAGGTCGATCACCCGGCGCCGTTCATGACCTTCACTTTTGAAGTGTCGGAAGAGTGGAAAACCCGCGTGCCGGAAGTGGTCCATGAAGATGGTACCTCCCGTGCCCAGGTGCTCAAGCGCGAATACAACCCGCGCTACTACGACATGATGAAAGAACTGGAAGTACTGACCGGCAATGGTGTGTCGCTGAACACCTCGCTCAACCGTCGTGGCGAAGCGATGATCTGCTCGCCGACCGACGCGCTGAACATGTTCTTCGGTTCCGACCTGCAGTACCTGATCATGGAAGACATCCTCGTGGTCAAGGACGGCGTGGACCCTTATGACGCCGTGGTCTAAATGCTGAACCGCTTCCAGGGCTGGCGTGAACGTGGCTGGACGCCTGTCGAGGCCGAGGTTTACGCCCAGGCCTGGCAGCGTTTTGGCGGCAGCGTGGCGACTCATCCGCAGATCGTCGAGCGGCTGGCGCACCTGGCGCAGATTCCGGTGCGCTACCTGGGCTGGGAGCAGGACGGTGAGCTGAAGGGCGCAATTGCTACCTGGGGGCGCGACCTGGCCCTGTCCAAGGACGTGCTCAAGCGCAAAGGCAAAAAAGGCCTGTTTGATCTGGGTAACGCCGAGATCATCCTGCCGATTGCCGCCGATGCGCAGGTGCCGTTGCGCCATCGCGCGCGTTATCTCTCTGCATTGAATGAAGGGCGCGTGAGCACCCTCAGGCCCCAGGCCGAGCAGTTGGCCATGGCGCGCACACCGGAAGAGCTGTCGAAGAAGTTTCGCTACAACCAGCGCCGCGAACTGCGTTTGCTGGAAGAGGCGGGCGGCGTGGTAAGGGCGGTCGGCGAGTTTTCCAGCCGCGAACTGGCGGCGATTTACTGCGACCTGTTCCAGCGGCGCTGGGGTTTCCCGGCGGCGGGTGCCGAGCGCTTGGCCGAGGTGCTGGAGTTGCTCAAGGAATTCCTGTTCGGCTCGGTGCTGTTTCTCAATGACGCTGCGATTGCCGTGCAACTGGTGTATCAGGTGCAGGCGCCGCAGTGGGTCAGCGCCGAATACGTCAACGGCGGTGTCGACCCTGAAACCAATGCGTTCAGCCCCGGCAGCGTGCTGAGTTTCCTCAATACCCAAAGTGCCTGGGAGCAAGCGCGGGCGAGCGACAAGCCGCTGCGTTTCTCCTTCGGGCGTTCCGACCGTGAATACAAGGAGCGCTGGTGCAACCCGGTGCCGGTGTTCAGCGTATGAGTCGCAAACAGCAATTGCTCAAGCAGCACCGGCGCAACAAGCGTATTGCGCTGTTGGTGGGCCTGTTGCTATTGGTGGCTGTCGGTGTGCTGGTGGCCTGGTGGTTGCCACTGGTGCTGGCCGTGGTGCTGTGGGCCGCACATGAGGCCTGGTTTGCCGATCATCTGTTCTACTCGCCGAAAGACGATTATGAGTACGCGTTTCCTGAGGGGAGCGAGTGCGCGGGCCTGCGTCTTGAAGCCGGGCGCCTGCTGTTGGACACGCCTCTGGTGGGCGATGAAACCCTGATCGTCGGGATTGAACTCAAAAGCTCTTGGCTCGGGCGTTTTCTCGATCCAGCGGTGGACGTGTCGGGCCTGGATGCACCCGACCGGCAAGTCTTCGAGCGTGGTCTTTCAGGCCGGCGTTACCTCAACCTGACGGGCATGGGCGAAGCACTCGCCGGCGGTAAGCTGCGCTTGCGCGGGCGCTTCTGCCGGATCAAGGGGCAGCCGAAGCTCTGGTTGTTCCGCCAGCCGGACTACCGTCGCCAACGGGTGATGGTCATCGCGCCCCATGCCGACGATGCCGAATTGGCCGCTTTCAGCCTGTACAGCCAAGCCGACGAGAGCTGGATCGTCACCCTGACGGCGGGCGAAATCGAAGCCGATCACTATCAGCAGATGGGCATGCCCAAGGCCGATGCCGCACGACTCAAAGGCCGCCTGCGTGCCTGGGACAGCGTCACCGTGCCGCGTTGGGCGGGCGTTCCCGAAGCGCAGTGCGTGCAGTTGGGGTACTTCTGCATGCAGCTTGCAGCGATGCAGGCCGCACCGGATCAGCCCCAGGCTTCCCGGGAAGCCCAGTTGGACGATACGCGGCTGTTTCGCCAGTTCAATGCCCTGGCCTTGCCCGGGGATGTGGACGGCGCCCCGACCTGGAATAACCTGATTGCCGACCTGCGGGCATTGCTGCTCAAGGCGCGCCCGCAGGTGATCGTGTTGCCGACGCCGTTGCTGGATCCGCACCCGGATCACATCTGCGCCCACGCCGCGATTCTCGAAGCCTTGCAAGGCCTGGAGTGGCAACCGGGCACGTTGCTCGGCTACGCCAACCACCTGCATGATAACGATCGTTGGCCCATGGGTGATTCGGGCGCTGGCGTGGCCTTGCCGCCGCGTTTTGATGCCTCTCGTGAACTGGTGCCTTGCAGTTTGCCGCTGACGCTCAGCCAGCAGCAGGACAAGGCCATGGCCCTGGGCATGATGCACGACTTGCAGCCGCGGGCGCCGTTCAAGCGCCGCGTGCGCAGGTGGTTGCAGCAATTATTGGCGGGCCGTAGTCCATCGCCTTACGGAGAGAATGAGTTCTTCCGCAAGGCGGTGCGCCGTCATGAGTTGCTCTGGGTGTTGAAGCAGGATTGAGACCTTATTGAAGGCAGGCTTGCAGCGCCTGCCGCCCCTTTTCGCCGGGCTGCGCGCCCGCAGCCAGATTGCAGCATGGAGAGTTATGAAACCTCGTTTCAAGGTTTTGCAGTTACAGCCGGACTACAACGTCAAGACCCACGACTTCGCCGACCTCGGCGAGCAGATCGTCAAGGCCTTGCCGGCTGAACGTTTCGAGGTCACATCCGGGTTCCTCAGCGGCCGCCCGCTGCCCGGCCAGCCCCTGAGCGTGGCTGAGCACTCCCATTATTTCGAGTTGCCGGAAAAGTCCCTCAAGGGCATTCGTTTCGGCGCGATGTGGCAGATCTACAAATATTGCCGCGAGCAGAAATTCGACGTGGTCATCTGTAACCGCTTCAAGTCGGTGAACATGATGCTGTCGCTCAACCGCTGGTTGAAGATCCCCCTGTGCATCGGCATTTCCCACGGTTTTGGCGAGTACGCCCGGGGCTACCGCCGGCGCCAGACGCAGAAGTGGGTCAGCCCGGCGTGGCGATTCGTCGGGGTGTCGGCAGCGGTCAGGGATTACCTGGTGGACCTCAACTGCGGGTTCACCCGCGAAAACACCACCTTTGTCACCAATGCCATCGACATCCCCCAGGCCGAAGCCTTGCAGTTGCCACGGGATGAAGCGCGCGAGGCCCTGGGCCTGCCGCTGGATGCACGGATGATTGGCGCCCTGGGCCGCCTGGTGCCGATCAAGGGCCACACCCATTTGTTGCAAGCGTTCGCCACCCTCAAGGACAAATACCCTGAGGCCCAGGTGGGGATCATCGGCTCCGGCCGCGCCGAAGCTGACCTGCGCGCCGATATCGAGCGCCTGGGCCTGACCGGCCGTGCGCACCTGCTGGGCTTTCGCGAAGATGGCATGAAGTATGTGCGCGGTTTCGACATCTGGACCATGCCGTCGTTGTTCGAAGGCCTGGGCCTGGCGCTGCTGGAAGGCATGAGCGGCCATCTGCCGGTCATCGCCTCCAATGGCCCGGCGATGCTGCCGTTGGTGCAAGGTGCCGGCGGCCTCTCCCATGATCCGGGCAATGTCGAGCAGTTGGCGGCAGCACTGGACACTTACCTGGCGCTGAGCGACGAAGAGCTGCGTGCCAAGGGTGAGCAAGTGTTCCGCTACCTGGAAGAAAACCACACCCTGGACGAGTTCCGGCACAAGTATTTGAACCTGATCGAAACCGGTCTGCGTGAAGTAGGTAAAGCATGAGTCTGCAGCAACCCCTGGTCACTGTGATCATCGCCTCCTACAACCACGGGCCGTACATCGAGCAGAGCATTCTCAGTGTGCTCGGCCAGACCTACCCCAACATCGAGTTGCTGGTGGTAGACGATGGCTCCAGGGATGACAGCGTGGAGCGCATCCAGCGCTTGCAGGCCGAACACGGGTTTGATTTCCAGGTGCAGCAGAACCAGGGCCTGACCAATACCCTGAACGGTGCCATCGCTCGCGCCAAAGGCAGCCTGATCGCGCCATTCGGCTCCGATGACATCATGCTGCCCGAGCGCATCGCCACCCAGGTTGCCTACATGGAAGGCAAGCCGAAGGTGGGCATTTGCGCCGGCAATATCGAGTTGATTGATGGGGACGGCAAGCCATACCCGGAGAAGAAGCAGCGCCGCGACTTGCCGTTTCGCAGCCTGGATTTCGATGACCTGTTCCTCGATCGCAAGCCCTTTCCGCCGGCACCGACGCTGATGATCCGTCGGCAGGCGCTGGAAGAGGTCGGAGGGTTCGATCCGCTGATTCCGCTGGAAGACTTGCTGATCGAATTGAAGATCACCCACGCCGGGTACACCATCGACGTGTTGAACGTGGTGATGGCGCGCTATCGCCAGCACGCGACCAACACCTACAAGAATCACCGCTACATGATCCAGAACATCCTCAAGACCTACGGGTTGTTCAGCGATCATCCAGCCTACGATCAGGTTCGCTACAACTTCCTGAACTCGATGTTCCTCAAGACCGCCGACCGTGACCGCCCACTGGCGCGGGAGATCCTCAAGCAGATTCCGTTGAAGTTCTGGGGTCGCAAGACCTTGCGTGGGTTGGTGCGGCTGTACCTGGCGCCGCAGCGCAGCTCATAGGGCTTCGGCCGGGCCATTGCGTTCACCGCAATGGCCCGGGGCCTGCAACCCCGGCGCTTCAAACCATCACTTGGCCGGGTTCGCTACCTGCGCAACCGGACGATTGAGCCTGGACACCTGGTCACGGATCTTCGCCGTGGCGCTTGGCGATGCTGCCGAAGCGTAGCCAGCGGCGAGTTGTTCAAAGTGGGTTTCGAACAACCAGTTGCGGTCCTGGGGATAACGCTGCATGTGCCGCAGGTTGCGCTGGCGCAGGGCGTTACGCAGCGGCGATGGGTAGATGCGCATGTCTGCCACGTCAATCAGGCCGAACTCGCCATCATCCATCAAAAGTACGTTGCCCAGGTGCAGGGAGCGGAAGTACACGCCGCGCTCGTGGAGCTGGGCCATGAACCGGCCGAAACGTTCGATCAGCGATTCCCGCAGGCTGCTGTCCAGGCTTTGCAGGGCCTGGCGCAGGGTCAGGCCGGGCAGCGGCTGATAACGTACGGCGCTGCTCGCATCCTTTAACTGATAGAGATTGAGGATGACCGGTGATGGAATCCCCAATGCACGCAGTTGCTCGCTGTTGCTGGCAAAGCGCTCTGAATAGGGATTGAAGCTGCCTGAGGTGTACCAGCGACGAGGACGGAACAGCTTGAGGAAGCTGCCATCCTCCAGGCGCAGGACCTTGGGCCCCAGGCCATCGGCTTCGATCACGTGGGCGTTGGCGCACAGCTGTTCGAAGTCTTGCGATTTCAGGCGTTGAACCGGCATGCGCAGCAGGCTGCGGCGACGCTGGGCGATGCTCAGGCCGGCGATCAGTGCCAGCGGGATCCACAGCAGGAACCAGTGCTCTTTTGGTCGCGAGAGAATGCCGCCGCCTTCGGTCAGGCCGGCACCGATGCCATAGGCCAGCAGGGAGGAGGCCAGGATGAACAATGGCTGCGCACGTTCCTTGAGGCTTTTGTACAGGCCCCAGCCGAGCATGAATATCCACGGGATGAAGCCGATGATGCCGACGTAATAGAGCACGCCGAGGGCAAAGCTGTGGGGTTCGCGCAGTTGATTGCCGTCGGCGAGTGTCAGGTACAACTCTGAGTCGTAGCTGTGGCCGATCCAGGGGTGTTCGGCAATACGCTCAAGCGACATGCTCCAGAGTTCGAAGCGGGACGAGCTGCCACGATTGGTGATCAGTTCGGGATAGAGCAGCAGCAGCGCCGCGGCCCCCAGCGCCATACAGGCGATCAGCAGGGCCGAGCGCCGATTGCGAGTGATGAAACTTAGCCAGAGCACGGCAAGGAGCAGGGCAACCAGCGGCGTTCTCGAGCCGGTGGCCATCACTGCAGCGCCCATGATTGCCAGTGCCGGAACGCTGAACCAGAGTACGTGCGCACGCTTGGTGGTCATGCATACGTACAGCCAGTAAATGCAGAAGAAACCGAATACGTGAGAGCTCAACAGCGGATTATCAAGAGCGCCACGCCCGCCGATCATTCGCGAGCCATCCGAGAGGTGGGGAGCAAAAGCCACCAGGCTGCAGGCGCTCGATATCAGCGCAATCAGCGCGGCACAGAAGAAGATCGGCTTGAACAGTTCGCTGCGGTAATGCAGCAACAGTCCTAAGCCGACAAACAACGTGAAGGTATTCGGTGGCCGCTTGAACAGGTCGGAGTCTGTCGTGGCCTCAGGGCTCCAGAGCAGGCTGGTGAGCGCCCAGCCCGAGAAAACCAGGAAGGCAATCGCCAGCGGCTCGCGCAATACCTGCTTGAATTCCGTCGGGCGCAGGCACAGCAGCAACAGTGTCGGCGCTGCGAACAGCAGGTAGTAGAACCTGTGCAGCACGTTTCGATTGGTGACGAAGAACAGCGAACTCAGGAGCAACAACAAGCCGATGGGCAGAATCCACAAACAGAGGAAGTCGAAAACGCGATTTGAGCCATAGGTAAGGCGCTTGGAGTGCATACAGAAAAGCCGTTCCAGAATAAAGAAAGCCGACCATACTAAAGTAGTGGCTATATAATGTCGTCCGTTGGATCCAACGGGGCTGCGGTTGTGCCGCGTGCAAGTACAACAGAGAAGCTGTGCTAAAGTCAGCCTCCTTTTTCAAAACCGCCGCGTGATATGACCGACTCCAGTCCGAGCGCAAGCCCTTCGAGCTTGAAAATATACTTCCGCCTGCTCAGCTACGTTAAGCCCTATGCCGGCTTGTTCGCGTTGAGTATCGTCGGCTTTCTGATTTTCGCTTCGACCCAGCCGATGCTGGGCTACATCCTCAAGTACTTTGTCGATGGCCTGTCCAACCCTGAAGCGGTGTTGTTCCCCACGGTGCCTTTCCTGCGTGACCTGCAACTGCTGCAGGCCGTGCCGTTGCTGATCATCCTGATCGCCGCGTGGCAGGGCCTCGGTTCGTTCCTGGGCAACTACCTGCTGGCCAAGGTTTCCCTGGGCCTGGTCCACGACCTGCGGGTGCAGTTGTTCAACAACCTGCTGACCCTGCCGAACCGCTATTTCGACAATCACAACTCCGGGCACCTGATCTCCCGCATCACCTTCAACGTGACCATGGTCACCGGTGCTGCGACCGATGCCATCAAGGTGGTGATTCGCGAAGGCATGACGGTGATCTTCCTGTTCGCCTCGCTGCTGTTCATGAACTGGCGGCTGACCCTGGTGATGATCGCCATCCTGCCGTTGATTGCCGTGATGGTCAGCACCGCAAGCAAGAAATTCCGCAAGCAGAGCAAGAAGATCCAGGTTGCGATGGGGGACGTCACCCACGTTGCCTCGGAAACCATCCAGGGCTACCGCGTGGTGCGCAGCTTCGGCGGTGAGGTGTATGAGCAGAAGCGCTTCCTCAAGGCGAGCCTGAGCAACACCAACAAGCAACTGCGCATGACCCGCACCGGCGCGATCTATACGCCGGCGCTGCAACTGGTGATCTACAGCGCCATGGCAGTGTTGATGTTCCTGGTCCTGTACCTTCGCGGTGATGCGTCGGCGGGTGACATGGTCGCCTACATCACGTTGGCCGGCCTGTTGCCCAAGCCAATCCGCCAGCTGTCCGAAGTCAGCTCGACCATCCAGAAAGGCGTGGCCGGTGCCGAAAGTATTTTCGAGCAGTTGGACGAAGACGTGGAAATCGATCGCGGCACCATCGAGCGCGACAAGGTCAGCGGCCGCCTGGAAGTGCGCAACCTGAACTTCACCTACCCGGGCACCGAGCGTCATGTGCTCAAGGACATCACTTTTACCGCAGAGCCCGGGCAGATGGTTGCCCTGGTGGGGCGTTCGGGTAGCGGCAAGTCGACACTGGCCAGCCTGATCCCGCGCTTCTACCACCATGAGAGCGGTGAGATCCTGCTCGACGGCGTGGAAATCGAAGACTATCGCCTGCTCAACCTGCGTCGGCACATCGCCCAGGTGACCCAGCACGTGACCCTGTTCAGCGACACGGTGACCAACAACATCGCCTACGGTGACCTGGCCGGCGCACCGCGGGCCGATGTCGAGGCGGCAGCGGCCGATGCCTATGCCAAGGACTTCATCGACCAGTTGCCCAAGGGCTTCGACACCCAGGTCGGCGAAAACGGCGTGCTGCTGTCCGGCGGCCAGCGCCAGCGCCTGGCAATCGCCCGGGCCTTGCTCAAGAACGCGCCATTGCTGATCCTCGACGAGGCCACCTCGGCGCTGGACACCGAATCGGAGCGCCATATCCAGGCCGCCCTGGACAAGGTCATGCAAGGCCGCACGACCCTGGTGATCGCTCACCGCCTGTCGACCATCGAGAAAGCCGACCTGATCCTGGTGATGGACGATGGCCGGATAGTCGAGCGCGGTACCCACGGCGAATTGCTGGCGCAAAACGGTTACTACGCCCGACTGCATGCCATGGGCCTGGACGCGCCGATCCCGGCCGACATCACCTGATCTGCAGGAGCCGGCTTGTCGGCGATGGCCACCGCGGTTGCACTGAAAAACCGCGGTGGCCGCATCGCCGGCAAGCCGGCTCCTACATTGCACAAGCCTTTGACAACCCTGTGGTAATATCGCGCCCCTGTTCATTTTGTATGTGGGTTGCTCCATGAAGTTGTCCATGCCGCGATTCGATCAAGCCCCTGTCTTGGTGGTCGGCGATGTCATGCTCGACCGTTACTGGCATGGCGGTACCTCACGGATTTCCCCTGAGGCACCGGTACCGGTAGTCAAGGTCGAGCAAATCGAAGACCGTCCAGGTGGCGCTGCCAACGTTGCCCTCAATATTGCCGCCCTCGGCGCCCCGGCATCCCTCGTGGGTGTGACCGGCGACGACGAGGCTGCCGACAGCCTGGCCAACAGCCTGAAGGGTGCGGGTGTGCGTGCGCTGTTCCAGCGCATTCCCCACCAGCCGACCATCGTCAAGCTGCGGGTCATGAGTCGGCACCAGCAATTGCTGCGTATCGATTTTGAAGAACCCTTCGCCACCGACGCCCTGGTGCTCAGCGCCCAGGTCGACGAGATGCTCGAAGGCATCAAGGTGCTGGTGCTGTCCGACTACGGGAAAGGCGCCTTGAAAAACCATCAGGTACTGATCCAGGCCGCCAAGGCCCGGGGCATTCCGGTGCTGGCAGATCCCAAGGGCAAGGACTTCTCGATTTATCGGGGCGCCAGCTTGATCACGCCGAACCTCAGCGAATTTGAAACCATCGTCGGCGGTTGTGTCGATGAGCACGAGCTGGTGACCAAGGGCGCCCAACTCATGGCCGACCTCGACCTGGGTGCCTTGCTGGTGACCCGTGGCGAACACGGCATGACCTTGCTGCGTCCTGATCACCCGGCCATGCACCTGCCGGCGCGGGCCCGTGAAGTGTTCGACGTGACCGGTGCCGGTGACACCGTGATTTCCACCCTGGCTGCGGCAATTGCGGCGGGCGAGGAACTTCCCCATGCGGTGGCCCTGGCCAACCTGGCAGCAGGTATCGTGGTCGGCAAGCTCGGTACGGCGGCCATCAGTGCACCTGAGCTGCGCCGCGCCATCCAGCGATCCGAAGGCTCGGAGCGCGGCGTGTTGAGCCTTGAGCAACTGTTGCTGGCGATTGACGATGCCCGTGCCCATAACGAGAGCATTGTCTTCACCAACGGTTGCTTCGACATCCTCCACGCCGGTCACGTGACCTACCTGGAGCAGGCGCGGGCCCAGGGCGATCGCTTGATCGTGGCAGTCAACGATGATGCGTCGGTCAGCCGCCTCAAGGGGCCAGGCCGGCCGATCAACAGTGTCGACCGTCGCATGGCGGTGCTGGCAGGTTTGGGTGCGGTGGACTGGGTGATCAGCTTTGCCGAGGCGACCCCGGAAAACCTGCTGGCCCAGGTCAAGCCGGACGTGCTGGTCAAGGGCGGTGATTATTCCGTCGACCAGGTGGTGGGTGCCGATATCGTCAGTGCCTACGGTGGCAAGGTCAAAGTGCTGGGGCTGGTGGAAAACAGCTCGACCACGGCGATTGTCGAGAAGATCCGCAATAACTGATGGTGGGAGCGGGTTCGTGTGGGAGCGGGCTTGCTCGCGAAAGCGGTGGGTCAGCTGGCAGATGCAGTGACTGATACACCGCCTTCGCGAGCAAGCCCGCTCCCACATTTGACTGCCGCGACCTGACGTCCGGTTACCGGTTGGCTTTTTTCTTCGGCACGATCTTGCGCAAGATCTGCCGCGCCTTACCCGTCAAGCGCTTCAATTTCGATTCTTTCTCCGGTGCACTCAGCCCTTGCTGGCGCAGCCAGTCCTTCCAGCGGATCCGCTCATCCCGCACGATCCAACCTTCCTGCTGGGCAAAGCTTTCAGCCAGATACAACCCTCGCGTACTCGCCGGATACAGCTGATCCTTCTTCAAGGTATACAGCTCCGCACACGGCTGCCCGTCCTTCAGCGGCATCAGGTACAGGTCCGGGCGCTGGCGGTCCAGGCGGGCCACCAATTGGTCGCCCTCCAGGCGCTCGTCCACATGAAACAGGCTCAGGGACTTCGCCTCCTTGGGCACTTCCAGGCGCAAGTCATAAATCAACTGCAGCGAAGCCGTGGGCAGGTGCACGTAGGCGCGTGGCCGTTCAATCAATTGCATGGTGGCGCAGCGCACCGGGCGCGCGGCCCCGGACAGCGGTGAGAGACGGAACGGCAACGCTTCGCGGTAGTGCAGGGCCGACGAGTAGGGCGCCGGCAGCCAGGTGTCATTGAAACGACCGCCCAGCCAGCCTTCCGGGGTTTCCAGCAGGCATTCCTCGGCGATTTCCTGGATGGCGGTGTGCAGTGGCAGGTTCAGTTCGTGGGCCGGCACATAGCCGGAGATCAGCTTGAGCACGACGTCGCCACGGTCTTGTCGGCGCTGGCGCACCAGCACCCAGTAATCGCGGTTCTGCCAGTGCAGCGTCAGGCGCACCGAGACCCCAAGGTTGGCCAGCTCCAGCACGAAACGCTCGGTGTCTTTCACCTCCACCGGCTTGCGCCGTTGCAGGGTCTGGGCGAAGTTGAGCGGCATGCCGACGCTCTGGTAGCTCAAGCCTTCGGGGGTTGCTTCGACATGCAGCGGCAGTGTCTTGAAGTTGCTGGGGTTCTTTCTTATGAGCGTTCGCGGCATGTCGGCTCCTTCTTGCGTCGGGGTCGGCCGCGTCGGCGGCATCAGAGTTGGCGAATGACCTTGGCAGCGGTCGCCACGTTGTGGGCGAGGTGCAGCGGATTAATGGTCCCGACAATAGCACTGGCAACGCCAGTTTGCGCAAACAACAGCATGAAACTGGCGTGAATTGGATCCACTCCGGATTCCAGGCAGACATGGCCACTGGCTAGTGCCTTTTTCACCAGGATGCCCTTGCCGTGTGCGGCGGCATAATCAATGACGGCTTTCTCGGCCTGTTCGTTCAAATTGTAGGTGACCATGGCGCAATCACCTTGTTCCAGAGCCTTTACACCGCCCTCGACGGTTTTGCCGGAGAAGCCGAAACCACGGATCTTGCCCTCGCGCTTGAGGTCTTCCAAGGTCTGGTAAACCTCGCAATCATTGAGGATATGCAGGTCGTTGCCGTCGGAGTGCACCAGCACCAGGTCGATAAAATCCGTTTCCAGTCGTTTCAGGCTGCGCTCCACCGAAAGCCGGGTGTGGGCTGCGCTGAAGTCGTGATGGGATACGCCTTCGGCAAATTCTTCGCCCACCTTGCTGACAATTACCCATTCCTGGCGCTGGCCGCGCAACAGCGGGCCCAGGCGTTCTTCGCTGCGGCCATAGGCGGGCGCAGTGTCGATCAGGTTGATGCCCAATTGCCGGGCCTGGCGTAACAGCATCCGCGCCGCATCGTCATCGGGAATCTGGAAGCCACTGGGGTATTTCACCCCTTGGTCGCGGCCCAGCTTGACGGTGCCCAGGCCCAGCGGCGAGACCAGCAGGCCGGTGCTGCCCAGTGGGCGGTGGAGGTCGTGCAGAGTCGGCAGGGTCATGGCAGCAGTTGCTCCCAGGCAGGTTGGGCGATGGCGGGTTTCGGCAGCTCGGGCAGTTTTTCGGTAGTTCCGGGCTTGATGCCGTCACGTTCCAGTGCGTTGATCACTCGATCGGCGAAATCCGGTGCCAATGCCAGCTTGGTCGGCCAGCCCACCAACAGGCGATCCTGTTCGGAGAGGAACGCGTTGTCCGGGCGGGTCAGGCCTGACTGCAATGGTTCGGCGCGGTCGACGCGCAAGGTGGCCCATTGGGTCTGGCTCATGTCGATCCAGGGCAGCAACTGCCCCAGCTCTTTTTGGGCGGTGGCGATCTGTTGCTCCGGGGTACGGGCCACACCTTCGGCTTCGGCGATATCGCCGCCCAGGTACCACACCCAATTGCCGTCGGCGGCGGGATGCGTGGTCACGGTGATGCGCGGCTTGGTGCCGCCCCCCAGGCAGTGGGCGTACAGCGGCTTCAGGCCGGGGCCCTTGGCGATGATCATGTGCAGCGGTCGGCGTTGCATGGCGGGCTGGCTCAGGCCCAGGGCGCCGAGCAGGTCAGCGGTGCCGCCGCCGGCGCTGATGACGATACGCTGGGCGCGGATCTCACGGCCATCGACCTTCAGGCCGACCAGTGTGCCTTCTTCCAGCAAGGGTTCGATCTGTTTGCCCGCGAGCAAGCCGTCACCGGCCAGTTGCGCCAGGCGTTCGATAAGGCTTGGGACGTCGATCACCAGTTCGGCCAGGCGATAGACCTTGCCCTTGAAGCGGCGATCTTGCAGGGCCGGTGGCAGGTCATCGCCCTTCACTTGATCCACGCGGCCACGCACGGCCTTGCTCGCGAAGAAACTGGTGAGGTTGCCGGCGATGGTGCCCGGCGACCACAAATAGTGGGCTTCGGACAGCAGGCGCACACTGGAGAGATCCAGTTCACCGTTGCCCGCCAGGGCTTCGCGCCAGCGGCGGGGCATGTCAGCGATGGCTTCGGAGGCACCGGTCAGGGCGCCGTGCAGTGCGTATTTGGCGCCGCCGTGGATGATCCCCTGGGACTTCACGCTTTGCCCGCCACCGAGGGTGGCGCTTTCCACCAATACCGTGGAAAAGCCCTGGCGGCGCAGGCGCGCATTGAGCCAGAGGCCGGCAACCCCGGCGCCGACAATCAGAACGTCGGTGGAAATAACGGATGGCATGCAGCGACCTCAGTGTTCAAGACAGGCTGCGCAGTATACAGGCTCATGAAGTGAATCTTCGCCCCAACGCTCCCGGATGACAGACGCACCGCGGGAGCTGTCGAGTGGAGCGAGGCTGCGAGTTTCAGCCTCAATTGAATCTCACGTGAACGCTCAGTGCCCGGCCGTTTTCGAGAACAACTGAATCACCACCACGCCCAGCACAATCAGGCCCATGCCCAGCATCGCCGGGATATCCAGTTTCTGCCCGTAGATAAACAGCGCGGCGATGCTGACCATCACGATGCCCATCCCGGCCCACACTGCATACGCGACACCCACCGGCACGGTGCGCACCACCAGCGTGAGCATCCAGAAGGCCACGCCGTAGCCGACGATCACCAGCAACAACGGGATTGGCGTGCTGAAACCCTTGATCGCTTTCATGGAAACGGTGGCGATCACTTCCGAGCAGATGGCAATGGCCAGGTAATAGTAGGCGGCGTTCATGGGGTAAATCCTCGGTACAGGGTCGCTTGATAAGGTTGGCATTTTAGAGACTTGTCAGATGCGGTAAAGTCATTACCTATCCGAATTGAAGATGGGTTGAGCCATGAGCGTGCAGTGGAGTCTTGAGCAAATGCGCCTGTTTGTCAGCGTCGCCGAGCAGCGTTCATTTTCGGCGGTGGCGCGGGACCAGCGTCGGGCACAATCGGCAGTCAGCAATGGGATTGCCCTGTTGGAGGCGGACCTGGGCGTATCCCTGTTTGACCGCAGCAGCGGCCGCCAGCCCCGTTTGACCGAGGCGGGCACGGCACTGCTCGAGGAGGCGCGGGAAGTCTTGCGCCAGTGCGAGCGCCTGAATGGCCGTGCCTTGTCATTGATGCGCGGTGAAGAGGCGCGCCTGCGCCTGGCCCAGGATGAAGCCATGCTCTATCAGCCGGTGCTCGATAGCCTCGAAGCGCTGGCGGGAAAATTTCCCAGCCTGGAAGTGCAGTTGTCCAGCGCCGCCCAAGGCGATGTCGCGCGCAAGCTGGTGGAGCGCAAGGCGGATCTGGGCCTGCTGTTCTATCACGATCAGATTCCCGAAGCGTTGGAGCGCCGCGTGCTGGGCAGTGTGGAGATGGTGACCGTGTGCGGTATCGGGCATCCCATGGCCAAGGAACAGTTCGTGGATTGCCAGCGCCTGGCGCAGTTTCGCCAATTGCTGATGGCGACCCAGACCAGCGTGTATCCCGGCAGCGAGGCCGCCAGCCCGCAAGTGTGGCGGGCTGACAGTTTCTACGTGCTGGCCGAATGGCTGGCGCGCGGCCTGGGTTGGGCCTGGTTGCCGCGGCATGTGGTGCAGTATCCGGCCTATCAGAACCAGATGGTCGAACTGAACAGCGAATGGACCCCGCCGGCGCTGGTGGTGGAGCTGGTCTGGCGCCGCGACGAGCCCCTCGGCCCGGCCGCGCGTTTCCTCGCCGAACGTTTTGCCGAGTGCTTGCAGGCGATCGACTGAAAAAGCCGATAAACTCCGCCGCCATGAATAGAACTCTCTACAGCTGTCTGTTTTACCTGGCGCTGCCGTTGGTAGCTTTACGTCTGTGGCTGCGGGCCCGCAAAGCGCCTGCTTACGCGAAGCGCGTGGGTGAACGCTTCTCCTGGGGCTTGCCGGTGATGCAACCCGGCGGGATCTGGGTGCATGCGGTGTCGGTGGGCGAAAGCATCGCCGCTGCGCCGATGATTCGCGGGCTGCTGGAACGTTATCCACAGCTGCCGATCACCGTCACCTGCATGACGCCTACCGGTTCCGAGCGCATCCAGGCGTTGTTCGCCAACGAGCTGCGCATCCAGCACTGCTACCTGCCGTACGATTTGCCCTGTGCGGCCAAGCGTTTTCTCGATCGCGTGCAGCCGAAACTGGCGGTGATCATGGAGACCGAACTGTGGCCCAACCATATTCACCAGTGCGCCAAACGCGGGATTCCCGTGGCATTGGCCAACGCGCGGCTGTCGGCTCGCTCGGCCAAGGGCTACGGGCGTTTCGCCAGGCTGACCGCGCCGATGCTGGCGGAAATGAGCCTGTTCGCGGTCCAGACCGAAACCGAGGCCGAGCGTTTTCGCAGCCTGGGTGCACGGCCCGAGACTGTCGAAGTCACCGGCTCGATCAAGTTCGACCTGACCATCGACCCGCAACTGCTGGCGCGCGCCGCCGCGTTGCGTGAACAGTGGCACGCCAGTGAACGCCCGGTGTGGATCGCCGCCAGCACCCACGAAGGCGAAGACGAAGTGGTGCTCGCCGCCCATCGCCAGTTGCTTGCCAGTTATCCCAATGCGTTGCTGATCCTGGTGCCGCGCCATCAGGAGCGCTTCAACCCGATGTTCGAGCTGTGCCAGCAGCAGGGTTTCGCCACGGTGCGTCGCTCCAGCGGCGAGGCGGTGACGGCGCAAACCTCGGTGTTGCTGGGCGACACCATGGGCGAGTTGCTGTTTCTGTATGCCCTGGCCGACAGCGCTTTTGTCGGCGGCAGCCTGGTTGCCACGGGCGGGCATAACCCGTTGGAGCCGGCGGCCTTGGCCAAGCCGGTGATCTGCGGGCCCCACGTGTTCAACTTCCTGGAAATCAGCGCAATGATGCGCGACGCCGGCGCGTTGCAGGAAGTGGACGATGCCGAGGGTTTGGCGGTGGCGGTGCAGCGTTTGTTCGAGCTGCCGCAGGATGCGCAGAAGATGGGGCAGGCGGGGCTGGCGGTGATGCGCGCCAATCAGGGGGCGTTGAAGCGTTTGCTGGACGGGTTGGGCAGACTGCTTAACGTCTAACAACACAAATCAAATGTGGGAGCGGGTTTGCTCGCGAATGCGCAGTGTCAGTCAGCGAATAAGTCGACTGATACACCGCTTTCGCGAGCAAGCCCGCTCCCACATTGGGTTAACTGGCGGTCTTAGTAACCCGGGTTAGCCTTCAGCTGCGCCGCGGCGGCCTTGGCCAGGTCCGGCGGCAGGAAGTCCTTGTCCGGGTTGTAGTCGGCCTTCAGGTAACGCGCCAGATCCTGCAAGTCCCCCGGGTTCAACGTGCCCGCCGCCTGCTTCAAGCGCAGGTTGTCGAGGATGTAGTCGTAGCGGCTGTTGTTGTAGTTGCGCACCGAGGTGTACAGCTGGCGCTGGGCGTCCAGCACATCGACGATATTGCGCGTGCCCACCTGGTAACCGATTTCCGTGGCTTCCACCGCGCTCTGGTTGGAGATGATCGACTGGCGGCGCGCCTGTACCTGCTCCACATCGGTGTTCACCGCGCGGTGCAGGTTGCGGGTGTTTTCCACCACCTGGCGACGCAGGCCTTCGCGCTGCTGCTCGGTCTGCCCCAGGCGGGAATAGGATTCGCGCACTTGCGAGCTGGTCAGGCCGCCGCTGTACAGCGGGATCCTCAACTGCAGGCCCACGGTGCGTTGCGACACGTCACCGTGATAAGGCTGGCCAAAGGCGCTCGGGTTGCTGAAGCCCAAGGCGTCGTTGTCACCTTTTTCATATTGCGCCACGGCATCCAGGGTCGGCGCGTGGCCGGCCTTGCGTTGCTTGAGGGTTTCTTCGGCGGCGGTGACCGCGTAGTTGCTGGCCAGCAGGTTCAGGTTCTGGCGGCCGGCGGTTTCGACCCAGGCCTTGGCGTCGTTCGGCGCCGGTGGCAGCACCGGCAGCGTGTGGACGATGCCCTGGATCGAGTTGTACTGGCGGTTGGTCAGGGTGATCAGCGCTTCGAAGGCGTCGTCCACCTGGCGCTGGGCCAGGATGCGATTGGCCCGTGCGGTGTCGTAGCTGGCCTGGGATTGCAGCACGTCGGTCTTGTCCGACAGGCCGACGTCAAAGCGTTCGTTGGACTGGTCCAGTTGGCGCTTGAACGCGGCTTCTTCGGCCTTGGTGGACGCCAGGTTGTCCTGGGCCCGCAGCACGGCGAAGTAGTTTTCGGCGCTTTGCAGGATCAGGTTCTGTTCGGTGGCCGAGAGTTGCAGCGCGGCCTGCTCGTTGACGGCTTCAGCGGCTTGCAGCTGGAACCAGCGATCAGCGCGGAACAGCGGCTGGCTCAAGGTCGCGCGCCAGGAATGGGCGTCGCGGTTGACCGTGGCGGCGGGCTGGTCCAGCTGGGTGCGCACATTGTTGATGTCGGCACCGGCCGACAGGTTCGGCAGCAACCCGGCGCGGGCCTGGGGCACCACTTCTTTCTGCGCGCCGTATTGGGCGCGGGCGGCGGCCAGGTCGGCGTTGTTGTCCACCGCTTCCTGGTAGACGCTGACCAGGTCGGTTTTGGTCGTCAGGGGCGCTTCAGCTGCCCAGACCAGTCCGTTGGTCGCACAAGACACGGCAAGAGCCAGTGAAAGTTTGCGCAGCATGAGGCGATCCCTAGAATAAATATTACAGCGATAATTTGGAGCCCAAGGCTAAGGCGGCCCATTCCTGGCGTCAAGACCTCAGGCAGTCACCGAGTGTAGTGGCGCTATCACGGCACAACAATCCTGTAATTACGCCATTCATCACGATGAATGCACCGCCGTTGGCAATTTGCCTGCTCCATGGTCTAGACTGGCCGCGTTCTTGTCGGGGTGCCTTGTTGGAAGGCTGAGATCGGTAAATACCGGATCCCGTTGAACCTGATCAGGTTAGCGCCTGCGTAGGGAACAAGATTTCTCGTCACCCGGCGAGTCCTCTTGTGCTTCGTCCGGGATGTTGTTCGACAATCGAACAGCCCGTGCGCCAAGCACAGCACTGTCACAGTGCGTCCATCCGTCACAGGTTCACTCCGACAAAAATCCACCGCCTGGATAGTTGGAGAGCCCGTGATGAGCATCGAATTAAAAAGCCAAAAATCAAAAAACACCGTGCACTTGAGTGAATCGGCCAAGGTCGACTCCGGTTCCGTGCAGCCGTTTACCCGCTCGCAAAAAATCTACGTTCAGGGCACCCGTCCGGATATCCGCGTGCCGATGCGTGAAGTCAGTCTCGACGTGACCCCCACCGACTTCGGCGGCGAAATCAATGCGCCCGTAGTGGTCTACGACACCTCAGGCCCCTACACCGACCCGAACGTGATCATCGACGTGCGCAAAGGCCTGGGCGATGTGCGCTCGCCGTGGATCGAATCCCGCGGCGACACTGAGCGCCTGTCGGGCTTGAGCTCGCACTTCGGCCAACAGCGCCTGAGCGATGCCGAGCTGACCGCGCTGCGTTTTGCCCACGTGAAAAACCCGCGCCGTGCCAAGGCCGGGGCCAACGTCACCCAGATGCACTACGCCCGCAAAGGCATCATCACCGCCGAGATGGAATACGTCGCCATCCGCGAAAACATGAAGCTGGAAGAGGCCCGCGCCGCCGGCCTGCTGGACCAGCAACACGCCGGCCACAGCTTCGGCGCCAGCGTGCCGAAAATCATCACCCCGGAATTTGTCCGCGAAGAAATCGCCCGTGGCCGCGCGATCATCCCGGCCAACATCAACCACACCGAACTGGAACCGATGATCATCGGCCGTAACTTCCTGGTGAAGATCAACGGCAACATCGGCAACAGCGCCCTGGGTTCGTCCATCGAAGAAGAAGTGGCGAAACTGACGTGGGGCATTCGCTGGGGGTCGGACACGGTGATGGACCTGTCCACCGGCAAGCACATCCATGAAACCCGCGAGTGGATCATCCGCAACTCGCCGGTGCCGATCGGTACCGTGCCAATCTACCAGGCCCTGGAAAAAGTCGGCGGCGCCGCTGAAGACCTGACCTGGGAGCTGTTCCGCGACACCCTGATCGAACAGGCCGAGCAGGGCGTCGACTACTTCACCATCCACGCCGGCGTATTGCTGCGCTATGTACCGCTGACCGCCAAGCGCGTCACCGGCATCGTGTCCCGTGGTGGTTCGATCATGGCCAAGTGGTGCCTGGCGCACCACAAAGAGAACTTCACCTACACCCATTTCGACGAAATCTGCGAAATCATGAAGGCCTACGACGTCAGCTTTTCCCTGGGAGACGGCCTGCGCCCGGGCTCGATTGCCGACGCCAACGACGCCGCGCAATTCGGCGAGCTGGAAACCCTCGGCGAGTTGACCAAGATTGCCTGGAAGCACGACGTGCAAACCATGATCGAAGGCCCGGGCCACGTGCCGATGCAGTTGATCAAGGAGAACATGGACAAGCAGCTGGAGTGCTGCGACGAAGCGCCGTTCTACACCCTCGGTCCGCTGACCACCGACATCGCCCCGGGTTATGACCACATCACCTCGGGCATCGGGGCGGCGATGATCGGCTGGTTCGGTTGCGCGATGCTCTGCTACGTCACGCCGAAGGAGCATTTGGGCCTGCCGAACAAGGACGATGTGAAGACCGGGATCATCACCTACAAGATCGCGGCCCATGCGGCGGACTTGGCCAAGGGGCATCCGGGGGCGCAGATTCGTGACAACGCGTTGAGCAAGGCGCGCTTTGAATTCCGTTGGGAGGACCAGTTCAACCTGGGCCTGGACCCGGACACGGCGCGTTCTTACCACGATGAAACCTTGCCGAAGGACTCGGCCAAGGTCGCGCATTTCTGCTCGATGTGCGGGCCGAAATTCTGCTCGATGAAGATCACCCAGGAAGTGCGTGAGTACGCGGCCAACCAGCGCATTGAAGCGGTGGATGTGGACGTGGCCAAGGGACTGGCGGAGCAGGCGGAGCGGTTCAAGCAGGAAGGTAGCCAGCTGTACAAAAAGGTCTGAATCAGAACCTGTGGCGAGGGAGCTTGCTCCCGCTGGAGTGCGCAGCGCTCCCGGAATCTGGATCGGTGTCTTGACTGACACTCATCGGTTGCAGGTTTTGGGGCGGCTTCGCCGCCCAGCGGGAGCAAGCTCCCTCGCCACAGGGGACTTTGCTGATTCAAATAATAGTGTCCCTTTGAGATAACACCCTTGAGCATTCAACCCAGCACCTATTCCCCAGACATCGCAGTCCCCTTGGACAAACGCGTCTTCGGCGCCCGCGATCTCTTTTCCCTGTGGTTCTCCCTGGGCATCGGCCTGATGGTCCTGCAAACCGGTGCACTGTTGGCGCCGGGCCTGGGCCTCTCCGGTTCCTTACTGGCAATTTTCCTCGGCACTTTGGTCGGCGTGCTGTTGCTGGCCGCCGTCGGCGTGATCGGCAGCGATACCGGCCTGTCATCCATGGCCGCCCTGAAACTCAGCCTCGGCACCAAGGGTGCAAGCCTGCCGGCACTGCTGAACCTGCTGCAGCTGATCGGCTGGGGCTCATTCGAAATCATCGTGATGCGCGACGCCGCCAGCCTGTTGGGCGCCCGCGCGTTCAGTGAAGGCAGCCTGCTGACCAGCCCATTGTTCTGGACCCTGGTATTCGGCGCCCTCGCGACCTTGCTTGCCGTCAGCGGTCCGCTGACCTTCGTGCGGCAGATCCTGCGCAAGTGGGGCATCTGGCTGCTGCTGGCCGCCTGCCTGTGGCTGACCTGGAACCTGTTTGCCAAGGCCGACCTGGCCACTCTCTGGGCCCAGGCTGGTGACGGTTCGATGCCGTTTGCCGTTGGCTTCGATATCGCGATTGCCATGCCGCTGTCCTGGCTGCCACTGATTGCCGACTACTCACGTTTCGGCAAACGCGCGAAAAACGTGTTCGGCGGCACGGCACTGGGTTTCTTCATCGGCAACTTCTGGCTGATGAGCCTTGGCGTGGCCTACACCCTGGCGTTTGCGCCGAGCGGTGAAGTGAATGCGTTGCTGCTGGCATTGGCCGGAGCCGGCCTGGGGATTCCGCTGCTGCTGATCCTGTTGGATGAATCAGAAAACGCGTTCGCCGATATTCACTCGGCGGCGGTGTCCAGCGGGATTCTGTTGCGCTTGAAAGTCGAGCACCTGGCATTGGCCATTGGCGTTATCTGCACGCTGATCGCCTGCTTTGCACCGTTGGCGCAGTACCAGAACTTCCTGCTGCTGATCGGCTCGGTGTTCGCGCCGCTGTTCGGCGTGGTGCTGGTGGATCACTTCATCCTGCGCCGTTGTGGCCATGGTGTTGCCGCCAACCTGCGCTGGCCGGCACTGCTGGCGTGGCTTGGAGGGATCAGCACCTATCACCTGTTGGCGAATCTGTACCCGGATGTCGGCGCGACCCTGCCGGCGCTGGTGCTGGCAGGGCTGTTGCACTTTATCCTGGGCCGGGCCTTCAGTGGCGTGCGGGCACCAGCTCAGGCTTGATCACGCCGGTGAGGCGCGCATAGGGGATGGTCATTTCGATCAGCCCCAATGCGTACGGCGCGATGGTGGTCACGTTGTACTTGAGCACCACGCCATTGCTGGTCAGCGCCACATTCGGGGTTTTCTGGAACGGCCAGTTCTTCACGAACTCCGGGTCACGGTCCATCTGCGAGTTGATCAGCCAGTTGTTGTGGGCGACTTTCGCGGTCTTCCAGAATGCATCTTCCTGGCCCGGCAACAGCATGTCGGTCAGGCTCAGCTCTTTGTGCAGCAGGCGTGAATAGTTGATGAAGCCGCGGCCCGGCTCGCCGTGGGCGGTGCCGGTGTCCAGGTAGCTGGACACTTCGATGATCACCAGTCCGTCATGCTGCTCACGTACCTTGGCCTGCAAGTACATGCTGTTGCGGTCCGGGGACTCACGCAAGAACTTGTCGCGGTAGGCGTTCAGGGTGGCGGGCATGGCCTGGCCAGGTGAAGTGCGGGCCATCTGCAGCAGGCGCTGTTCGATGATCTGGTCCAACTGCGGCTCGGACGGGAAGTGCACGGTGTCGATGTTTACCAGCGGGCAATCCGGACTGCTGCAGCCGGGTTTGATCTGCTCGGAGGCGTCGGCGGTGGTGTCCAGCGGCTTCAGGTAGCTCGGCTGGAACAGGCTCTGGCAAGCACCCAGGGTCAAGGCGATACAGGCCACGGAGGCGATTTTTAAAAGCGACATGTGTGTCCTTCATAAATCGAGGAAAGGTGAAAATGTGGAGCTTCGACTCCCGACAAGGCAGTCAGTTCGCCACTAAGCTGATTAGAGTGAGTTTGACGCCCGCCGTCTATCCCGGCAACCGGAAAGGGGCTGCATCAAGGGGCACGAGCGCGTTAGGATGGCGCGATGTCGAGGCCACCTCGACACCGCAAGGCAATAAACGAGGGTTGATATGACGGACACAGCGAAATCGACGCCGAGCAAGGTGGAGATTGTTCAGCGCGACAATGCCTACAAGGGCTTCTACAAACTGGATCGGCTGAAACTGCGGCACGAGAAGTTTGATGGCGGCATGAGCCGTGAACTCAATCGCGAAGTCTTTGTGCGTCATGACGCCGTGTGTGTACTGCCCTACGACCCGCAGCGCGATGAAGTGGTGCTGATCGAGCAGTTTCGCGTCGGCGCCATGGGGCGTACCGACAACCCGTGGCTGATCGAAATGGTCGCTGGCCTGATCGACAAGGATGAGCAACCGGAGGAGGTTGCACACCGCGAAGCCGAGGAGGAAGCTGGCCTTACATTCTCCGCACTCTGGCCGATCACCAAGTACTTTCCGTCGCCGGGTGGCAGCACCGAATTTGTCCACTTGTTCCTGGGCCGTTGCGAAAGCGTCGGGGCCGGTGGCGTCCATGGACTGGAAGAGGAAGCCGAAGATATCCGCGTCACCGTCTGGGCCTTTGAAGACGCCCTGCAGGCGGTACGTGACGGTAAAATTTCCAACGCAGCGAGCATTATTGCCCTGCAATGGCTTGCGCTTAATCGCGCGGAAGTGAGGGGGTTATGGCAGTAAAGGCACGGGAGCGATATCGGGTTGACCTGATCGGGCTGCAAGCAGCCTGCGAGGCCAACTATGCACGGCTGATGCGGCTGCTGCCGGACATGCGCCACACCCCCGAGGCGCGGCGCATTGCCGTGACCCACGGCGACCAGATGCTCGGCGTGCTGACCCTGGAAGTGATCGTGAACTGCCCGTACACCACCACTTTGCGGGTGCGTCAGGAGCACAGCCTGCCGTGGCTGCCGGTGCCGCAGCTGGAAGTGCAGGTGTACCACGACGCACGCATGGCCGAAGTGATCAGCGCCGAACATGCACGACGCTTTCGCAGCATCTATCCTTACCCCAACGTGTTCATGCACCAACCCGATGAGAAAGCACAGCTCAATGTGTTCCTCGGTGAATGGTTGAGTCACTGCCTGGCCCTGGGCCACGAGTTCGAAGTCGTTCGATAGATGTGAACTGCGTCCGCTTCACGGGTTTCCTCTTTGTGTCCTGCCCCAGCATAATCGCCTCAAATGTCCATTCCTGTGATCACGCCCTGGGAGAACGCCTTGCCGAGCGTATCCGCCATGAACCCTGACGCTTCGGCGTTGCTGGTGCAGTTGTCCGACAGTCACCTGTTTGCCGAGGCGGACGGCGGCCTGCTGGGCATGAATACCCGCGAGAGCCTGCAACGGGTGATCGACACGGTGTTGGTGCAGCAGCCGCAGATTGATCTGGTGCTGGCCACCGGGGATTTGTCCCAGGACGGTACGCTGGAGTCGTATCAGGCGTTTCGTGACATGACGCGGCAGATTCAGGCGCCGGCGCGCTGGATCCCGGGGAATCACGATGAGCCGCAGGTGATGCAGCAGGCGGCGGTCAACAGCGCGTTGCTGGAACCGGTGGTGGATGTGGGCAACTGGCGCATTACCCTGCTGGACTCGGCGGTGCCGGGTTCGGTGCCGGGGTATTTGCAGGATCAGCAGCTGCAATTGCTGGCGCAGTCGTTGAGTGAGGCGCCGGCTCGGCATCATCTGGTGTGTTTTCACCATCATCCGGTGTCGATTGGGTGCGCTTGGATGGAGCCCATCGGTTTGCGCAATCCTGAGGCGTTGTTTGCGGTGCTGGATCGGTTTCCGCAGGTGCGGGCGGTGCTTTGGGGGCATGTGCATCAGGAAATTGACCGGGAGCGCAATGGGGTGCGTTTGTTGGCTTCGCCTTCTACCTGTATTCAGTTCGCTCCCGGGAGTGAGGATTTCAGCGTGAGTGAGCAGGCACCCGGGTATCGCTGGCTGCGGTTGCATGCCGACGGGCGGTTGGAAACCGGTGTGGAGCGGGTGCAGGGCTTCGCGTTTCAGGTGGATTACGGTAGCAACGGCTACTGAGATTTCCCTGTAAACTGCGCCTCTTTGGCAGACCCACAGAGGACCCGGAATGTCCGCATCGATCTTGTATATCCACGGTTTCAACAGCGCACCAGCCTCCAACAAGGCCAGCCAGTTGATCACCGTGATGGACAGCCTCGGTCTGGCCGACCAACTGCGCGTGCCGGCCCTGCATCACCACCCCCGCCAGGCGATCCCCCAGTTGGAGGCGGCTATCCGTGACCTCGGAAGGCCACTGCTGGTAGGCAGCTCACTCGGCGGCTACTATGCAACCCATCTTGCCGAACGCCATGGCCTCAACGCCTTGCTGGTTAACCCGGCAGTCAGCCCTCATCGGATGTTCGACGGTTACCTGGGCACCCAGAAGAACCTCTACACCGATGAGACCTGGGAGCTGACCCACGACCACGTCGCGGCCCTGGCCGAGCTGGAAGTGCCGGCGCCCCAGGACGCCCAGCGTTATCAGGTGTGGTTGCAGACCGGCGATGAAACACTGGATTATCGCCTCGCCCAGCAGTATTACCGGGCCTGTGCCTTGCGCATCCAGGCCGGTGGCGATCACGGTTACCAGGGCTTCGCCCAACAGTTACCGGCGCTGTTGAGTTTTGCCGGCATAGGCTCCGATCAGTACCAATCCTTCGATTTCACCGCATTGTGAAACCGCAGGTTACTTTTTAATCGAACGACTCACGACGAGACCCCATGGCCACTCCCAGCGCTAGCTCTTATAACGCCGACGCCATCGAAGTCCTCTCGGGCCTCGACCCGGTGCGCAAACGCCCCGGCATGTACACCGACACCAGTCGGCCGAACCACCTTGCCCAGGAAGTCATCGACAACAGCGTCGACGAAGCCTTGGCCGGGCACGCCAAGTCGGTACAAGTCATCCTTCACGCCGACCATTCCCTGGAAGTGTCCGACGACGGTCGTGGCATGCCGGTGGACATTCACCCGGAAGAGGGTGTGTCGGGCGTCGAGCTGATCCTCACCAAACTGCACGCCGGCGGCAAGTTCTCCAACAAGAACTACCAGTTCTCCGGTGGCTTGCACGGTGTGGGTATTTCCGTGGTCAACGCCCTGTCGAACCACGTACGGGTCAAGGTCAAGCGCGACGGCAACGAGTATCAGATGACTTTCGCCGATGGCTACAAGGCCACCGACCTGGAAGTGATCGGCACCGTCGGCAAGCGCAACACCGGCACCAGCGTGTACTTCGCGCCGGACCCGAAATACTTCGATTCACCCAAATTCTCCATCAGCCGCCTCAAGCATGTGCTCAAGGCCAAGGCTGTGCTGTGCCCGGGCCTGCTGGTCAGCTTTGAAGACAAAGGCACCGGCGAAAAGGTCGAGTGGCATTACGAAGACGGCCTGCGTTCCTACCTGGAAGACTCTGTCAGCGAATTCGAGCGCCTGCCGAACGAGCCGTTCTGCGGCAGCCTGGCGGGTAATAAAGAAGCCGTGGACTGGGCCTTGTTGTGGCTGCCGGAAGGTGGCGACAGCGTCCAGGAAAGCTACGTCAACCTGATCCCGACAGCCCAGGGCGGTACCCACGTCAACGGTTTGCGCCAGGGCTTGCTGGATGCCATGCGCGAATTCTGCGAATACCGCAGCCTGCTGCCGCGCGGCGTGAAGCTGGCGCCGGAAGACGTCTGGGAGCGGATCGCGTTCGTCCTGTCGATGAAAATGCAGGAGCCGCAATTCTCCGGCCAGACCAAGGAGCGCCTGTCGTCCCGTGAGGCAGCGGCGTTTGTCTCCGGGGTGGTCAAGGATGCCTTCAGCCTGTGGCTCAACGAACACCCTGAATTGGGCCTGGCCCTGGCGGAACTGGCGATCAACAACGCCGGCCGTCGCCTGAAGGCCAGCAAGAAAGTCGAACGCAAGCGCATTACCCAGGGCCCGGCACTGCCTGGCAAGCTGGCGGACTGCGCCGGGCAAGACCCGATGCGCTCCGAGCTGTTCCTGGTGGAAGGTGATTCTGCCGGCGGTTCCGCCAAGCAAGCGCGGGACAAGGAATTCCAGGCGATCCTGCCCCTGCGCGGCAAGATCCTAAACACCTGGGAAGTCGATGGCAGCGAAGTACTGGCCAGCCAGGAAGTGCACAACATTGCCGTGGCCATCGGTGTCGACCCGGGCGCGGCGGACATGAGTCAGCTGCGCTACGGCAAGATCTGCATCCTCGCCGACGCCGACTCCGACGGCTTGCACATTGCGACCTTGCTCTGTGCATTGTTCGTCCAGCACTTCCGCCCATTGGTGGATGCCGGTCACGTCTATGTCGCCATGCCGCCGCTGTACCGCATCGACCTGGGCAAAGAGATTTTCTACGCCCTGGACGAAGCCGAGCGCGATGGCATTCTCGACCGCCTGGTGGCCGAGAAGAAACGCGGCAAGCCGCAGGTCACCCGATTCAAGGGCCTGGGTGAGATGAACCCGCCGCAGCTGCGGGAAACCACCATGGACCCGAACACTCGGCGCCTGGTGCAGTTGACCCTGGAAGATTTCGCCGCCACCTCGGAAATGATGGACATGTTGCTGGCGAAGAAACGCGCGCCGGATCGCAAGAACTGGCTGGAGTCCAAGGGCAACCTGGCCGAGGTTCTGGGCTGATGCGCAGCGGTTTCGCCCTGGCGATACTGTTGTTGAGCGGGTTGGCGGCCACCTCGGTGGTCGCGGCGCCCGTGGCTGAGCTGAAGCTGTTGTCGGAACACCCGGTGGAAGGCATGCGCGGCGGTAACCTGTCGGGCCTGGCCTTATGCGGTAGCGAATTGTGGACAGTCTCCGATCGCGATGACGACCAGATCTACCGGCTCGATACCGCCGGTGACGTCTGGAAAGCAGAGACATACGGGATTGATGTGCCGCCGGTGCCGGCGTCGGGTTTGCCCTTTGGCCTGCGCTCACGCACCAGGGCAGCTGCGTTGATTCGTGGTGGTGATCTGGATTTTGAAGGCATCAGCTGCGATGCGGCGGGTAACCGTTACATTGTCAGCGAAGCCCACGCGGCGGTTCTCAGGGTGCCTTTCTCCTCAGAACACGGCGAAACGGAGTGGCTGAAGATCGCCCCGGGCATGGTTCGCGAAGCTCGGGCCAGTGGCATGTTGCTGCACTTCAACGCGCTGTTTGAAGGCATCGTGGTGAACCCGGAAGGCAATCAAATCTGGCTCGCAGCAGAGCGTGAGCGGCGCGGGTTGATCTCCATCAAGCGCCCGCAAACCCTCTGGGATTGTGACGGCCCTTGTGTATTGCTGAGCGAGGCCGGCCAGGAGATGCAGCCGGCGCAGTTCCCGGGCGCCAAGGCGGTGTCCAAGGACTTTGCCGACCTGGCGCTGTTCAATGGCAAGCTGTTTACCCTGGAGCGCAATGCGTTTCAGGTGTGTCGCCGGGATGCGGTCACGGCCCAGGTGGAGTTGTGCTGGTCGTTTGCCGATGAAGCGCTGACGCCGAATCGGCGTTATGCCCAGGCCTATGGATTGGCCGAAGCCTTGGTGGTGGACGCTGACGGTGCCTGGATCGGCATTGACAATAACTTCGGTGCCCGCGCCGATGGCGAAAAGCGGCCGGTGGTCTATCGTTTCGCCGCCCCTGCGGGTGGCTGGAGCGCCAAGCCATGAGTGCGCAACCACCCGGCAAGCGCGCCGGGCGTGTGTTGATGTTCGTCGCGTGGGGCGCCGGCCTGTTTTTGGCGACACGATTTTTTGGGCAGTGGGAAGCGCGACAGGAAAACCCCAATGCCGTGGTGACCTCGGAGCAGCACGAGGGTTATATCGAAGTAAAACTGCTGGGCAACGGCCAAGGGCATTTTGTCGCCACTGGCCAGATCAACGGCAAGCCGGTGCAGTTCATGCTCGACACCGGGGCCACCGACGTGGCGGTTCCGGCTGAATTGGCCGACCGTCTCGGGCTTGAACGCGGCATGCCGGTTGGCGTGAGTACGGCCAACGGGCGAACCCAGGGCTTTCGGACCGAGTTGGGCCGCCTGCAACTGGGCGATATCGTCCTTCGGGACGTGCGCGCCATCGTGGTACCGGGTTTGGGCGATGAACAGGTATTGCTGGGCATGAGTGCATTGAAACAACTTGAATTTACCCAGCGCAGCGGCACTTTGCTGCTGCGCCAGACCAAACAATGATGAGGCCCGCATGAGTGACATCCTTGCAGACAGCTTAGATGGCGTTGAACGCCGGTCGCTGGCTGACTTCACCGAAAATGCCTACCTCAACTACTCCATGTACGTGATCATGGACCGTGCCTTGCCGCATATCGGCGACGGCCTGAAGCCCGTACAGCGGCGCATTATCTATGCGATGAGTGAGTTGGGCCTGGACGCTGACTCCAAGCACAAGAAGTCGGCGCGTACCGTCGGTGACGTGCTCGGTAAGTTCCACCCCCACGGCGATTCGGCGTGCTACGAAGCCATGGTGCTGATGGCCCAGCCGTTCAGCTACCGCTACACGCTGGTGGACGGCCAGGGTAACTGGGGTGCGCCGGATGATCCGAAGTCCTTCGCCGCCATGCGTTACACCGAAGCGCGTCTGTCGCGGTATTCGGAAGTGCTGCTCAGCGAACTGGGCCAGGGCACGGCCAACTGGGGCCCGAACTTTGACGGCACCCTCGACGAGCCGCTGGTGTTGCCGGCACGTTTGCCGAACATCCTGCTCAATGGCACCACGGGCATCGCCGTGGGCATGGCCACTGACGTACCGCCCCACAACCTGCGGGAAGTGGCCAGCGCCTGCGTGCGCCTGCTGGATGAGCCGAAGGCTACGGTCGAACAGCTCTGCGAGCATATCCAGGGCCCGGATTACCCGACCGAAGCAGAAATCATCACGCCTCGCGCCGACCTGCTGAAAATCTACCAGACCGGTAAAGGCTCGGTGCGCATGCGCGCTGTGTACCACATCGAAGACGGCGACATCATCGTCACGGCGCTGCCGCACCAGGTGTCCGGCGCCAAGGTGCTGGAGCAGATTGCCGCGCTGATGCAGGCCAAGCCGTCGAAGCTGCCGCAAGTCGCCGACCTGCGTGACGAGTCCGACCACGAAAACCCGTGCCGCATCGTGATCATCCCGACCAACAGCCGGGTCGACCATGAAGTGCTGATGCAGCATCTGTTCGCCAGCACCGAGCTGGAGTCCAGCTATCGGGTCAACATCAACATCATTGGCCTGGACGGCAAGCCGCAGTTGAAGAACCTGCGGGCTTTGCTGGTGGAATGGCTGGAATTCCGGGTGCAGACCGTGCGTCGCCGCCTGCAATTCCGCCTGGACAAGGTCGAACGCCGCCTGCACCTGTTGGACGGCTTGCTGATCGCTTACCTCAACCTGGATGAAGTGATCCATATCATCCGTACCGCCGAGCACCCGAAGGCCGAGCTGATCGCGCGCTTCGAACTCAGCGAAATCCAGGCCGACTACATCCTCGACACCCGTCTGCGTCAGTTGGCGCGACTGGAAGAGATGAAGCTGCGGGACGAACAGGACGCGCTGCTCAAGGAGCAAGCCAAGCTCCAGGCCCTGCTGGGCAGCGAGGCCAAGCTGAAGAAGCTGGTGCGCACCGAGCTGATCAAGGACGCCGAAACCTATGGCGACGACCGCCGCTCGCCGATTGTCGAGCGCGCCGAAGCCAAGGCCCTGACCGAAACCGAGTTGCTGCCCAACGAGAAAATTACCGTCGTTCTGTCGGAAAAGGGTTGGGTTCGCTCAGCCAAAGGGCATGATATTGACGCCACCGGCCTGTCTTATAAGGCTGGCGACGGTTTCAAAACCGCGGCGGCGGGGCGTTCCAATCAGTTTGCGGTGTTTATCGACTCCACCGGTCGCAGTTACTCGGTGCCGGCGCACACCTTGCCATCGGCGCGGGGGCAGGGCGAGCCATTGACCGGGCGCCTGACACCGCCGCCGGGTGCGAATTTTGAGTGCGTGCTGCTGCCGGACGATGACTCGTTGTACGTCATCGCTTCCGATGCGGGCTATGGGTTCGTGGTCAAGGGTGAAGACCTGCAGGCCAAGAACAAGGCGGGCAAGGCGTTGTTGAGCCTGCCGAACAACGCCAAGGTGATCCTGCCGCGTCCGGTGGAAGACCGTGAAGGCAACTGGCTGGCGTCGGTGACGACCGAAGGGCGCCTGCTGGTGTTCAAGATCAGCGATTTGCCGCAGTTGGGCAAAGGCAAGGGCAACAAGATCATTGGTATTCCCGGGGAGCGGGTGGCCAGTCGCGAAGAGTACGTGACCGACATCGCCGTGATCCCGGAAGGCTCGACCCTGGTGTTGCAGGCCGGCAAGCGCACGTTGTCACTGCGCCCTGACGACCTCGAGCACTACAAGGGTGAGCGGGGTCGTCGTGGCAATAAACTGCCGCGCGGCTTCCAGCGAGTGGACGCTTTACTGGTGGAAACGCCCGTTTAAGGCGATATAGAGCGCCCGATCTACGATTTAACCCGTAGATCGACGCTTTCGCGCTGGAGTCATGGCGCATATTCACGGATGATATGGCCTTTCCAGCGCCGGCGTGGCTGAGCGCGTACAGGTTATTTTTGAGTATTACATTGTGGTTCGCCTTGTGGCAGCCACCTGGATGGGATGATGACTGCTCCGCGCCTTCCTTTATTTTTGTTGCTCGCTGGCCTTTTGGGCCTGGCGGGTTGCAGCACACACCAACCGGTGTCGCTGTATCAGCTGGACAGTGGAAGTCCGGCTCAGCCTGCACAAAGTGCCGGCATGGCTGTATTGCTTGGCCCTGTTGTAGTGGCCGACTATCTGCAACGTGAAACCCTGCTGCAACGTCAGAACGACGGCAGCCTGCAAGGTTCCACCGATGGCCGCTGGGCCGGTAGCCTTTCGTCCGACATCAATCAGTTGATGTTGCGCCAGGTGGCTGGCCACCTGGACAGCCAGCGCGTGGTATTGGCGCCGGCGCCGTTGGGTTTTGCCCCGGACGTACAGGTGCTGCTGACCATTACGCGACTGGACTCGGGCGTTTCGCAGCCCGCTATCCTCGACGCGCAATGGCGCCTGATCGACCGTCGTGGCCAGGTGCGGGATAACCGCATCGTGCACTTGCAGGAAGAGCACAGCGGCAGCACCGCGTCCCAGGTCCAGGCCCAGGGTGTGTTGCTGCAACGTTTGGCTGACCAGCTGTCGGTGGCCCTCAAGCCATTGGCCAATCAGCCAGCGGTGGCAGAAGCGCCACGCAAACAAGCCCCGGCGCAGCCCAAGGCTGCGGCACCGGAGAAGCCGAAGATGCCGATGGCCGTGCCGATTCGCACCGATATGGAAGTGTTCAGGTTCTGACCTGAATACAGACCAACAAAAAGGCCCGCTGATGAGCGGGCCTTTTGTTTGTGCGGGATTTGAGCGGTACGCAGATCTAATGTGGGAGCGGGCTTGCTCGCGAAGGCGGCGGATCAGTCGATACATAGGCTGACTGACAGGCCGCTTTCGCGAGCAAGCCCGCTCCCACATTGATTTGCGTTGTTCTTTAGTTCTTCGCCCGCGTCTCATGCATCCGCGCCAGCTGGCGCTCCAGCATCGACGGGTAAGGCTCCATCAGCCGCTCCACACAGCACGCACCCTCAGGGCTGGCAATCGGGCGGATCCGCGCACGCTGGCGAATCAGCACGTCGTCACTGATCTTGCGCTCCACCAGCAGCAGGTTGCGGCTGTGTTGCGACAAGGCCAGGGCGTCCTGGGCAATCTCGGTCAGCAGCAGATCAATCTGGCTCATGCCATACAGATCGTCGCCCACCGTCAGGCCCAATTGCAGCTGCAAGGTGATGCCGCTGTCGGCCACTTCGATTTGCAGCGCATGGCCCAGGGCCCGCAGCAGTTCACCGCAGCAGATGGCGTTGGTCAGGTAGTCTTCGCCGCTGTCTTCGCTGTGGAACAGCATCAAGGTGCTGCCGTCGTTCAGGGTGTGCAGTTCGCTCTGATACAGCGAGGCCGCCTGGTCGAGGCAGTCACGATAACGTTCCAGCAGCTCGGTCAGGCGTGCCCGCGGCAAGCGACGCAGTTGATCCTGTGCGCCCAGTTGCACGGCCAATACGGCGCTGTGCTGGGGCTGGGTGCTGCGCACCGGAGCAGGCTGCACAGCAGGAGCGGTTGGCACTGAAGTATCGCGAAGATCGGCGAACGGGTCTTCTTCGTCCAGTTCGTCTTCTTCTGCCTTGATCACATGACGGGTCGCCGGCTTTTGGGCCGCTACCGGCGCAGACTCGTCGAAGCTCGGGTCCCGCAGGTTGCGCACTTCAAACTCGGGCTCGTCGTCTTCGTAGTCGGTGTCGTCGAACTCGGGCTCGGGTTCAACCTCGGGCACTACGGGCTCCGGCGCGAAGCTGGTGTGCAGTTGGCGGGCGAGGTCGCCGATTTCGTCCTGGCGGTCGGTGGCCGGGGTGTGTTCATCGATATCCCGCAGCCAGATGCGCAGTTGCATCAGTGGCGTGGAGATATGCCGGCCCAGGCGCAGGCTCAAGGCCAGGGACAGTGCCAGCAGGATCGCACTCAAGATACCCATGCTTTGCAGGCTGATGGTCATCGGCTGCTGGAACTGTTGCATGTCCAGGCTGATGCGCAGTTGGCCGGCCTTCACGTCCTGAAACGTGATATTGCTCTGGTACAGGCCTTCGGCTTCACCCAGCAGGCCGTTTTTCGGACGTTGCCCGGCTTCGGCCATGATCCGGTTGTCCACGCTATAGATAGCAGCGTGGGCCACCAGCGGGTTCTTGGTCAGGTTGTTGAGCAGCACGTTGAGGCTGAGGATGTCGTTGGACACCAACAACTCAGTCGCCGAGGTGGCGGTCTGGGTGGTCAGGCTCTCGCCCAAAGCGTCGGCTTGCTCGTGCATGGCCTGCTTGAACTGCAAACCCATCACGCAGGCGTAGATGACCAGGGCCAGGGCGACCAGGATCACGTTATGGCTGGCGATGCGTAATGCGATCGGTACACGGCGGTGACGCAGTGCCCGGAAGATCAGCAGGAAGAAGTTATCGGTTTTTACTGGCGTGGGCCGGTTCACTTAAGCTCGGCTCTTTAGTCCGTGAAGTTGACGCGCAGTATAGCGACAGGCCCAAGACCGGCAAAGCGCTGGCTGTGCCCGATGGTCACTGAAAGTGGGTAGAATGCGGTTTTTTTCCAGCTCGGGGGTGCGCTTTGCGCGAAATTGTCCTGATTAACATCACAGGTGAGGACCGTCCGGGTCTCACTGCAGCCATTACCGGTGTTCTGGCCCAGGGTGGTGTGAATATTCTCGACATCGGCCAGGCAGTGATTCACGACACGCTGTCGTTCGGCATCCTGGTGGAAATTCCCAGCACCGAGCAGGCCTCGTCCGTGCTCAAGGACATCCTGTTTACGGCGTATAAGCTCGATCAGCAGGTGCGTTTCACCCCGGTGTCCGAAGAGGATTACCAGAGCTGGGTGGCCGGCCAGGGCAAGAAACGCCACATCGTGACGCTGTTGACCCGCAAGGTGACAGCCGAGCAACTGCAGCGTGTCAGTTCGATCACGGCTCAGTACGGTTTGAATATCGACCATATTGACCGTCTGTCGGGTCGCATGCCATTGGACACGCCGGCGGACAAGGGCAAGGGCTGCATTGAGTTCTCCGTACGCGGTGAGCCGGCAGATCCCCAGGCCCTGCGTGCCGAATTCCTGAGCGTTGCCCAAGAGCTGAACGTCGATATCGCCTTCCAGGAAGACTCGCTGTTCCGCCGCAATCGCCGCCTGGCGGTGTTCGACATGGATTCGACGCTGATCGAAGCCGAAGTCATCGACGAATTGGCCAAGGCTGCCGGTGTAGGCGAGCAGGTTTCGGAAATTACCGAGCGTGCCATGGCTGGTGAGCTGGATTTCCGAGCCAGCTTCAAGGAGCGCCTGGCGCTGCTCAAGGGCCTGGATGTGAGCGTACTGGACTCCATCGGCGCCTCGCTGCGACTGACCGAAGGCGCCGAAACCCTGTTCGCCGAACTCAAGCGCCTGGGCTACAAGACCGCGATCCTGTCGGGCGGTTTCACTTACTTCGCCAAGCAATTGCAGGCCAAGCTGGGTATCGACTATGTGTTCGCCAACGAGCTGGAAGTGGTAGACGGCAAGGTGACGGGCGTGGCCGTGGAGCCGATTGTCGACGCACAGCGTAAGGCTGACCTGTTGCGGGAATTGGCACACAAGGAAGGGTTGCGTCTGGAGCAGACCATTGCGGTCGGCGACGGGGCAAATGACTTGCCGATGCTGGCGATTGCCGGGTTGGGTGTGGCGTTCCGGGCCAAGCCGCTGGTCAAGCAATCGGCCAAGCAGGCGATTTCGACTTTAGGGCTGGATGGCGTGTTGTACCTGTTGGGCTTTCGCGATCGCGACGGTCAGCTCTGAAGATCGTTCCCACGCTCTGCGTGGGAACGCCGCCCTGGACGCTCCGCGTCCGATTTTGAGGTTGGGACGCGGAGCGTCCCGGGATGCATTCCCACGCGGAGCGTGGGAATGATCGCTAGGTCAGGCTTTCGGCAAACCCATGCCCTGGCCCATCTGCACCGGCGTCCCCGCCTGCAGTGCTTCCGACCATTGAACCTGGTCCGGCCCAAACAGCACGATTGCCGTCGAACCCAGCTTGAAGCGCCCCAGTTCCGCACCTTTTTCCAGGTGGATCGGCCCACGGGCAGCTTCGTCATAACGGAAGGTTTTCAGCTCGCGTTTTGGCGGCGTTACCAAGCCTGCCCAAACCGTTTCAATCGACGCCACGATCATCGCGCCAACCAGCACCACGGCCATCGGGCCGCGTTCGGTGTCGAAGATGCAGGCAACACGCTCGTTACGCGCAAACAGTTCCGGCACATTTTCGGCCGTGGTCTGGTTCACCGAGAAGATTCGGCCAGGGATATAAACCATTTCCCGCAGGGTGCCGGCCAATGGCATATGCACCCGGTGGTAGTCCTTCGGCGACAGGTAAACAGTGGCGAAATCGCCGCCCATGAACGGCGCAGCCACCGCCGCATCGCCGCCCAGCAATTCCAGCACGCTGAAGCTGTGGCCCTTGGCCTGGAACACCCGGCCATGTTCAATCGGGCCCAACTGGCTGACCGCGCCATCGGCCGGGCTCAACACCGCGCCTGGGGTCTGATCCAGCGGGCGTGCACCGTCTTTCAGTGCGCGGGTGAAGAAGGCGTTGAAGTGCTCGTAAGCGGTCACGTCTTCAACCAGGGCCTGGGACATGTCCACTTGATAACGCTTGGCAAACCAGCGGGTGAACGCATTCTTGAACCAGCGCACGCGGCATTCGGCAATGCAACCGGCCAGACGCGACAGCAGGTGGTGGGGCAGCAAGTACTGGCTGAGGATGAACAACTGCTTTTTCATTAACTGTCCTTAAACCTTAAATCTCAACGGGGGTGTCGGGGTGGTTGCCCCATTCGCCCCAGGAACCGGCATAACCTTTGACTCGCGGATAACCGAGCGCCTTGGCCACCAGGTAGGTGAAGCCAGAACGGTGGTGAGTCTGGCAGTGGGTGATGATTTCTTTGTCGCGGGTCAGCCCGAGGTCTTCGAGGATCTGCGGCATGTCGCGGCGGATGCGCAGTTGGCGTGCCTTGTCCATGCCGGCGGTCCATTCGAAGTTCACCGCGCCCGGGATGTGTCCACCCTTGGCCGCGAGGACTTTCTCGCCGGAGTATTCCAGCGGGCCACGGGCGTCCCAGATGCCGAGGTCGGCAGCGCCGAGACGGCTTTGCAGGTATTCGCGGGTGGCGGTGGGTTCTTCATGCAACGTCAGGCTGACCGGGCCGCCGGCGCTGGCCGGTACCTCGGTGGACACTGGGTGTTTTTCTTCCAGCCACGCCAGCAGGCCGCCGTCGAGGTAGTGGTACTTCTTGTGGCCGATGACGTCGAGCATCCAGATGAATCGCCCGGCCCAGCCACCGCCTTCGTCGTCATACACCACGTAAGTGGCATCCGGGGTGTGGCCCAGTTCGCCGAACAGCTTTTCAAGATCGGCCTTGCCCGGCAGCAGGCCCGGCGCTGGTGGCTGGCCCAGTTGAGTGCGTTTTGGATCAACGAAGCGTGCGCCGGGGATATGCCCTTCGGCGTAACGCGCAGCGCTGGTGAGGTCCACCAGGATCAGGTGTTCGGCATCGAGGCGACCGAGCAGGTCACTGGCCTCGATGACCAGCGGCAAGCCAGAGAAGTCAGGCATGTGAGGTCTCCTGGGCATAAAAATTGGGCGCTAAGGGAGGGCGATTGTAGCGCAAGCGTCAGGCACTGCGGTTGGTAAAGCTGTGCAGGGCCTTTTCGATGCATTGGGCGGTTTTGCCGAAGGCCTGCACGGTGGTTTCCGAGAACGGCCCGCCGCCCTGGTCGGCCACCATCAGCATCACCACCCGGCCATTGCAGCTCAGGGAGCGCAGCAGCAGGTGTTCGCCCTTGAACAGGCGGCGCAGTTCCGGCGGCAGCAGTGCCGAGAACTGGGCGTGGTTGTCGGGGTTGAGGCGCACCTGGGCGGACTTGGCCAGCAGGCGTTGCAGCAGGGTGCTTTGCGCCACGTCGAGGCTCATGTGGTCGGCGTCCTTCGGCAGGCCGTCGACTTGATGCACACGTAGCGTGCTCAAGGTTTTGTCCGCCATCAGCAGCATCACCCGTTGCATGCCGCAGGCCACGAGGGCTTCCTTGGCGCAGGTGGTCAGGTGCATGGCATTGGCAAAGCGGCTCGGCTCTACGAGCAATTCGGTGCAGCGCTTGCGCCAGATCGCCAGGGACTCGGCGGTGGGTGGCGGTGCCGGCAGCAAGCCGTGGTGAACGCGCTGCACATCCCATGGCCAGATCAACGACAGCGCCGGGTGCCACAGGTCGCGCATCAGGGTGCTGCGGGCGCTGATCGCCGCGTGTTGGTGGGACTGTTGCTGCACTTCGGCCAACGGTTGTTGCAGGTAAAGCGCAGTGAGGTATTGCCAGCGCTGGGTGTGCGGGCAGGTCCAGGACTCCTGCGCCGCCAGCGCCAGGCCGTTGGCCAACAGCACAGTGTTGGCCGGCTGGTTCAGCCAGCGGCGCAGGTTCGGGTCGGCATCCAGCAACTGCTGTTGGCACAACGGCTCGTCTTCACGGGCAATGCTCAGCGCCTTGACCAGCAAGCGTTGTTCCGTCAGCAGCAACGTATAACCCTGGGACACCCAGATCGGCAGGCGCCAGGTGTCGGTCAACCCCAGGCACAGGTCCAGCAGGCGTACGCCGAACAGCTCCTGTTCGACCGTGCGGGCCGATTCGCCCTTGTGAATCACCCGCAGCTCCCATTCTTCCAGCAGCTTGGGATAGGCAATCGCCATCGGCCACAGCGGCGAAAGGAACAGCAGGCTGCCCCAGTGAATGTCTTGCCACAACCGCGCCAGGCGGCTGGCGAACAGGCCGCTGGCTTGTTGCGACGCGTGCTGGCTGATCATCTGCAGCTGGCGCAGGGCCACGGGGATTTCATTCAGCGGCACGGAAGGCAGGCGCCGCAGCAGCTCCTCGGTGCGCTTGAGGCCGAGGCGATTGATCGCCACTTCGAGGTTTTCTGCCGGCTCCGCGAGGCTGCCGTGGGCCTGGTTGTTGGCCTCGCGCATCACGCTCAGCACCAGCGCCGGGCTGTTCTGCATCAGCTCTGCAATATCCCGCAACGAACTGCGGTTGTCGCCGATGGCCTTGCAAACCCGGTCGTGGCTCGCCTGTGGAACAGGCAACAGCACATCGTCCAGGCGCTTTATCCAAGCGGCGAGGGTGGCGGGTTTTTGAGTTGGGACTGTCGTTTCATTTGCCATGATTGGGGCGCGATCATCACTTGCGGTCAACACGCCCGGGACGGGCCGAACTGGTTTTTCGCCATAACGGGCTATAGTCTGGCGCAGATTTGCCGATAAGTAGAACAAGAGTTTTCAACTCTTGCGAATATGACCCTGAACCCGACGGCGCAAGTACTCATCCCCTATGGCTAAAATTATCGGCATCATCGTCGTCATCGCGAGCGTGCTCGGCGGATACGTCCTTTCCCACGGCAAGATTGCGGCGCTGATCCAGCCTTTCGAAGTGCTGATTATCGGCGGTGCGGCGTTCGGCGCATTCCTGCAGGCCAACCCCGGCTACATGACGATGCACGTGATCAAGAAGTCGCTGGGCATGTTCAGCTCGCGCTTCTCCCACACCTTCTACCTGGAAGTGCTGGGGCTGATCTACGAGATCCTCAACAAGAGCCGCCGCGAAGGCATGATGGCCATCGAAGGCGACATTGAGGACGCCGCGGCGAGCCCGATTTTCGCCAAGTACCCGGCCGTGCTCAAAGACGAGCGCATGACCGCCTACATCTGTGATTACCTGCGCATCATGTCGTCCGGCAACATGGCGCCCCATGAGCTGGAAGGCCTGTTCGACATGGAACTGTTCAGCCTCAAGGAAGAGCTGGAGCACCCATCCCACGCCGTGACCGGCATCGCCGACGGCATGCCCGGTTTCGGTATTGTTGCCGCGGTGCTCGGGATCGTGGTGACCATGGCCTCCCTCGGTGAAGGCGACCAGAAAGCCATCGGCATGCACGTAGGTGCGGCACTGGTAGGTACCTTCTTCGGTATTCTCGCGGCCTACGGTTTCTTCGGCCCGCTGGCCACGTCCCTGGCCCACGATGCCAAGGAAGAAGTGAATCTGTACGAAGCCATCAAGGCCTGCCTGGTGGCTTCGGCTTCCGGCATGCCGCCATCGTTGGCAGTGGAGTTCGGGCGCAAGGTTCTGTATCCGAAGCACCGTCCAAGCTTCGCTGAGCTGGAACAAGCGGTTCGCGGTCGCTAAGCCATGGAAAACAACCAGCCGATCATCATCAAGCGCGTCAAGCGCTTCGCTGCGGGGCACCATGGCGGCGCCTGGAAAATCGCCTTCGCCGACTTTGCGACGGCGATGATGGCGTTCTTCCTGGTGCTGTGGCTGATGTCCACCGCCACGCCGGAACAGAAGATCGCCATCGCCGGTTACTTCAAGGACCCCATCGGTTTCTCCGAGAGCGGCACGCCTTTTGTGATCGACCTCGGTGGTTCGCCGCAACTGGCGCCCGAGCGCACCATCAACCCGGAAATCAAGACCGACTCGCCGCAGGAAAAGATCCCGATCGAGCGCGACACCGTCGAGAGCATGGCCGAACAGGTCGAGCAGGAACGCCTGGAATTGCTGCTGCAGGAACTGCAAACCAAGGTTGAGGAAAACCCGCAACTGCTGAAGTTCAAGGACCAGATTTCCTTCGAGATCACCCCGGATGGCTTGCGCATCCAGATCACGGACGCCGCCAACCGGCCGATGTTCGACTCCGGCAGCGCACGCTTGAAGCCGTACTTTGAAGACATCCTGCTGGCCATGGCCGACACCATCAAGGCGGTGCCGAACAAGATCAGCATCAGCGGCCACACCGACGCCAAGCCGTATGCAGGCCAGGGCGACTTCGGCAACTGGGAGCTCTCGGCCAACCGGGCCAATGCCGCGCGTCGTGCACTGGTGGCCGGCAGCTATCCGGACCCGCAAGTGGCACGGGTGGTGGGGTTTGCTTCCTCGCAGCTGTTTGATCCCAAGGATCCGTTCAATCCGATCAACCGACGCATCGATATCGTCGTGCTGACCAAAAAGGCCCAGCGTGCAATTGAAGGTGACCCGCCTGCGACGCCACCGGTACCGACCCAGGGTGAAGGCGCGCCGGGCGAGGTGCCGGCAGACCCGAACGCACTGCCGCCGGAGCAGGAGCCGTTGCCGGCCCATGAGCTGCGGCAGAAGCTGAACCTGTTTGATGACGGCGGGATGAAAGACCCGACTCTGCCCGCCACGGGTTCATGAGGCCGTCAGACTCAATCGGTTGCTTCGACGATTAAAAAAGCCCCGGGTTCTCGGGGGTTTTTTCTGTCGGTTGTATCAGAGCGGGAGGTAGGCCTTCACACCGTCAATCACGCCTCGCATATCTTCCGCGCCCAAGCGCGGCACGAAATACTCTCGCCCAGTGGTCCTGGTCTTTCTGTGCAGTTTGTCCAGTCGTTCGAAACTGACCGTGTAGATCATGTCGCATTTCACCCACAGCGCTTTATAGCCATCGGTATGCAGCGGATTGGTTCGCAATAAATGGTGCCAGTCGTGCTGGATGTCAGGCGCTGTGGAGGAAATCGGGACCACTGTGCACAGTTTTCGGCTGTGGGTGACAGTCGGCGAGATCACAACGACTTTGCGGATCTTCAGCATTTCGGGCGCTACAAAGCCCCGAGTGAAGTCGCACAGAAGAACATCGCCTTGTTTGGGATGGTAGTAGAGAGGCAATCGTTGATTCCCCGGAAAAAGCAAAGCCGCCCGAAGGCGGCTTCATTCGACACGCAGTGGAGCTTGCTTCGCCCCTTCTGCGCCGCTGGATCAACCCCGAAAAGGATCCAGACTCCTGCCAGCTTGCGCTGGTGACGGAGCGAGTATGAGCATTGGGAAAATCGAATTCAAGCTGGCTTGCGTCATGGGCCGCCCAGTTGCAGCGGATTCTTGATGGCTGACTCGATTTAATCAATGGGGTCGGGGGTTCCGTGCCGTGCCTTATGTGTATCAAGGCATGGCACGGCACCGGTTTGCTGCTTAGTAACTGGTCTCGGGCAAGCTGGCGATGATCGAGCGATAGCTGTTCATTCGCTGCTGCTGCACGCGGCCGTCTTCCAGTGCCTTGAGCAGGGCGCAACCCGGCTCGCGGTCATGTTTGCAGTCGCGGAAGCGGCAGGTGCCGATCAAGTCGTTGAACTCGATAAAGCCCGCTTCAACATCGGCACGGCTCACATGGCCCAGGCCGAATTCACGGATGCCGGGGGAGTCGATCAACTCGCCGCCGCCCGGAAAGTGGAACAATCGCGCGGTGGTGGTGGTGTGGGTGCCCTGGCCGGACAGCTCCGACAGCGGGCCAACACGGGTTTCGACTTCCGGCAACAGGCTGTTGACCAGGGACGACTTGCCCACGCCCGACTGGCCGACGAACACGCTGATGCGACCGTCCAGTTCAGTCTGTAACTGTTCCATGCCATTGCCGTGATGCGCCGAGACTTCCAGCACCGGGTAGCCGAGGGTGCGGTACACCGCCAGCAACGCGTTGAGCGCCGGGGCGTTCTGTTCGTCGATCAGGTCGAATTTGTTCAGCAGCAACAGCGGGCGAATGCCGGCGTGTTCGGCGGCTACCAGGTAGCGGTCGATAAGGTTGGCATGGGGCTCAGGCAGTGGCGCGAAGACAATGACGATCATGTCGACGTTGGCCGCTACCGGCTTGAGCTGGCCACGGCTGTCGGGGCGACGCAGTTCGGTGGTGCGCGGCAACTGGGCGACGATCACGCCGATGCCCTGGTTGCCGGCACGCCATACCACCTTGTCGCCGGTCACCAGCGCAGGCAGGTTGGCGCGCAGGTGGCAACGGAACACCTGGCCGGCGTGATCGCCTTCGGTGGCCTCGACTTCGACCTGCACACCGAAGTGCGCGATCACCAGGCCCGTTTGCTCGGGGCCCAGGTCGCCGCCCTCAAGCGCTTCCACGGCGGAGGATTCACGTTTGGCGGCGCGGGCAGCGCGTTCGCCCTGAATCTTTTCGATGCGCCAGTTTTGGCGACGGTTGAGCTGGCGTTTGGCCATTGGTGTTCCGTGTCGATAATGCAAAGGTTAGGTGAAACGGTCGCGAGTCTAGCACGCCCTGCCTGCTAAACTGCGCAGCTACGCCAAGGTGCCAAGGAACCACGACATGCAAAACCCACAGAACCTGATTTGGATCGATCTGGAAATGACCGGTCTGAACCCTGACACCGACGTCATCATCGAGATGGCGACCATTGTCACCGACAGCAACCTCAACACCTTGGCCGAAGGTCCGGTGATCGCCATTCACCACAGCGACGCGGTGCTGGCCACCATGGACGAGTGGAACACTCGCACCCACGGCAACTCGGGCCTGACCCAGCGTGTGCGCGACAGCCGCGTGAGCATGGCCGAGGCTGAAGCCGAAACCATCGCCTTCCTGGAAAAGTGGGTAGCCAAGGGCAAGTCGCCAATCTGCGGCAACAGCATTTGCCAGGACCGCCGCTTTCTCTATACCCACATGAAGGCGCTGGAAAGCTACTTCCACTACCGCAACCTGGACGTGTCGACCTTGAAGGAGCTGGCCGCGCGCTGGGCGCCGGAAGTCAAAGACAGCTTCCACAAGGGCAGCACCCACCTGGCGCTGGACGATATTCGCGAGTCGATTGCCGAGCTGCAGCATTACCGCAAGCATTTCATCAAGTTCTAAAGCGGTAATACCTGAGCCAAGCGGGCTTTTGTGGCGAGGGGCTTGTCTGTGGCGAGGGGGCTTGTCCCCCGTTGGGCTGCGAAGCGGCCCTAAAATCTGACATCCCGATCTACCTGAAAACTCTATTGCCTTTAAAAGGGGCTGCTTCGCACCCCAACGGGGGACAAGCCCCCTCGCCACAACTTTGCAAGGATCGCCACCATGCTGCTGATGCTCTACCTCATCGCCATCACCGCCGAAGCCATGACGGGTGCCTTGTCCGCCGGGCGGCGCGGGATGGACTGGTTCGGTGTGGTGCTGATCGCCTGCGTGACGGCGCTGGGCGGCGGTTCGGTGCGTGACGTGTTGCTCGGCCACTACCCGCTGACCTGGGTCAAACACCCGGAGTACCTGGTGCTGACCTCCGTCGCTGCCCTGGTGACCATCTTCATCGCTCCATTGATGCGCCACCTGCGGTCGCTGTTCCTCGCGCTGGACGCCGTGGGCCTGGTGGCCTTCACGCTGATCGGCAGCATGACCGCCCTGGAAATGGGCCACGGCATGCTGGTGGCTTCAGTCAGCGGTATGATCACCGGGGTATTCGGCGGCATCCTGCGGGATATCTTCTGCAACGACATTCCGTTGATCTTCCGCCGCGAGCTGTACGCCAGCGTGTCGTTCCTGGCCGCCTGGTTCTACATGCTGTGCATCTACCTTGAGCTGCCAAGTGAGCAATCGATCCTGCTGACGCTGTTCAGCGGCTTTCTATTGCGCCTGCTGGCGATCCGTTTTCACTGGGAAATGCCCAAGTTCGTCTACAACGACGACGTGCACTGACGTTCGGCGTGCTGGTTCAGCGCCCATTCCACATGTTCGCGCACCAGTTCCGAGGGGTATTCCCGACGCGCCTTCAGCGCTTCCAGCACCGGAATGCTTGATGGCGCATTGCCCAGGCCCACCGCCAGGTTGCGCAGCCAGCGCTCATAGCCGGCGCGGCGCAGGGGAGAACCTTCGGTGCTGCTGAGGAATTTGTCCTCGTCCCACATAAACAACTCGGCGAGCTCTGCGTTATCCAGGTTGTGCCGTGGCTTGAAATCGCGTTCGTCGGTAGGCCGCGCGAAACGATTCCACGGGCAAACGATCTGACAGTCATCGCAGCCGAATACCCGATTGCCGATCAGTGGGCGCAGTTCTTCGGGGATCGCACTTTTCAGCTCGATGGTCAGGTAGGAAATGCAGCGCCGGGCGTCCAGCACGTAGGGCCCGACGAAGGCGTTGGTAGGGCAGATATCCAGGCAGGCGGTGCAGCGGCCACAATGTTCGGTGGCGTGGGGTGGGTCGACCGGCAACGGCAGGTCGACAAACAGCTCGCTCAGGAAGAAGTAACTGCCCGCCTTGCGATTGAGTACCAGGGTGTTCTTGCCGATCCAGCCGAGCCCGGCCTGCTCGGCGATGGCTTTTTCCAGCACGGGGGCGCTGTCGACAAAGGCGCGGAAGCCGAACGGGCCGATTTGCGCCTGGATGCGGTCGGCCAGTTGCTGCACGCGCTTGCGGATCAGCTTGTGGTAGTCGCGGCCCAGGGCGTAGCGGGAGATGTAGGCTTTTTCGGGTTTGGCCAGCAGTTGGGCCATTTGGGTGTCGCCCGGCAAGTAGTCCATGCGCAGTGAGACCACGCGCAAGGTGCCGGGTACCAGCTCCTCCGGGTGTGAGCGCTTGCTGCCGTGGGCGCCCATGTAGTCCATTTCGCCGTGGTAGCCGGCGTCGAGCCAGCGTTGCAGGTGCTGTTCATGCTCGGCGAGGTCGAGGCCGCTGATGCCCACTTGTTGAAAGCCCAGCTCGCGGCCCCAGTCTTTGATCGATTGGGCGAGGGCGGGCAGGTCGTAGGTAATAGCAGGCATGAACAAGAGAAACCGCAGGTTAGATGCGTATAATTCTGCCAGACATCGGAGCTTGAAGACGCATGCCGCAGACAAAACACGAAATACCCGACGTTCAGCACCTGTTGCCCGGCCAATTGCCGCAACTCGCTGCGCGTTCCCCGGACGCCCATAAAGGCCAGTTCGGCCATGTATTGCTGATCGGCGGCGACCGCGGTTTTGGCGGCGCCGCCTTGCTCAGTGCTGAAAGTGCCCTGCGCAGTGGTGCCGGCATGGTTTCCCTGGCGACCCGTAGCGAACACGTCGGTGCGGCGCTGGCGCGGTTGCCGGAAGTGATGACGGTGGGCGTGCACTCGGCCAATCAATTGATGGGCCTGCTGGAAAAGATTTCCGTGATCGTCATCGGCCCGGGCCTGGGCGAGGTCTCCTGGGGCAAAAGCCTGCTGTCGGTAGCGGCCAATGCCAGGCAGCCGCAAGTCTGGGACGCCGATGCCTTGAACCTGCTGGCGGCGGGCAGCGTCAGCTTGCCGGCCAATTGCGTGATCACTCCGCATCCTGGCGAAGCGGCCCGCTTGATGGGTATTTCGACAGCCGAGGTTCAGGCCGACCGCCTTAACGTGGCGCGCGCCTTGAGTCAGAAATTCAATGCGGTGGCCATCCTCAAGGGCGCCGGCAGCTTGATCGCCAGCCCGGACGGTCGGGTTGCCCGCTGCGATCAGGGCCATCCTGCAATGGCAACCGCTGGCCTTGGCGATGTGTTGGCCGGCCTGGTCGGTGCTTTGCTGGCGCAAGGCATGCCGGCATTTGATGCCGCCTGCCTGGCGGTCTGGCTGCATGCCACTGCCGGAGATCGCCAGGGTACCTACGGTCGCGGGCTGGCCGCCAGTGACCTGATTCCTGCCATTCGTCAGTTGCTGGAGGAGCAATCGCCGTGTCTGAAGTAGTTCTTTTCCTGCCTGATGAAGACGCCATGGTCGCCTTGGGCAACCGTATTGCCCGGGTCACTCAAGGCTCAGGGCTGATCTTTCTGGAAGGCGATCTCGGCGCCGGAAAAACCACCTTGTCCCGGGGCATCATTCGCGGGTTGGGGCACGCGGGTGCTGTGAAAAGCCCTACGTTCACCTTGGTAGAACCCTACGAAATCGGTGACGTACGAGCGTTCCACTTCGACCTGTATCGCCTGGTGGACCCGGAAGAACTGGAATACATGGGCATTCGTGATTACTTCGATGAGGACGCCTTGTGCCTGATCGAGTGGCCAGATAAAGGCACAGGCTTTTTGCCAAAGCCGGACCTGACCATTACCATTACCCCGCATAAGCAAGGACGTCAGCTGAAATTGTTGTCCCAGAGCGCGCGCGGCGAGTCGTGGTGCGCCGCCTTGGCATTGGAATTCAAATAATTGATGGGGTTAGGTATGCGCTTTCGCGCGTTGGTTACTGTCGTAGGGGTGTTGCTTGCGGCAATGACTTTCAATGCACTGGCGGCCTCACAGGTGAAAAGTGTTCGCCTGTGGCGGGCACCGGATAACACGCGACTGGTATTCGACCTGTCCGGCCCGGTTCAGCACAGCGTCTTCACCCTCACGGCGCCTGATCGCCTGGTGATTGATATCAACGGTGCGACCCTGGCCGCGCCGTTGAAGGTCGCCATGGCCAATACCCCGATTACCGCGATGCGCTCGGCCCAGCGTACGCCGACCGACCTGCGGGTGGTCATCGACCTGAAAAAGGCCGTGACCCCGAAAAGCTTCGTGCTGGCGCCCAACGCACAGTATGGCAACCGGCTGGTGGTCGACCTGTTCGACAACGCCGCCGATGCCGCGCCGCCGCCTGCGCCAACTCCAAGCGTCGCGACGATACCTGCGGTGCCGGTCAACCAGTCGCAACCCCAGGTCAAATTGCCGCCGTTGCCACCGGCTCCTGCGGGCAAGCGTGACATTATTGTGGTTATCGATGCCGGTCACGGCGGCGAAGACCCGGGAGCCTCCGGTTCGCGCGGCCAGCATGAAAAAGACGTGGTACTGGCCATCGCTCGCGAACTGCAGCGCCAGATCAATGGCATGAAAGGCTATCGCGCCGAGCTGACCCGTACCGGCGACTACTTTATTCCGCTGCGTGGCCGTACCGAAATCGCCCGCAAGAAGGGCGCCGACCTGTTCGTCTCGATCCACGCCGACGCCGCACCTTCGGCCGCGGCGTTTGGTGCCTCGGTGTTTGCCCTGTCTGATCGCGGCGCTACGTCCGAGACCGCCCGCTGGCTGGCGGACAGTGAAAACCGTTCCGACTTGATCGGCGGGGCTGGCAACGTATCCCTCGACGACAAGGACAAGATGCTCGCTGGCGTATTGCTCGATCTGTCGATGACTGCCTCGCTGACCTCCAGCCTGAACGTGGGGCAGAAAGTCCTGAGCAACATTGGTCGCGTCACCTCGCTGCACAAACAGCGCGTGGAACAGGCCGGGTTCATGGTGCTCAAGTCGCCGGATATTCCGTCGATCCTGGTGGAAACCGGGTTTATCTCCAACTCCAACGAAGCCTCGAAACTGGCCTCGGCCAGCCACCAGCAGGCGTTGGCGCGGTCCATCAGCGCCGGTGTTCGCCAGTTCTTCCAGCAGAACCCGCCGCCGGGCACTTATATAGCCTGGCTGCGTGACTCCGGGAAAATCGCCCAGGGCCCGCGTGACCATCGCGTGCAGCCGGGCGACACCCTGGCGATGCTGGCGGTGCGCTTCCAGGTGTCAGCGGCAACCTTGCGCAGTGCCAACAACCTCAAGACCGATGAATTGAAGGTCGGCCAGGTGTTGACCATCCCGGGCACTGAACTGGCGGCGCAATAATGAGCGAAACAGTCTTGAGCAATACCTCGCGCATCGAGCTGCTAAGCCCGCGTCTCGCCAACCAGATCGCGGCGGGTGAGGTGGTCGAGCGGCCAGCGTCGGTAATCAAGGAGTTGCTGGAAAACAGTATCGACTCCGGTGCCAGGCGCATTGATGTCGATGTTGAGCAGGGCGGCGTCAAGCTGCTGCGAGTGCGCGACGACGGCAGCGGGATTTCCTCCGATGACCTGCCGCTGGCCCTGGCCCGTCACGCCACCAGCAAGATTCGTGACCTGGAAGACCTGGAGCGGGTGATGAGCCTCGGGTTTCGTGGTGAGGCCCTGGCCTCCATCAGCTCCGTGGCTCGCCTGACCCTGACGTCCCGCACCCGCGACGCCGACCAGGCCTGGCAGGTTGAAACCGAAGGCCGCGACATGGCGCCCCGGGTCCAGCCGGCGGCACATCCGGTGGGCACCTCGGTGGAAGTACGCGACCTGTTCTTCAATACCCCGGCCCGGCGTAAATTCCTCAAGGCCGAAAAAACCGAATTCGATCACCTGCAGGAAGTCATCAAGCGCCTGGCCCTGGCTCGGTTTGATGTGGCTTTCCACCTGCGCCACAACGGCAAGACCATCCTCAGCCTGCACGAGGCCCATGATGATGCGGCCCGTGCGCGGCGTGTCTCGGCCATCTGCGGCGCGGGGTTCCTGGAGCAGGCGCTGCCGATCGAGATCGAGCGCAATGGCCTGCGGCTGTGGGGTTGGGTGGGTTTGCCGACTTTCTCCCGTAGCCAGGCGGACATGCAGTATTTCTTCGTGAATGGCCGGGCGGTGCGCGACAAGCTGGTGGCCCACGCGGTGCGCCAGGCGTATCGCGACGTGCTGTTCAACGAGCGGCATCCGACGTTTGTGCTGTTTTTCGAGGTCGACCCGTCGGTGGTCGACGTCAACGTGCACCCGACCAAGCACGAAGTGCGCTTCCGTGACGGTCGCATGGTCCACGACTTTCTTTACGGCACCCTGCACCGCGCCTTGGGCGATGTGCGGCCGGATGATCACCTGGCGGCGCCGATTGTCACGGCTGTTGTCCGTCCTTCAGGGCCGGAAGCCGGCGAGTTCGGGCCCCAGGGCGAAATGAGCCTGGCGGCCAACCTGCTGCAATCGCCGCAAGCCCAGCCGAGCTATACCGCACCAGGCTCAGGCGCCGGCGCCGGTTATCAATACCAGTACACCCCGCGTCCGCAATCGGCGGTGCCGGTGGCCGAGGCCCAGGCGGCCTATCGCGAGTTTTTCGCGCCGCTGCCCGGCGCCGAGCCAGGTGCTGCCGCGTTGCCGGAAGGCCAGGGCGACGTGCCGCCGTTGGGTTACGCGCTGGCACAGCTCAAGGGTATCTATATTCTTGCGGAAAACGCCCATGGCCTGGTGCTGGTGGACATGCACGCCGCCCACGAGCGGATCATGTACGAGCGCCTGAAGATCGCCATGGCCAGCGAAGGCCTGAGCGGCCAGCCGCTGCTGGTGCCGGAATCCCTGGCGGTCAGCCAGCGGGAAGCGGATTGCGCCGAAGAGCACATCAGCGTGTTCCAGAAGCTGGGCTTTGAGCTGCAACGCCTGGGGCCGGAAACCCTGGCTATCCGCCAGATTCCGGCTTTGCTCAAGCAGGCAGAGGCCAACCGGCTGGTGGCCGACGTACTGGCAGACCTGATGGAATACGGCACCAGTGACCGGATCCAGGCCCACATCAATGAACTGCTCGGCACCATGGCCTGTCACGGCGCCATCCGCGCCAACCGCCGGCTGGCCTTGCCGGAAATGAACGGCCTGCTGCGGGACATGGAAAACACCGAGCGCAGCGGCCAGTGCAACCATGGCCGCCCGACCTGGACCCAGATGGGCCTGGACGACCTGGACAAACTGTTCTTGCGCGGCCGTTGATGAGTGCCTTGCCCCCCGCCATCTTCCTGATGGGCCCGACGGCCGCCGGCAAGACCGACCTGGCCATCGAGCTGACCAAGGTCTTGCCGTGCGAGTTGATCAGTGTCGACTCTGCACTGGTTTACCGGGACATGGACATCGGCACTGCCAAACCTTCAAAAGAGCTGCTGGCCCAGTATCCGCACCGGTTGATCGACATTATTGATCCCAGCGAGAGCTATTCGGCGGCGGATTTTCGCATCGATGCGCTGGCCGCCATGGCCGATATCACCGCGCGGGGCAAGATTCCGCTGCTGGTCGGCGGCACGATGCTCTACTACAAGGCCTTGCAGGAAGGTCTGGCTGATATGCCGCCAGCTGATCCACAGGTGCGCGCCGAACTTGAAGAAGAGGCTGCGCGCCTTGGCTGGCAGGCCTTGCACGATCAGTTGGCCATTGTGGATCCGGTTTCCGCCGCGCGAATTCATCCCAATGACCCCCAGCGCCTGACGCGAGCGTTGGAAGTCTGGCGGGTCAGTGGCCAGACCATGACTGAACACAGGCTGAAACAAACTGCGCAAAGTGCTGAAGCAGGCGCCTCGGGACACTCACAATTGCCCTATACTGTGGCGAATCTGGCCATCGCTCCGACGGATCGCCAGGTGCTGCATGAACGAATTGCACAAAGATTCACAATTATGTTGGAACAGGGGTTTGTGGAGGAGGTCGTAGCACTGCGTTCAAGAGGTGACCTGCATCCAGGGCTGCCTTCGATACGTGCTGTAGGCTACCGCCAAGTCTGGGATCATCTGGATGGCAAGCTGACGTCAGCCGAAATGCAGGAGCGCGGCATCATTGCCACGCGCCAATTGGCGAAGCGTCAGTTCACCTGGTTGCGCAGTTGGAGCGATTTGCACTGGCTGGACAGCCTGGACAGCGACAATCTGTCACGCGCCTTGAAATACTTGGGAACGGTCTCCATATTGAGCTGAGTCCTTGCAATTGCCGTCTATCCTTGGGGGTGTGACGGCCATGAGCTATCTATTTTCCGATTTTTATTATTGATCCTTAAAGGAGTGCGGCACATGTCAAAAGGGCATTCGCTACAAGACCCTTACTTGAATACTTTACGTAAAGAGAAAGTTGGGGTTTCCATCTATCTGGTCAACGGTATCAAGCTGCAAGGTACGATCGAGTCGTTCGACCAGTTCGTGATCCTGCTGAAAAACACCGTAAGCCAAATGGTTTACAAGCACGCTATCTCGACCGTAGTGCCGGTTCGTCCAATTCGTCTGCCTAGCGCAACCGAAGAACAGGGTGACGCCGAGCCTGCACCAGGTAACGCCTGATAGGAGTCTCCTTTGTTCTTTGAGCGCCACGGTGGTGGTGAGCGAGTAATCCTCGTTCACTTGGATGGACAGGACCCTGAGGCGCGCGAAGATCCGCAGGAGTTTCAGGAGTTGGCAAATTCGGCCGGCGCCGAGACCGTCGCGTTTTTTAACGTGCCGCGTCATCGGCCAACCGCCAAATTCCTGATCGGCAGCGGCAAGGTCGAGGAACTGCGCGACCTGGTCCACGCCGAAAAGGCCGATCTGGTGATTTTCAATCACATCCTCACGCCCAGTCAGGAACGTAACCTCGAACGAGTTTTCGAGTGTCGCGTGATCGACCGCACGGGTCTGATTCTCGATATTTTCGCTCAACGCGCCCGTACCCATGAAGGCAAGCTCCAGGTAGAACTGGCCCAGCTTGACCACATGAGCACCCGGCTGGTTCGTGGCTGGACTCACCTTGAGCGCCAGGGTGGCGGCATCGGCATGCGCGGCCCGGGTGAAACCCAGCTGGAAACCGACCGGCGTCTGCTGCGGGTGCGCCTGCGACAGATCAAGGGCCGCCTGGAGAAGGTGCGCAGCCAGCGCGAACAATCGCGACGTGGCCGTATGCGTGCGGATATCCCGACCGTTTCCCTGGTGGGCTATACCAACGCCGGCAAATCCACACTCTTCAACAACGTGACGAAATCGGACGTGTACGCGGCCGACCAACTGTTCGCGACCCTCGACCCGACCTTGCGCCGTCTGGAACTGGACGACCTGGGGCCGATTGTCCTGGCCGATACCGTGGGTTTCATTCGTCACTTGCCCCACAAGCTGGTCGAGGCATTTCGGTCTACGCTCGAAGAGTCGAGCAATTCCGACCTGCTGTTGCACGTGATCGATGCGGCCGAACCGGATCGCATGTTGCAGATTGAACAGGTCATGGTGGTGCTGGGCGAGATTGGTGCCCAGGACTTGCCGATCCTCGAGGTCTATAACAAACTCGATTTGCTTGAAGGCGTTGAGCCACAAATCCAGCGCGACGAAAACGGCAAGCCCCAGCGGGTCTGGCTGTCGGCGCGTGATGGCAGTGGCCTGGAATTGCTTGAACAAGCCATTGCCGAGCTGTTGGGCAGCGATTTGTTCGTCGGCACCTTGCGCTTGCCGCAGCGTTTTGCTCGACTGCGTGCACAGTTTTTCGAGCTGGGCGCGGTACAGAAAGAAGAACACGACGAAGAAGGTGTCAGCTTGCTGGCCGTTCGATTGCCGCGCTCGGAGCTGAATCGGCTGGTCAGCCGTGAAGGCGTTGTGCCGACAGAGTTCATCGAACAACACACTTTGCAATAAAAGCCTGAGAAAGCGGTTGTGCCGCTGTGACAGGCATTCTGTAGCATTGGTCGGCGCGCCGTGGGTGCGTCTTTGCTTTATCAGATGGAGAGCGCTATGGCTTGGAATGAGCCGGGTGGCAACTCGAATAATCAGGATCCTTGGGGTGGTAAACGCCGCAATAATGGCGACCGCAAGGGGCCACCAGATCTCGACGAGGCCTTCCGAAAGCTGCAGGAAAGCCTGAATGGGTTGTTCGGTGGTGGAAAAAAACGTGGTAGTGACGAAGGCGGTCGTACGAGCAAGGGCGGTGGTTACGGCCTGCTCGGCATCGGCCTCGTCGTGCTGGCGGCCGTCTGGCTGTACAGCGCCGTCTATGTGGTGGACGAGCAGGAGCAAGCCGTGGTGCTGCGCTTCGGCAAGTACTACGAGACTGTCGGCCCTGGCCTGAACATCTACTTCCCGCCGATCGACAAGAAGTACATGGAAAACGTCACGCGTGAGCGTGCCTACACCAAGCAGGGCCAGATGCTGACCGAAGACGAGAACATCGTCGAAGTGCCGCTGACCGTGCAGTACAAGATCAGCAACCTGCAGGACTTCGTGCTGAACGTCGACCAGCCGGAGATCAGCCTGCAACATGCGACCGAAAGCGCCCTGCGCCACGTGGTGGGTTCCACCGCAATGGACCAGGTGCTGACTGAAGGCCGTGAATTGATGGCCAGCGAAATCAAGGAGCGCCTGCAACGGTTCCTCGACACGTACCGCACCGGTATCACCGTGACCCAGGTCAACGTACAGAGCGCAGCGGCACCGCGTGAAGTGCAGGAAGCCTTCGATGACGTGATCCGTGCCCGTGAAGACGAGCAGCGTTCGCGCAACCAGGCTGAAACCTACGCCAACGGCGTGGTGCCGGAAGCCCGTGGCCAGGCCCAGCGCATCCTTGAGGATGCCAACGGTTACCGCGACGAAGTGGTCTCCCGCGCCAAGGGTGAGGCAGATCGTTTCACCAAGCTGGTGGCCGAGTACCGCAAGGCACCGGAAGTCACCCGTGAGCGTCTGTACCTGGACACCATGCAGGAAGTCTTCAGCAACACCAGCAAGGTTCTCGTGACCGGCAGCAAGGGCGGGCAGAACAATCTGCTGTACCTGCCGCTGGACAAGATGATCGAAGGTGGTCGTAGCAGCACCAGCGCACCGGCTACCGGTTCCAATGCTGCTGCCAACGAAGCGAGCGCCCGTGCGGCCGCTGACCTGCTGCAACAGCAAACACGTACCAGGGAGAGTCGTTGATGAGCAATAAATCGCTGACCGCCCTGATTGTGGGCGTCGTCGTGGTCATCGCTGCCTGGAACTGCTTCTATATCGTGTCTCAGACCGAGCGCGCGGTGTTGCTGCAATTCGGTCGCGTGGTCCAGGCGGATGTCCAGCCGGGCCTGCATGTGAAAGTCCCCTACGTCAACCAGGTGCGCAAGTTCGACGGCCGCCTGATGACCCTGGATGCACCGACACAACGCTTCCTGACCCTGGAAAAGAAAGCCGTGATGGTTGACGCCTACGCCAAGTGGCGCGTCAAGGATGCCGAGCGCTTCTACACCGCGACCTCCGGCCTCAAGCAGATTGCCGACGAGCGTTTGTCGCGCCGTCTGGAATCGGGCCTGCGTGACCAGTTTGGTAAGCGCACCCTGCACGAGGTGGTATCCGGTGAACGTGACGCGCTGATGGCGGACATCACGCGTTCGTTGAATGCGATGGCGGAAAAAGAGCTGGGCATCGAGGTGATCGATGTTCGGGTCAAGGCCATCGACCTTCCGAAGGAAGTGAACCGCAGCGTGTTCGAGCGTATGAGCACCGAGCGTGAGCGCGAGGCTCGTGAGCACCGCGCCAAGGGTAACGAACTGGCAGAAGGGATCCGCGCGGATGCCGACCGTCAGCGTCGCGTACTGTTGGCTGAAGCCTATCGCGAGTCTGAAGAGGCCCGTGGTGATGGTGATGCTCAAGCCGCTTCGATCTACGCCAAGGCCTATGGCCAGGACCAGGAGTTCTACGCGTTCTACCGTAGCCTGCGCGCCTACCGTGAAAGCTTTGCGAACAAAACCGACGTCATGGTGCTGGACCCAAGTAGCGATTTCTTCCGCTACCTGGAAAAGTCCAAGTAACCCGCATGTAGTCTGAGAATCGCTCCGTCGGGCGGCTAAAATGCCGGGCGGGGTGATCCTTTCAGAAAACGGGTGTATGATGCGGCAGCCGGGAAATTCCCGGCTTTTTTGCGTCTGCATGTTTGATTGTGGTTTTGCTCCGCAGGCGCCACAGGTTTTTCGAGGAAAGTGCCCGACGAGGCCGATTGTTGGTCGTTCGTCACGTCGCTCTTGCGCGTGGTTTATGCAGGGGCCGGGTATTTTCTGCTTCACTCAAGGCTCGCCCGAGGGCTGGCCGCCCGGATCATAGGGGAATGGCGTAATGGCAACGGTAGACCGCTGGCTGCTGCCAGATGGCATCGAAGAAGTACTGCCACCAGAAGCTGCGCGCATTGAAATCGCGCGCCGCCAGGTGTTGGATCTGTTCCAGAGCTGGGGTTACGAGTTTGTCGTGACTCCGCATATCGAGTACCTGGAATCCCTGCTGACCGGCGCGGGCCAGGACCTGGATCTGCGCACCTTCAAGGTCATCGACCCGCAATCGGGCCGGCAAATGGGCTTTCGTGCCGACATCACGCCGCAAGTAGCGCGCATTGATGCGCACACCCTGCGTCGCGAAGGGCCAAGCCGCCTGTGCTACGCCGGCAGCGTGCTGCATGCGCAACCGCGTGCGTTGTCGTCGTCCCGCAGCCCGATCCAGTTGGGCGCCGAGTTGTACGGTGATGCGAGCCCGAGCAGCGACGTGGAAGTCATCAGCCTGATGCTGGCCATGCTGCAATTGGCCGATGTGCCGGATGTGCACATGGACCTTGGGCATGTCGGTATCTACCGCGGCCTGGCCCGTGCGGCCGGCTTGTCGGGTGAAGTGGAACAACAGTTGTTCGATGCCTTGCAGCGCAAGGCCATCGATGAAGTGATTGCCCTGACGGCGGGCGTGCCTGCCGACCTGGCCGGCATGCTGCGTGCGCTGGTGGATCTGTGTGGCGGCCGTGAAGTACTGACCGCCGCCCGTGATCGCCTGGCGAATGCGCCGGCTGATGTATTGGCGGCCCTGGACGATGTGCTGGCGATTGCCGAGCAGTTGTCTGCGCGCTTCCCGCAGTTGCCGCTGTATTTTGATTTGGGTGAGTTGCGCGGCTACCACTACCACACCGGTGTGGTGTTTGCGGTGTTTGTCCCGGGTGTTGGCCAGGCCATCGCCCAGGGCGGTCGTTACGACGATATCGGCGCCGACTTCGGTCGCGCTCGTCCGGCGACCGGTTTTTCCACCGATTTGAAAACCCTGGTGACCCTGGGGCGTGCTGAGGTCGAACTGCCGTCTGGCGGTATCTGGATGCCCGACAGTACGGACGCAGCACTCTGGCAGCAGGTTTGCCAGTTGCGCAGTGAGGGTCAGCGTGTGGTCCAGGCCTTGCCTGGGCAGCCATTGGCCGCCGCCCGTGAAGCGGACTGCGACCGGCAATTGATTCAGCAGAACGGGCTTTGGCAAGTATCGCCACTGGCTTCTTGAGTTTTCCTGCCGGCCACTGCCGGCACCAAGTTTGCGCGAATGAGGACAAGTGTTATGGGTAAGAATGTCGTAGTCCTGGGCACCCAATGGGGTGATGAGGGCAAAGGCAAGATCGTTGATCTGCTGACCGAACATGCTGCCGCCGTAGTGCGCTACCAAGGTGGCCACAACGCTGGCCACACCCTGGTCATCGATGGCGAAAAAACCGTCTTGCACCTGATCCCGTCGGGTGTACTGCGCGAAGGCGTGCAGTGCCTGATCGGCAACGGCGTGGTGGTTGCACCTGACGCCCTGCTGCGCGAGATCACCAAGCTGGAAGAGAAAGGCGTGCCAGTGCGCGAGCGCCTGCGTATCAGCCCTTCCTGCCCGCTGATCCTGTCCTTCCACGTTGCGCTGGACCAGGCCCGTGAAAAGGCCCGTGGCGAGCTGAAGATCGGCACGACCGGTCGCGGCATCGGCCCGGCCTACGAAGACAAGGTTGCACGTCGTGGCCTGCGTGTGGGCGACCTGCTCAACATGCCGCGCTTTGAAGACAAGCTGCGTGAACTGGTGGATTACCACAACTTCATGCTGGTGGGTTACTACAAAGAGCCGGCCATCGAGTTTGAAAAGACCCTGGCCGAGTGCAAGGAATACGCCGAGCTGCTCAAGCCGCTGATGCTGGACGTGACTGCCGAGCTGCACGACCTGCGTCGCGCCGGCAAAGACATCATGTTCGAAGGCGCCCAGGGCTCGTTGCTGGACATCGACCACGGCACCTACCCTTACGTCACCAGTTCCAACACCACCGCTGGCGGCGTTGCGACGGGTTCGGGCGTTGGCCCGATGTTCCTGGACTACATCCTCGGCATCACCAAGGCATACACCACGCGTGTAGGTTCGGGTCCATTCCCGACTGAACTGTTCGACGACGTCGGCGCGCACCTGGCCAAACAAGGCCACGAGTTCGGCGCGACGACCGGCCGTGCCCGCCGTTGTGGCTGGTTCGACGCCGTTATCCTGCGTCGCGCTATCGATGTGAACAGCATCTCGGGCATCTGCCTGACCAAGCTGGACGTACTCGACGGCCTGGAAACCATCAACATCTGCATCGGCTACAAGGATGCGGAAGGCAAGGACGTTGCCCCGACTGACGCGGACAGCTACGTAGGCCTGCAGCCTGTGTACGAAGAAGTGCCAGGCTGGACCGAATCGACCGTGGGCGCCAAGACCCTGGAAGAACTGCCAGCCACCGCCCGCGCTTACATCAAGCGCGTTGAAGAGCTGATCGGTGCGCCAATCGACATTATTTCGACGGGCCCGGACCGCAACGAGACCATCGTTCTGCGTCACCCGTTCGCTTAATAAGCTGTTGATGTAAAAAGCAAAGGGCTCCTTCGGGAGCCCTTTGTCGTTTCCGCCTGGTAAACGGCACGACCCTTGCTATGGTTCTTTCTTTCGCGGTGCTATCAAATTAATGGCACCCGTGGTGGAGGGATTCCCAGTGTCTGCCGTTCTCTCATTGTTACAAAGCCGGCTGTTGCGGCCTGTGTTCGTTACCCTAGGTATCGCTCTTTTGGTGCAAGTACTGGTGGCCGTCGCCCTGACGCGAAGCACCGTCACTGCATTGGAAGCTGATTTGGGCAATCGCCTGGGGGTCGACAGCCAGAAACTGTCCGGCGAGTTGGCGCAAGCCGGCAAGGAAGTGACATCCAGCCTGGACAGTCTGTCTTCCAGCACGCGCCAGCGTCTGACGGCGGGGCTTTCCACGCGCCTGCAGGAAGAGCAGAAGCAACTGCGTGCGACCCTGGAAAAAGACCTGCAGGACTCTGCCAATGACATGGCGCAACTGCTCGCCTCGGTGGCGCCGCGCGCCATGTGGGACAGCGACGTGCCGACGCTGTCTGAGTTTGCCCGCAGAGCCCAGCGCAATCCCAACGTGTTGTTTGTGGTGTATGACGACGCGGCTGGTGAGCACCTGACCCGTTACCTCAATCGTGAAAACCCGATCAACCAGGCGCTGCTGGAAAAGGGCAAGGGCGAACGTGCCCTGGATAAAGTGCTGGATGCGGCGAAGAATGATCCCTCGGTGTTCTACGTCGAAGCGTCCATCAGCCCCAATGGCGTAGAGATCGGCAAGGTCCGCATGGGGGTTTCGACTGCCTCGGTCGAGGCTGACCTGGCCGCGCTGGACAAGCGTTTTGCTGCACTGATTGCCAGCGGTGACCAGTTGGTGGGCGACAGCCTCAAGGGTGCCGCGGCTGACAGCGCGGCGGCCATGGGCGCGCGTTTGCAGTCGGCGCAAGCCACCGCCACCCAGATGACCGCCAATACCACCAGCGCCGTGCAAGAGGCGGCGGGCACCTTGCGCTGGCGCATCGGCATGGGCCTGGCGGTGGTAGGTTTTGGTGTATTGCTGTTGATTGCTGTAGTGCTCGGCCGTCGGGTGGTCAATCGCCTGAAGCTGCTGATTGCAGCCATGGACGACCTGGCGGCAGGCGAGGGCGACCTGACCAAGCGCGTGCAGATCAACAGCCGGGACGAAATCGGCGACATGGCCTCGGCGGTCAATCGCTTTGTGGATAAGTTGCAGCCGATCGTGCGTGAAGCCGGTGATGTGGCCCAGCGTACCGGTGTGGAAATCGGCGCGATGACCCTGCGCAATGCGGGTGCCGATGCGGCCGCCGGCTTGCAGCGTGATGAGGTTGCCGAAAGCCTGCGGGCGCTGTCGCAAATGGCGGATGAGGCCCAGGCGGAAAGCCATGCGATGCAGGCGGCCTTGCAGCAGGTGGTGGATATTCGCCAGGCGACTGATGAAAATTCCCGCACTTCAGCCGAAGTCGGCAGCTTGATCGAGGCGTTGGCGGGGCAGGTGCAGGCCGGTTCCAAGGTGATCGAGCGGCTGGCGCAGCAGAGCGAGCAGATCGAGGTGGTGTTAACGGTGATCCACGGGATTGCCGAGCAAACCAACCTGCTGGCGCTCAACGCGGCTATTGAGGCGGCGCGAGCCGGTGAGACCGGGCGCGGCTTTGCGGTCGTGGCGGACGAGGTTCGCGCCCTGGCCAGTAAAACCCAGAGTTCTACCGGCGACATCCAGGCCCACATCGTGGCCTTGCAGCAAGGCGCCCGTGAGGCCGTGGAAACCATCGGCAAGGCCGGGCGCCAGGCCAGCGAAGGTTTGTTGGTATTACGCGACAGTGTACGCCTGCAGCAGTCGGTACAGGCCTCGGTGGAGCAGGTGCATGCAGCGATTGGCCTGGCGACGCGGGCGGCTGAGCATCAGGCGCAGGGTGCGCATGCGGTGCGTGGGCGGGTGGAAATCATCCATGCCCAGGCAGAGCGGGCCGCTCAGGCGGTGGTAGAGACTACAGCCAGTGGCAAAGTGCTGGATGGGTTGGCGGCGCAGTTGAAGGCGAGCCTGGGGCAGTTCCGGGCTTGATGTCGCCTGGTGCGGCCCTTTCGCGAGCAAGCCCGCTCCCACATTCGACCGAGTTCCACTTCTGGAATGCGAGCAAATGTGGGAGCGGGCTTGCTCGCGAAAGCTATTTCAGCGGCTCAGGTACATCCGCGTCGTAAGCAAATACACCGGCAGTCCCGACACCAAAATCAACAATGCCGCATAGGGCGCCGCTGCCGCGAATTCCACATTCGAGGTGTGCGCCCACACGGCAGTTGCCAAGGTGTTCAGCCCGGTAGGACTAAGCAGCAACGTCGCCGTCAATTCCTTCATCGCATCCAGGAATACCAGCGCAAACGCCGCCCCCAATGCCGGGAAAATAATCGGCAGCGTCACCCGGCAAAACGCACTGAACGACGACGCGCCCAGCGTTCTCGCCGCCTCTTCCAGCTGTGGTGCTGCCTTGTTCAGCGCCGTGCGGATCGGCGCCTGGGCCAGGGGCAAAAACAGCAGCGCATAAGCGATCAGCAGCAATGCCGACGTTTGATACAGCGCCGGCACGTAATGCAGGGCGAAATACACCAGTGTCAGCGCAATCACCAGGCCGGGCAGGGCGTGCAGCAGGTACGGCAGGCGCTCGGCCCACAGTGCGAGCTGGCCCTTGTAGCGCACCACCAGCAAGCCCACGGGCACGGCAAACAACAGGCAAAGCGCGGCGCCGCCCAGGGATAGCGCCAACGAAGAAAGCAGCGCCTCGCTGATCTCGGCTATCGGAAATGCCGCCGAACTGCCCACTGCCAGCCAATAACCGAGCATGCCCAGTGGAATGCCGCTGCCGATGATCGCCAGGAGCAGGCAATACAGCTGCCCCAGCGCCGCCCATTTGCCGAGTCGAACCTGTTCGGCATGCCGCGCCGCGCCCTGGCCGGTACGCACGTGTCGGCCCTTGCCGCGCACCCGCAGCTCCAGCCAGAGCAGCGTCAGGCACATCACCAGCAGCACCGCCGAAAGCATCGCCGCATTGGCGTTGCTGAACTCCAGCTCGAATTGCTGGTAGATCGCGGTGGTAAACGTCTGCAAGCCGATGATCGACAGCGCGCCGAACTCCACCAGCATATGCAGGGCAATCAACAGTGCCCCGGCCAGCAGCGACGGCCACAGCAGCGGCAAGGTGATGCGAAAGAATACGCCCCAGCGATTCAGTCCGAGGGTGCGGGCCGATTCTTCCAGGGATGGATCAAGATTGCGCAGGGTTGCCGCCACCGGCAGAAACACCAGCGGGTATTTGGACAGGGTCATCACCAGGATCGCTCCGCCCAACCCTTCAAAGTTGGCGCTTAACGAAACCCAGGTAAAGCTGCTGACAAACGCCGGCACCGCGAACGGCAGGCACAGGATCACTCCCCAGATCCGCCGCCCCGGCAGGTTGCTGCGTTCCAGCAGCCAGGCCAGGGACAAGCCGATCACGCCGCAGGCCACGGTGACGCCGACCATCAGCGCCAGGGTGTTGCGCAGCAACCCGAATACATAGGGCCGCCACAGCAAATGCACCGCTTCGGCCCATCCTGCCTGCCAGGCCTTGAGGCCGACATACGCCAGCGGCAACAGGCTCAGGCCTACCAGCAGCAGGACTGGTAGCAGCAACCAGATCGAAGGGCGTTTGCGTCTCGGCGTAAAACCCCCGCGCAAGGCGGGGGCGGGGAGCGATGGGTTCATCAGTTCAAGCCAACGTCACGTTCCAGTTCCAGGGCTTCTTCGGCGTTGCCCAGGTCGGAAGGGGTGACTTTCGGCGGTTGCAGCTCGCTGAAAGGCTTGAGGCCGCGGTTGGATTCCATGCCCTTGCGCAGCGGGTATTCGGCGGAAGTGTTGGTGATCACCCGCTGGCCTTCTTCGCTGGCCATGAATGCCAGCAGTTGCTGGGCTTCCTTTGGATGCTTGCTGGATTTCAGTGCAGCCGCGGCAGACACGGTGATCAGGCCACCGGCATCGCCGTTGGTGAAGTAGTGCAGCTGCGAATCCAGGTTGGTTTTTTCTTTCTTCAGGGCGAACCAGTAGTAGTTGTTCACCAGGACAGTGGCGACTTCGCCATTTTCCACGGCCTTGAGCGCAACCATGTTGTTGCTGTAGACCTTGCCGAAGGCGCGCAGGCCGGTCAGCCACTCTTCAGCCGCTTCGCGACCGTGCAGCTTGATGATCGCTACGGCTTGTTCCTGGAACGCGCCGCTGGTGGGCACGAAACCGACCTTGCCTTGCCACTCGGGCCCGGCGAAATCCAGTACCGACTTGGGCAGGTCTTTCTCGGCGATCAGCTTCGGGTTGAAGGCCACGACGCGGGTGCGTGCGGTTACGCCCATCCAGGCGCCGTTGGCGGCCACGTATTCCTTCGGCAGGACGTCGAGGGTGCTGGCGTCGATGGTTGCCAGCAGGCCTTGCTCGCCGAGTTTATTCAGCGGCGGCGATTCTTCGGTGTAGATCACGTCGGCAGGGGAGCGGTCACCTTCTTCGACGACCTGGCTGGCCAGCTGGTTGCTGCTGCCCTTGCGCACATTGACGTGGATGCCGGTCTTGGCTTCGAAGGCCTTGGCAAGTTCATCGCCGACCTCCTTGTGTTGGCCGTTGTACAAGGTCAGTGCAACCTTATCGGCAGAATAGGCGGCGGGCGAGAGCAGGGTCAGGCCGAGCAGAGTGATGGTCAGGCCACGCAGAAGGGATGTCTTGAGACGGGTATCGCGGATCATCATCCGGGGTTTTCCTCACTTGAGTGCAACAAATCCTTACAAGGATAAACGATAAAACTTCTCAAGTGCGGACGAGGGGGGAAATCACCGGTCAGGTTTTCAAACCCCGGAAACGAAAAAACCCGCTTTCGCGGGTTTGATCTGAATTTGGTGCCCAGGAGAAGACTCGAACTTCCACGACCTTGCGATCACCAGCACCTGAAGCTGGCGTGTCTACCAATTTCACCACCTGGGCATTATCAACGCTTGCGCTGTTGATGGAACGAACTATACGGAGGGCTTTTTGATCTGTAAACCCCTGATTCAAAAATATAAATCAAGATTCTTGTTAAAAATCAAAGGCCTGAAACGCAAAAACCCGCTTTCGCGGGTTTTTGGAGACTCAAGGCATAACCTTGAGTTTGAAATTGGTGCCCAGGAGAAGACTCGAACTTCCACGACCTTGCGATCACCAGCACCTGAAGCTGGCGTGTCTACCAATTTCACCACCTGGGCAGCATCAACAACGTTGCTGTCGTCGATGGCGCGCACTATACGGAGGCTGTTTTGAGCTGTAAAGCCCTGCCATGAAAAAAGTCTGGAATATTTCGCCGACGGTCGCGCAAGGTGCATTCCAAGGGCTACAAAGTGCTTTTACGGGCTTGTTGACACCTGAAATTTCCCGTTTCAATACGCGTATGCCAAACTAACCCGCATATAGACAAGGTGAAAACTCTCTAATGGCCGATTGGCAGTCCCTCGATCCCGAGGCCGCTCGTGAAGCGGAAAAATATGAAAACCCTATTCCTAGCCGCGAACTGATCCTGGCGCACCTCGCCGATCGGGGTTCGCCTGCTAGCCGCGAGCAGCTGGTTGAAGAATTCGGTCTGACCACCGAAGACCAACTCGAAGCCCTGCGTCGTCGCCTGCGCGCCATGGAGCGCGATGCCCAGTTGATCTACACCCGCCGCGGCACCTACGCGCCGGTGGACAAGCTCGACCTGATCCTCGGCCGCATCGCCGGCCACCGTGACGGTTTCGGCTTCCTGATCCCGGACGATGGCAGCGACGACCTGTTCATGAGCCCGGCGCAAATGCGCCTGGTGTTCGATGGCGACCGTGCCCTGGCGCGCGTTTCCGGCCTTGACCGTCGCGGTCGCCGTGAAGGCGTGATCGTCGAAGTGGTGTCCCGTGCCCACGAGTCCATCGTCGGCCGTTACTTCGAAGAAGGCGGCATCGGCTTCGTGGTGCCGGATAACCCCAAGGTCCAGCAGGAAGTGCTGATCACCCCGGGGCGCAATGGCGCCGCCAAAGTGGGCCAGTTCGTTGAGGTGAAAATCACCCACTGGCCAACTGCGCGCTTCCAGCCACAGGGCGATATCGTTGAAGTGGTCGGCAACTACATGGCGCCGGGCATGGAGATCGATGTTGCGCTGCGCACCTACGATATCCCTCACGTCTGGCCTGAGGCTGTGCTCAAAGAAGCCGCCAAGCTCAAGCCGGAAGTCGAAGAAAAAGACAAAGAGAAGCGCATCGACCTGCGTCATCTGCCGTTCGTCACCATTGACGGCGAAGATGCCCGCGACTTCGACGATGCGGTCTACTGCGAAGCCAAGCCTGGCAAACTGCGCCTGTTCTCCGGCGGCTGGAAGTTGTTCGTCGCGATTGCCGACGTGTCCAGCTACGTGAAGATCGGTTCGGCCCTGGACAACGAAGCCCAGGTGCGCGGCAACTCGGTGTACTTCCCCGAGCGCGTCATCCCGATGCTGCCTGAGCAGCTGTCCAACGGCCTGTGCTCCCTGAACCCGAAAGTCGACCGTTTGGCCATGGTGTGCGAGATGACCATCTCGAAAACCGGCGAAATGACCGACTACCAGTTCTACGAAGCGGTGATTCACTCCCAGGCGCGCCTGACCTACAACAAGGTCAGCACCATCCTGGAACAGCCGAAAACCAGCGAAGCCAAGGCCCTGCGCGGTGAGTACGGGCATGTCGTGCCGCACCTCAAGCAGCTCTACGCGCTGTACAAGGTGCTGTTGGGCGCTCGTCACGTGCGTGGCGCGATCGACTTTGAAACTCAGGAAACCCGGATTGTCTTCGGTTCCGAGCGCAAGATCGCCGCAATCACCCCGACCACCCGTAACGATGCTCACAAGCTGATCGAGGAATGCATGCTGGCGGCCAACGTGGCCACCGCAGAATTCCTCAAAAAGCACGAGATTCCTGCGTTGTACCGGGTGCACGACGGCCCGCCGCCGGAGCGTCTGGAGAAGCTGCGCGCGTTCCTCGGTGAGCTCGGCCTGTCCCTGCACAAAGGCAAGGACGGCCCGACGCCGAAGGACTACCAGGCTCTGCTCGCGAGCATCAAGGACCGTCCGGATTACCACGTGATCCAGACCGTCATGCTGCGCTCCCTGAGCCAGGCGGTGTACAGCGCCGATAACCAGGGCCACTTCGGCCTGAATTACGAAGCGTACACCCACTTCACCTCGCCGATTCGTCGTTACCCGGACTTGCTCACGCACCGGGCGATCCGCAGCGTGATCCATTCCAAGCAGAACACCCCGCACGTCAAGCGTGCTGGTGCCATGACCATTCCGAAGGCACGGATCTATCCGTACGACGAAGCGGCCCTGGAACAGTTGGGCGAGCAGTGCTCCATGAGCGAGCGCCGTGCCGACGAAGCCACCCGCGACGTAGTGAACTGGCTCAAGTGCGAGTTCATGAAAGACCGCGTGGGCGAGTCGTTCCCGGGTGTGATCACTGCCGTGACCGGTTTTGGTTTGTTCGTCGAGCTGACCGACATCTACGTCGAGGGCCTGGTGCACGTCACCGCCTTGCCGGGTGACTACTACCACTTCGACCCTGTGCATCACCGCCTGGCGGGCGAGCGCACCGGTCGCAGCTTCCGTCTGGGCGATACCGTGGAAGTGCAGGTCATGCGCGTCGACCTCGACGAGCGCAAGATCGATTTCGGTATGCCTGACAAGCCGGCTGAACCGACTGGCCGTAAAAAACGTGGCAGCGAAACTGCAGCCCCGGCCAGCAAAGGCAAAGGCGCTCCTGCGAAAGCGGCGGTCGCCGAGCCTGCGCCAGCCAAGCCTGCGCGTCGTTCGTCTGCCAAGGACAAGGCCCCCGAAGCCTACCGCCCTAGCGATGCCGCGGCGAAAAACGCCGAGCTGCGCAAGAGCCGCGAGTTGAAGCAGCAGTTGCTCAACGAAGCCAAAAGCGGTGGTAAAGCGGCGTCTGGGGGAAAGTCCCGCGAGGCGGAAAAGCCGTCGAGCAAGCCGAGTAAACACCGTAAAGGCCCGCCAAAAGCGGGTTCGGCCCCCGCGAAAAGCGGCGGGTCGCGCAAACCTAAGGCCAAGTCATGAGTCTGGAAAAAATCTACGGCGTGCACGCCGTAGAAGCATTGCTGCGTCACCACCCGAAACGCGTCAAGCAGGTGTGGTTGGCAGAAGGCCGCAGTGAGCCGCGTGTTCAAGCGCTGGTCGAACTGGCCAATCAGAACAAAGTTGCCATCGGCCAGGCCGAGCGGCGCGAGATGGACGTCTGGGTCGAAGGCGTTCACCAGGGCGTGGTAGCCGACGTCAGTCCAAGCCAGGTCTGGGGCGAAGCGATGCTCGACGAGCTGCTCGACCGCACCGAAGGCGCACCGCTGTTGCTGGTGCTCGACGGCGTGACCGATCCGCACAACCTCGGCGCCTGCCTGCGTTCGGCGGATGCTGCCGGTGCGTTGGCGGTGATCGTGCCTAAAGACAAGTCGGCAACCTTGACGCCTGTCGTGCGTAAAGTCGCCTGCGGTGCGGCGGAAGTGATTCCGTTGGTGGCCGTGACCAACCTGGCGCGCACCCTCGAGAAACTCCAGCAGCGCGGCCTGTGGGTTGTGGGTACGGCGGGGGAGGCTGAGGTCAGCATTTATGACCAGGACCTCACCGGCCCGACCATCCTGATCATGGGGGCCGAAGGCAAGGGCATGCGCCGCCTGACCCGCGAGCATTGCGATTACCTGGTGCATCTGCCGATGGCCGGTAGCGTCAGCAGCCTCAACGTTTCAGTCGCAACGGGCGTCTGCCTGTTCGAAGCCCAGCGCCAGCGCGGCGCCAAGGCTAAAGCCAAGAAATAACCAAGTCTGGCGCAGGTCAAAATGTGGGAGGGGGCTTGCTCCCGAATACGGTGTATCAGTCAGTGCATTTGGTGACTGGCACATCGCTTTCGGGAGCAAGCCCCCTCCCACATTTGTTTTTGTGGTGTATGGGGGCTGTTCAAATAATCACCAATCACCTTGCACCCTTTCTCCCCCTTCTCTACAATTGCGCCCCTTGCCTTCATGGCAGGCACGCATGTGCCTCCCTTCGGCAAGATCCATAAGTGTCATTCACTCCTTGTCTGACCGTTTTTGAGCGGCAGGCTACAACCCGTAAGGAGCATTCATGCGTCATTACGAAATCATCTTTTTGGTCCACCCGGATCAAAGCGAGCAAGTCGGCGGCATGGTAGAGCGTTACACCAAGCTGATCGAAGAAGACGGCGGCAAAATCCACCGTCTGGAAGATTGGGGCCGTCGTCAACTGGCCTACGCAATCAACAATGTTCACAAGGCTCACTACGTGATGCTGAACGTTGAGTGCACTGGCAAGGCCCTGGCCGAGCTGGAAGACAACTTCCGCTACAACGATGCAGTGATCCGTAACCTGGTCATCCGTCGCGAAGAAGCCGTTACCGGCCAATCCGAGATGCTCAAGGCTGAAGAAAACCGCAGTGAGCGCCGTGAGCGTCGCGACCGTCCTGAGCACGAAGGCGCTGAAAGCGCTGATAGTGATGACAGCGACAACAGCGATAACGCTGACGAGTAATCCACGGACCTTTTAAGGAGCCTATCAAATGGCACGTTTCTTCCGTCGTCGTAAATTCTGCCGCTTCACCGCTGAAGACGTGAAGGAGATCGATTACAAAGATCTCAACACTCTGAAAGCCTACGTATCCGAGACCGGCAAAATTGTTCCAAGCCGCATCACCGGTACCAAAGCTCGTTATCAGCGTCAGCTGGCCACCGCTATCAAGCGCGCCCGCTTCCTGGCCCTGCTGGCCTACACCGACAGCCACGGCCGCTGAGACCGGGCAGTCGACAAGTAGTAAGGGATTGAATGCATGCGCGCCTTAGCTGAGTTCATCATGCGCGGTCGTGTGCAGGCCACTCTTGTAGTGGCTGGATGTGCAGCATTGCCGTTGTTGTATTGGTTGGGTGCTGCCGCGGGTTGCCTTGTGCTTCTGCGGCGCGGTTTGAAGGACGCCCTTGGCGTTCTTGCCCTGGGAATACTGCCGGCCTTGGTCTGGTGGTTGAAATTCGATGATCCACGGGTACTTCTGGTACTGCTCGGTTCATCGACCCTTGCGTTGGTTTTGCGCGCAAGTGAGTCCTGGGTCCGTACGCTGCTGGTCAGCGTGGCATTGGGGTTGGTGTATTCACTGGCGCTTGGCGCGGCTTTCCGCCCGCAAATCGAGGCGCTGGCGCAGGAGATCATCAAGATCCTGCCGCTGGCCCTCGGGGATCTCTACCAGCAGTTATCGGTAGAGGAGCGAGCGCGCTTTGCGTCAGTGGTTGCACCGATGCTTACCGGCCTGATAGCGGCACTGTTGCAGATTGTCAGCTTGCTGAGCCTGATTCTTGGGCGTTACTGGCAGGCGTTGTTGTATAACCCGGGTGGTTTTGGTCGCGAGTTTCGCAGTATCAGAATCCCCGCTGGACCGGCGATGTTGCTGCTGGCGTTCATGGTGGTCGGGCCGACTTTTGGCCTGGCGCTGTTGGTGCCGTTGTGCAGCGTACCGCTGGTATTCGCCGGCCTGTCCCTGATTCATGGGCTGGTGGCGCAAAAGCGACTGGGCAGATTCTGGCTGGTGGGGTTGTACGTAACGCTGTTGCTGTTCATGCAGCTGATCTATCCGTTACTCGTGGTCTTGGCCATTGTCGACGGCCTGATTGATTTTCGCGGTCGTCTGGCGCCGAAAGACGCCGATAACGCGAACGGTGAAGGTTAAAAGTTAGAGGATTTTCACATGCAACTGATCCTTCTGGAAAAAGTCGCCAACCTGGGCAACCTGGGCGACAAAGTGAACGTTAAGGCCGGCTACGGTCGTAACTACCTGCTGCCATACGGCAAAGCCACCGCTGCAACCGCTGCCAACCTGGCTGCGTTTGAAGAGCGTCGTGCTGAGCTGGAAAAAGCAGCAGCAGACAAAAAAGCTTCGGCCGAAACTCGCGCTGCCCAACTGGCTGAGCTGGAAGTGACTATCACTGCCACCGCCGGTGACGAAGGCAAGCTGTTCGGTTCGATCGGCACCCACGACATCGCTGATGCACTGACCGCCTCCGGCGTTGAAGTGCAGAAGAGCGAAGTTCGTCTGCCGAACGGCACCATCCGCAACGTTGGCGAATTCGATGTAGCCGTGCACCTGCACGCTGAAGTCGAAGCAACCGTACGCGTTGTTGTGGTAGCAGCTTAAGCAACACCTAACTGACTGGCACCTCGCGTGCCAGGCAGTTAACATCGGGCACGATCCTGTTCACAGGTCGTGCCTTTTGTTTTTCTGTAGCTCCTGATTCTCCAACTATTCCAAGTGGCCATGAACGATATCTCCGCTCCTGAGCAATATGACCTGCAAACCGCTGCCCTGAAGGTGCCGCCGCATTCCATCGAGGCCGAACAGGCCGTGCTCGGTGGCTTGATGCTGGACAACAACGCCTGGGAACGCGTGCTGGATCAAGTCTCGGACGGCGATTTCTACCGTCATGACCACCGCCTGATCTTCCGCGCCATTGCCAAGCTGGCCGACCAGAACTCACCGATCGACGTGGTGACCCTGGCCGAGCAGTTGGACAAGGAAGGCCAGACGTCCCAAGTGGGCGGCCTGGGTTACCTGGGCGAGCTGGCGAAAAACACGCCATCGGTCGCCAACATCAAGGCGTATGCGCAGATCGTCCGAGCGCGGGCCACGTTGCGCCAGTTGATCGGCATCGCCACCGAGATCGCCGACAGCGCGTTCAACCCGGAAGGCCGCACTGCCGAAGAGATTCTCGACGAAGCCGAACGGCAGATCTTCCAGATCGCCGAGGCCCGGCCTAAAACCGGCGGCCCGGTCAGCGTCAACGACTTGCTGACCAAGGCCATCGACCGTATCGACACCTTGTTCAACACCGACAACGCCATCACCGGCCTGTCCACCGGCTACACCGACCTCGACGGCATGACCAGCGGCCTGCAGCCAGCCGACTTGATCATCGTCGCCGGCCGTCCGTCCATGGGTAAAACCACCTTCGCCATGAACCTGGTGGAAAACGCCGTGTTGCGCAGCGACAAGGCTGTACTGGTTTACTCCCTGGAGATGCCAGGCGAATCGCTGATCATGCGTATGTTGTCGTCCCTGGGCCGCATCGACCAGACCAAGGTGCGTGCCGGCCGCCTGGAAGACGACGACTGGCCGCGGCTGACCTCGGCGGTCAACCTGCTCAACGATCGCAAGCTGTTTATCGATGACACCGCGGGCATCAGCCCGTCGGAAATGCGCGCGCGTACCCGACGCCTGGTGCGTGAGCACGGCGATATTGCCCTGATCATGATCGACTACCTGCAGTTGATGCAGATCCCGGGCTCCAGCGGTGATAGCCGGACCAACGAGATTTCCGAGATTTCTCGCTCGTTGAAAGCCCTGGCCAAGGAATTCAACTGCCCGGTGGTTGCCCTGTCGCAGCTCAACCGATCTCTTGAGCAGCGTCCGAACAAACGCCCGATCAACTCCGACTTGCGGGAATCCGGAGCGATCGAGCAGGATGCTGACGTGATCATGTTCGTATACCGGGACGAGGTGTATCACCCGGAGACCGAGCATAAAGGCATCGCTGAAATCATTATCGGTAAACAGCGTAACGGGCCAATCGGCACCACGCGCCTGGCCTTCATCGGTAAATACACTCGCTTCGAGAACCTGGCGCCGGGCAGCTATAACTTCGAAGACGAGTAAAAGCGCTGCCCACCAATTCCGACTGCAAAGGTCGGAATTGGTCAAATTTTGTGCTATATTCCGCGCCCGCGATTTTTCATCTCAACACCGGTCACCGTCATGCAAACAGCCAAGCCGTTATTTGACTATCCCAAGTACTGGGCCGAATGTTTCGGTCCTGCGCCATTCCTGCCGATGAGCAGGGAGGAGATGGATCAGCTTGGCTGGGATTCATGCGACATCATCATCGTCACCGGTGACGCGTACGTGGACCATCCGTCGTTCGGCATGGCAATCATCGGCCGGCTGCTGGAGTCCCAGGGCTTTCGCGTCGGGATCATTGCCCAGCCCAACTGGCAGTCCAAAGACGACTTCATGAAGCTCGGCGAGCCGAACCTGTTCTTCGGCGTCGCGGCCGGCAACATGGACTCGATGATCAACCGCTACACCGCCGACAAGAAAATCCGCTCCGATGACGCCTACACCCCAGGCGGCATGGCCGGCAAACGTCCGGACCGCGCGAGCCTGGTCTACAGCCAGCGCTGCAAGGAAGCCTACAAGCACGTGCCGATCGTGCTCGGCGGCATCGAAGCCTCCCTGCGCCGCATCGCCCACTACGACTACTGGCAGGACCGTGTACGCAACTCGATCCTGATCGACGCCTGTGCCGATATCCTGCTGTACGGCAACGCCGAGCGGGCCATCGTCGAAGTCGCCCAGCGCCTGTCGTGGGGCCACAAGATCGAAGACATCACCGACGTGCGCGGCACTGCGTTCATTCGCCGTGACACGCCTGAAGGCTGGTACGAGGTGGACTCCACCCGTATCGACCGTCCGGGCAAGATCGACAAGATCATCAACCCGTACGTGAATACCCAGGACACCCAGGCCTGCGCCATCGAGCAGGAAAAGGGCCCGGTGGAAGACCCGGAAGAGGCCAAGGTGGTACAGATCCTGGCCAGCCCACGCATGACCCGTGACAAGACCGTGATCCGTCTGCCGTCCGTGGAAAAAGTCCGTGGCGACTCGGTGCTGTATGCCCACGCCAACCGCGTGCTCCACCTGGAAACCAACCCGGGCAACGCCCGCGCGCTGGTACAGAAGCACGGCGAAGTGGATGTGTGGTTCAACCCGCCGCCCATTCCCATGACTACCGAAGAAATGGACTACGTGTTCGGCATGCCTTACGCCCGTGTTCCACACCCGGCGTACGGCAAGGAAAAGATCCCGGCCTACGACATGATCCGCTTCTCGGTGAACATCATGCGTGGCTGCTTCGGCGGCTGCACCTTCTGCTCGATCACCGAGCACGAAGGCCGGATCATCCAGAACCGTTCCGAAGAGTCGATCATTCGCGAAATCGAAGAGATCCGCGACAAGGTGCCAGGCTTCACCGGCGTCATTTCCGACCTCGGCGGCCCGACCGCGAACATGTACCGCATTGCCTGCAAGAGCCCGGAAATCGAATCCGCGTGCCGCAAGCCATCCTGCGTGTTCCCGGGCATCTGCCCGAACCTGAACACCGACCACTCGTCGTTGATCCAGCTGTACCGCAGCGCCCGTGCGTTGCCGGGTGTGAAGAAGATCCTGATCGCTTCCGGCCTGCGCTACGACCTCGCGGTCGAGTCGCCGGAGTATGTGAAGGAGCTGGTGACCCACCACGTCGGTGGTTACCTGAAGATCGCCCCGGAACACACCGAGGAAGGTCCGCTCAACCAGATGATGAAACCGGGCATCGGCAGCTATGACAAGTTCAAGCGCATGTTCGAGAAGTACACCAAGGAAGCGGGCAAGGAGCAGTACCTGATTCCTTACTTCATCGCCGCCCACCCGGGCACCACCGATGAAGACATGATGAACCTGGCCCTGTGGCTCAAGGGCAACGGCTTCCGCGCCGACCAGGTGCAGGCGTTCTACCCGTCGCCAATGGCCACCGCCACGGCGATGTACCACTCGGGCAAGAACCCGCTGCGCAAGGTCACCTACAAGAGCGACGCGGTGACCATCGTCAAGAGCGAAGAACAGCGCCGCCTGCACAAGGCCTTCCTGCGCTACCACGACCCGAAGGGCTGGCCGATGCTGCGTGAAGCATTGACTCGCATGGGCCGTGCAGACCTGATCGGGCCGGGCAAGGAGCAACTGATCCCGTTGCACCAACCGTCCACCGACAGCTACCAGAGCGCCCGTCGCAAAAACTCGACGCCGGCTGGCAGCCACAAGGTTGCGAAGGAAACCACCACCAGGATCCTAACCCAGCACACCGGCCTGCCGCCGCGTGGCAGTGATGGCAGCAACCCGTGGGACAAGCGCGAGCAAGCCAAGGCCGCGGCCATGGCGCGCAACAAGCAGGCCGCCAAGGAGCGCACCGACGCCGCCAAGGGCAAAGGCAAGAAGCCAGCCCGCAAGCCGGTGGTGCCGCGTTGATCGTCGCCTGAAACGCAAAACGCCAGCCTCGTGCTGGCGTTTTGCTTTCTAGCGGGTGGGTAGCCTGTTTGTTAAGGTGGCGCCCATTCGAGCGCCATCGCAGGCAAGCCAGCTCCCACATGTGACCGGGTTTCAGCATGAGAATGCGGTCGAATGTGGGAGCGGGCTTGCTCGCGAAAGCGCCAGTTCAGACACCACCCATTTCAAGGAAGAACACCCCCATGAGCAGCCCCCTGCTTGGCATCGGCATGGACTCCAACCGCTCCCAGTTCATGGCCCGCCAGCGCATCGAAAGCCAGATCAACCTGCCACGCCTGTTTGCTGCCATCGACGCCGACCCAGGCATCGTGGGGGCGGGTGTGGTGTATATCGATGCCGACTTCAACGTCGTCACCCTGCGCGAATTCCAACCCATCTGCAGCATTGCGCCCAAACGCGTGATCCTGCGGGAAGCGCAGCGGTACATAGCGCCGGCGCAGTTCGCCCAGCAGGTGCAAGACAATCCCCGTGAATCGCGGCTGGTGGGTGAAGCGATCAACACCACGCTGTCGTGTGCCGGTGCAGTCATCGGCTGGGTAGTGGTGCTCAGCGGCTCTGTCGCGATACCGTTTTCGGCGGGTGCCAGTACGGTGGTCGCAGCCCTCGGCTACACCGCTGCGGCAGCCAGTACCGTTCAGTGTTTTGCCGGTGGCTACCGGACCGTCAACGAAATAAGAAATCCGTCGCGCAACGACGAGCTCGACGGCGAGGAATGGTATCAATACACGATGATCGCGTTGGACGCCGCATCGTTGGTCGGAGTCGGTGCATCGTCACTCACCACCCTCAAGTTGGTCCGGCTGAATAAGGCGACCACCGGCAAAAGTGTTCGGGAGGTACTGAAAGGCTTGAATCGACAAGAGCGCGCCAAACTGACCAAGGAGTTGCTGAGCATTAACGACCCTCGCTTGAGCTCGAAGATGCTCAAGTTGCGACAGTTGTCAGGTGAGCTACCCAAGCGCTTCACGCCCACACAGGTCAAGCACGCAACGGTCACGCAAATACAGGATGCGTTGGGCGCCTCGATTGGCTTCACGGGCAGTGCGCTTTCCGGGAATGTCCGAACCATTGCCGTAGGTCTATACGAGGAGATTGAGCAATGAACCAAGCACCGAGCATTCGTGCCTTTCTATCCCGGTACTTTCCGGTTTTCATGGGGGCGATATTTGCAGCGGTATTTTCCCTGGTCTTCGCGGTGCCTTTGTTTTTTGACAGCTATTTCCGGGACCTTCCCCTGGCGGATAACGCCAAGTACTCCTTTCTCGGCGGAATCGCTCTGACGTTGGTCATCGTGCACTGCAACTTCATGATCGCCCGCGGACGCCCGCAATGGGTGTGGCCGCTGGTGGTGTTGCTGGGGCTTTGTCTTGTGTGTGTGCTGCCCACGATCGAGTACCGACCGCATCCATTTATTTATGGCATGAGCGTGCTGTTGCCGTTGCTGGCGCTGCTGGTGCTTAACAGCAAGCGCCACCGCGAAATGCGCCAGAAACTGGTCGAAGTTCGCCACCTGCGTGAAGCCGTGATCGCCAGGCACAAAGCCCGTTGACTGGGTAGATTCACCACCCACCCTCACACTCCCGCCACAAATATGTGCAACCCTCGCACCACGACGGCAGCCATCGCGCCGTTTTGGTGCTGTACTGCACCGGGTCCCACGATAAAGCGCAATGACCACTGCTCTGGCATAAGTCTTGCGCGCTTTGTTTCCATGCCCTGGCTCGCAGGAGGCCGCCGTGTCGATTCATGTCGCGTTGCACCACGTTACGCATTACCGCTACGACCGCGCGGTCGAACTCGGCCCACAGATTGTTCGTCTGCGTCCGGCGGCCCATAGCCGCACGCGGATTCTTTCCTACGCGCTGAAGGTGCTGCCGGAACAGCACTTCATCAATTGGCAGCAAGATCCCCAGGGCAATTACCTGGCGCGTCTGGTGTTCCCGGAAAAAACTGACGAGCTGCGCATCGAAGTCGACCTGGTCGCGGAGATGGCGGTATTCAATCCGTTCGATTTCTTCCTGGAACCCTACGCCGAAAAAATCCCTTTCAGCTACGCCGCCGATGAGCAGCGCGAGCTGGCGCCGTACCTGGAAACATTGCCGCTGACCCCGCGATTCGCCGCGTATCTGGCGGGTATCGACCGCACGCCGTTGCCGGCGGTGGATTTCCTGGTGGGCCTGAATCAGCGTCTGGCCGCCGATATCGGCTACCTGATCCGCATGGAGCCGGGGGTACAAACTCCGGAATTCACCCTGGAAAACGCCTCCGGTTCCTGCCGGGATTCGGCGTGGTTGCTGGTGCAACTGCTGCGTAATCTCGGTTTGGCGGCACGATTTGTGTCGGGCTATCTGATCCAGCTGACCGCCGACGTCAAAGCCCTCGACGGCCCGTCCGGCACCGAGGTGGATTTCACCGACCTGCACGCCTGGTGCGAAGTCTATTTGCCTGGCGCCGGCTGGATCGGCCTCGATGCCACCTCCGGTTTGTTCGCCGGTGAAGGTCATATCCCGTTGGCCTGTAGTCCTGATCCTTCTTCCGCGGCGCCCATCAGCGGCCTGGTGGAACCCTGCGAGTGCGAATTTACCCACGAGATGTCCGTGGAGCGGATTTGGGAAGCCCCCAGGGTTACCAAGCCCTACACCGAAGAGCAGTGGCTGGCGATCCAGGCCCTGGGCCGGCAGATCGACGGTGACCTGCACAAGGACGACGTACGCCTGACCATGGGCGGCGAACCCACCTTCGTTTCCATCGACGACCCCGACGGCGCCGAATGGAACACCGCCGCCCTGGGCCCGGACAAACGCCGGCTGTCCGCCGAGCTGTTCCAGCGCATGCGCAAGCACTACGCACCCAAGGGCCTGGTGCATTTCGGCCAGGGCAAGTGGTACCCCGGCGAGCAACTGCCGCGCTGGTCCCTCAACTGCTACTGGCGCCGCGACGGCGTGCCGATCTGGCACAACAGCGCGCTGATCGCCGATGAGCAGGAAAGCTATGGCGCCGACGGCGTGATGGCCGGGCGTTTTCTGGCCAGCGTTGCCGAGCGCCTGAAACTGCCCGCGCAGTTTGTATTCCCGGCCTACGAAGATAATTTCTATTACCTGTGGCGCGAAGGCGCCTTGCCGCAAAACGTCAGCGCCGAAGATCCGCGCCTGGAGGACAAGCTTGAGCGCGAACGCCTGCGCAAGGTCTTCAGCCAGGGCCTGGATAAAGTCATCGGCCAGGTGCTGCCGCTGGCACGCACGGCGGCCAATGACCGCTGGCAGAGCGGGCGCTGGTACCTGCGGGACAACCATTGCCGCCTGGTGCCGGGCGATTCACCGTTGGGTTATCGCCTGCCACTGGCCTCGCAACCGTGGGTAACGGCGGCGGACTATCCGTTCGTGCACCCCACCGATCCCAATCAGGACCTGGCAGACCTGCCGACCACCTCACAACTGCAAAGCCATGGCGAGGCAGCTGCCAGCCAAGACCGTATCCCGAAGATCGACGAGTCTGCCGACTGGCTGACCCGCACCGCCCTGTGCGCCGAGGCACGGGACGGCCGCTTGTACCTGTTCATGCCGCCGCTGGAACGGGTCGAGGATTACCTGGAACTGGTGGCCGCCATCGAAGCCACCGCCGAAGAACTGCATTGCCCGGTGTTGCTGGAAGGTTATGAGCCGCCGAGCGACCCACGCCTGAGCAACTTCCGGGTGACGCCGGATCCGGGTGTGATCGAGGTCAACGTGCAGCCGTCCGCCACCTGGGACGAGTTGGTGGAACGCACCGAGTTTCTCTACGAAGAAGCCCGGCAAACCCGCCTCACCACAGAAAAATTCATGATCGACGGGCGCCACACCGGCACCGGCGGCGGTAACCACTTTGTGCTCGGTGGCGCTACGCCCAAGGATTCGCCGTTCCTGCGGCGTCCCGATCTGCTGCGCAGCCTGATCAGCTATTGGCATAACCATCCGTCATTGTCCTACCTGTTTTCCGGCCTGTTCATCGGCCCGACTTCCCAGGCACCACGGGTCGACGAAGCGCGCAACGATGCGCTGTATGAGCTGGAAATCGCCTTCGCGCAGATGCCCGAAGCGGGCGAAGAATGCCCGCCATGGTTGGTGGACCGCCTGATGCGCAACCTGCTGATCGACGTCACTGGCAATACCCACCGCGCCGAGTTCTGCATCGACAAGCTCTACTCGCCGGACGGTGCCACCGGCCGCCTGGGCCTGCTGGAATTGCGTGCCTTTGAAATGCCGCCCCACGCCCGCATGAGCCTGACCCAGCAGTTGCTGCTGCGGGCACTGGTCGCGCGGTTCTGGCGTGAACCCTATGCGCCGCCGAAGCTGGCGCGCTGGGGCACAGAGCTGCACGACCGCTTCCTGCTGCCGCACTTTATCGAGCAGGATTTTGCCGACGTGATCGTCGAGCTGAACGCTGCCGGTTATCCGCTGCGGGCCGAATGGTTTGCCGCGCACCTGGAGTTCCGTTTTCCCAAGGTCGGTGACTACGCCGTCAGCGGCATCGAACTGGAATTGCGCCAGGCCCTTGAGCCCTGGCATGTGCTGGGCGAAGAGGGTGCGGTGGGCGGTACGGTGCGTTACGTGGATTCGTCCCTGGAGCGCCTGCAGGTCAAGTTGAGTGGCCTGCCGCCCCAGCGTTACCTGCTGACCTGCAATGGCATCCCGGTGCCGCTGCAACCCACCGGGCGTGTCGGCGAGTTTGTGGCTGGCGTGCGCTATCGCGCCTGGCAACCGGCCAACTGTTTGCAGCCGACGATCCCGGTGCATGCGCCACTGGTGTTCGATCTTTTGGACACATGGATGCAGCGCTCGCTGGGCGGTTGCCAGTACCATGTCGCCCACCCGGGCGGGCGCAATTACGACAGCCTGCCGGTGAATGCCAATGAAGCTGAAAGCCGGCGGATGGCGCGGTTTTTCCGCTTGGGACACAGCCCCGGGAAATTGCCGGTGCCGAGTGTGGTGATCAATGATGAATTGCCGATGACCCTGGATTTGCGGCGCTTCCCCAATAAGAATGACTAAATGCGATTCAAAATGTGGGAGCGGGCTTGCTCGCGAATACGGTGTATCAGAAACACATTAAGTGACTGACACTCCGCTTTCGCGAGCAAGCCCGCTCCCACACAAGCCCGCTCCCACAGTTGGATCGCGTGGTTTGTGAGTTAATTCGACTTCCCTTGCCTCTGCCGAGCGTTCCATGCCCGACTTGCTCGACCGTTACCCGCTGACCGCGGGCACTTATCACGAACTGCTGGACGACAGCGGCGCGGTTCGCGCCCATTGGCAGCGGCTGCTCGATCACTTGCAACGCAGCACCCCGGCGCAACTGGCTCAGCGCCAGGCCTTGCTGACCCGGCAGATCCAGGAAAACGGCGTGACCTATAACGTCTACGCCGACCCCAAGGGCGCCGATCGTCCCTGGGAGCTGGACCTGCTGCCCCACGTGCTGGCCGCCGATGAATGGAAGCAACTCTCCGCCGGCATCGCCCAGCGTGCGCGCCTGCTGAATGCAGTACTGGCCGACCTCTACGGCCCGCAACGCCTGATCGCCGAAGGCTTGCTGCCGGCAGAACTGGTGTTCGGCCATAACAATTTCCTGTGGCCGTGCCAGGGCATCCAGCCGCCCGACGGCGCGTTCCTGCACCTGTACGCCGTGGACCTGGCGCGTACGCCGGATGGCCGCTGGTGGGTCACCGCCGACCGGACCCAGGCCCCGTCCGGCGCCGGTTATGCTTTGGAAAACCGCACCATCGTGTCCCGCGCCTTCCCGGACCTGTACCGCGACTTGCAGGTGCAGCACCTCACCGGGTTCTTCCGCACCCTGCAGGAAACCCTGGCCCGCCAGGCGCCGAGCGACGACCAGCCACCGCTGATCGTGCTGCTGACCCCGGGCCGTTTCAACGAAAGCTATTTCGAGCATCTGTACCTCGCCCGCCAGCTTGGCTACCCGCTGGTGGAAGGCGGCGACCTGACCGTGCGCGACGCCACGGTGTACCTCAAGACCCTCAGCGGCCTGCGCCGGGTGCACGCGATCATGCGCCGCCTGGACGACGATTTCTGCGACCCGCTGGAACTGCGCACCGACTCGGCCCTCGGCGTGCCCGGCCTGCTGGATGCCGTGCGCCAGGGCAATGTGCTGGTGGCCAACGCCCTGGGCAGTGGCGTGCTGGAGTCCCCCGGCCTGCTGGGCTTTCTGCCGAAGATCAATCAATTCCTGTTTGGCGAAGAGCTGATCCTGCCGTCCATCGCCACCTGGTGGTGCGGTGAGCCGCCGGTGCTGGCCGAAGCCCTGGAGAAACTGCCGGAACTGCTGATCAAGCCGGCGTTTCCGTCGCAAAGCTTCACCCCGGTATTTGGCCGCGACTTGAACGACGAACAACGCGAGGCCCTGGCTGAGCGCATGCGCGCGCGGCCTTACGCCTATGTCGCCCAGGAACTTGCGCAGTTGTCCCAGGCGCCGGTCTGGCACACCGTTGACGATCACCTTCAGCACCGCGCCATCGGCATGCGTGTGTACGCCGTAGCCAGCGCCGACGGTTATCGGGTACTGCCCGGTGGCCTGACCCGTGTGGCCGCCGATGCCGATGCCGAAGTGGTGTCGATGCAGCGCGGCGGTGCGAGCAAGGACACCTGGGTGCTCGGCGAACGTGCCCATGGCACCGAGCAATGGCGCGCCCAACGGGCCATCGGCGCCCATGACCTGGTGCGACGTGATCCGTACCTGCCGTCGCGGGTGGTGGAAAACCTGTTCTGGTTTGGCCGTTATTGCGAGCGCTGTGATGACAGTGCGCGCTGGTTGCGGATCGTCCTCGCCCGCTATGTCGACGGAGACGACCCGCTGGCGCTGCAGGCGGCGGTTGAACTGGGTGAGAACCTGCGACTGTTGCCGGAGGAGGGCGAGTTGCCTGAGCGGCTTCAGGCGGCGTTGCTCGGTGACGACTGGCCGTCGAGCCTGCGGGCCAACTTGCAGCGCTTGCAGTGGGCGGCGTCCCAGGTGCGCGGCAAGCTGTCCCGGGAAAACTGGCAGGCGCTGGTGGAGTTGCAGCGCGAAGCCCTGGAACTGGAAAGCGAAGAGCCGGACTTCGGCGAACTGCTGGATTTCCTCAACCGCCTGGTGATGTCCCTGGCCGCGCTGTCGGGCTTTGCCCTTGACGACATGACCCGCGACGAAGGCTGGCGCTTCCTGATGATGGGCCGGCGCATCGAGCGCCTGCAGTTTCTCAGCAGCAGCCTGGCGGCGTTCCTGCGCGGCGTGGCGGTGTTCGATCAGGCCGGGCTGGAGTGGTTGCTGGAACTGGGCAACAGCAGCATCACCTATCGTTCGCGCTACCTCGCGGTACCGCAGCTGATTCCGGTGCTGGACCTGTTGCTGCTGGATGAGCAAAACCCCCACGCAGTGCTGTTCCAGCTGAAACTGGTGAGCCGCACCTTGCGCCGCTTGAATGACGATTTCGGCGTGCCCCGGGAAACCGGGTTGGCGCCATTGGTGGAGCGCCTGGCGCGCTTTGACCTGGGCTGCCTGGAGAACCCGCTGTTCGGCGAGTCCAGTGTGCGTGCCGCGCTGGATGGCCTGGCCGACCTGCTGCAAGCGGTGGCCGATGAAAGTGGGCAAGTCTCCGACCGCCTGGCCTTGCGCCATTTTGCCCATGTGGACGATGTCAGCCAGCAAACGGTGTCTGTGTGATGAGTGCCCGCTACCAGATTTTCCACGATACCCACTACCACTACGACAGCCCGGTGTCCCTGGCCCAGCAGCTGGCGCACCTGTGGCCGCGGCCTTGCGCCTGGCAGCGCTGCAGCTCGCAGCAACTGGAGATCAGCCCCGAGCCGACCTCGCGCCGGGATGAACTGGATGTGTTCGGCAACCCGATCACCCGGCTGGCATTCGAGCGGCCCCATGATGAACTGCTGGTGAACGCCGGGCTGACAGTGGAGGTGTTGGCGCGGCCGCTGCTGGATTTCAGCCTGTCGCCGGCCTGGGACCAGACCCGCAACGGCCTGACCTACAGCAGCCAGCCGCTGTCGGCCGAAGTGATCGAGGCGTGCCGCTATCGGTTCGAATCGCCCTATGTGCATTTGAAGAAAAGCTTCGTCGAGTTCTCCGAAGACTGTTTCCCGGCCGGTCGTCCGTTGCTGTTGGGTGTGCAGGCGCTGATGCAGAAGATCTTCAGCGAATTTACTTTCGATGCCGAAGCCACCCAGGTCGCCACGCCGCTGGTGGAAGTGCTGGAGCGCCGGCGCGGCGTGTGCCAGGACTTCGCCCACCTGATGCTCGCGTGCCTGCGTTCCCGGGGCCTGGCGGCGCGGTATATCAGTGGTTACCTGCTGACTCAGCCACCGCCCGGCCAACCACGGTTGATTGGCGCGGATGCGTCCCACGCGTGGGTGTCGGTGTTTTGCCCTGTGTCGGGTTGGGTGGATTTTGACCCGACCAACAATGTGCAGCCGGCACTGGAACACATCACCCTGGCCTGGGGCCGGGACTTTTCCGATGTTTCGCCGTTGCGGGGGGTGATTCTGGGGGGAGGGAGCCATGACCCGGAAGTGCGGGTGACGGTGATGCCGCTGGAGTAATGCACATATCTCAAATCGGGACGCGGAGCGCCCCAGGATGCATTCCCACGCGGAGCGTGGGAACGATCACCTATTCAGCGTCTTTCGGTGCTTCGGTTTCGTCTGTAGCCACTGTACCTTCAGCATCCGGGTTCAGTGCACCGGCTTCTTCGTCGGCTGCAATTTTCTTGCGCTGCAGCTTTTCCTCTTTCTTCTGCTCTTTGGCCAAGTCTCTCTGACGTTTGGCGAAGGAGTAATTAGGTTTTGCCATGGGCGATCCTCTGGGGTCGAAGGTGAGGTTGAGCGGCGCGTATTCTGCCTTTAATCGCGTCCCAAGGGTTAATCGGGTTTTTGGTCCACCCATTTGGGCAGGACCAGCGGTTGCCAGGCATCCAGTACGTCAAGCAGCTCAGCCGGCGATTCGCTCATTTGCAGCATGGCACGATGCGGTGCCCGGACGAAGCCTTCGCCGACGATATGATCAAGAAAATCGGTCAACTTGCGGTAAAAGCCGTTCACTTCGAGCAACCCCAGCGGTTTGCCGTGGTAGCCGAGCTGGCCCCAGGTCCAGACTTCGAACAGTTCTTCCAGGGTGCCCAGGCCGCCCGGCAGCGCAATAAAGGCGTCGCTCAGCTCGGCCATGCGTGCCTTGCGGGCGTGCATGCCGTCGACCACCTCCAGGCGGGTCAGGCCTTTGTGGCCGATTTCGAGGTTTTTCAGGCTTTCGGGAATAATTCCGATCACCTCGCCGCCGGCTTCCAGCGCCGCATCGGCGACGATACCCATCAGGCCCACGGCGCCGCCGCCGTACACCAGGGTCAGCTTGCGCTCCGCCAGCGCGCGCCCGAGGTCCACGGCTGCTTCACGGTAGGCCGGGTTGGTGCCGCTGCTGGCACCGCAAAACACACAGACAGACTTCAAGGACATACCTGACTCCACTCAGTTGTGGCTAAAGAGTAAAGGCTGGCTTGCGTCTCTCAAAGGATTAAACCTCGCGTTGAGGTGTTTCGCAGGTGCCGCTGGCACCACAGGCATAGGCGGCAAGCAGGCTGCGGAACAGGCTATTGAGGTGCATGGCTGGGACTCCGGAAGGGTGATGGACCGATCATAGGCCGGCACCCGCACTTTGGCCGGTAGATTGTGTCGATGAGTCTGATAGCCTAAAGTTGTATACAATCTGTTGATACAGATCATATGAAGTCCTGCCTGACTCAGGCACCCTTGTCGCACTATGCGTTTTTTAAACCCTGCCCTGGAGATTCACATGTTTGCCAAACTCGTTGCTGTTTCCCTGCTGACTCTGGCTAGCGGCCAGTTGCTTGCTGCAGAGTGCAAGGTCACTGTCGACTCCACTGACCAGATGTCCTTCAACACCAAGGCCATCGAAATCGACAAGAGCTGCAAGACGTTCACCGTTGAGTTGACCCACTCCGGCAGCTTGCCGAAAAACGTCATGGGCCATAACTGGGTGCTGAGTTCCGCCGCCGACATGCCTGGCATCGCCAGCGACGGCATGGCCGCCGGTATCGACAAGAACTACCTGAAAGACGGCGACACCCGCATCATCGCCCACACCAAGATCATCGGTGCCGGCGAGAAAGACTCCGTGACCTTCGATGTGTCGAAGCTGGCGGCAGGCACTGACTACGCGTTCTTCTGCTCGTTCCCAGGCCACATCTCGATGATGAAAGGCACTGTGACCCTGAAGTAAGCAATCTTCAGGCAAAAAAAAGCGCCCTTCGGGGCGCTTTTTTTTGCCTGTAGGCAGGCTGCTCTTGTGGCGAGGGAGCTTGCTCCCGCTGGGCTGCGGAGCAGCCCCAATAAGCTCACCGCGTAGCATCAGAAAAAGCAGTAAGCAGGTTTCAGGGGCCGCTTCGCGCCCCAGCGGGCGCAAGCTCCCTCGCCACAGCAAGCTCTTTCACCACAGCAAGCTCTGTTTCACCACAGCAAGCTCCTTCACCACAACAAGCCCTTTTGCCAGAATGAGCCGCTACGTCAGATCAGGGTGCAAACGGCATCACCCGCTTGTGCTCGGTCTTGCGATAGGTGTCGCAGATGATCTTGAAGGCTTCCTCGCGCACCGGCTCGCCGTGCAGGAACGCGTCGATCTCGGCATAGGTCACGCCATGGGACGCTTCGTCCGGCTTGCCCGGCGACAGGTCTTCCAGGTCGGCCGTCGGGATCTTCTCTACCAGCGATTCCGGAGCACCAAAGTGCCGGGCAATCGCGCGCACCTGGTTCTTCACCAGCCCGCTCAGCGGTGCCAGGTCGCAGGCGCCGTCACCGAACTTGGTGAAAAAGCCCATCACGGCTTCCGCCGCATGGTCGGTACCGATCACCAAACCACCGGCCGCGCCGGCGATGGTGTACTGCGCCACCATGCGCATGCGCGCCTTGGTGTTGCCCAGCACGAAGTCCCGGGAGACTGCGGCCTTGCCTTCAAACGCCGCCACTTCATTGGCCAGGGATTTCACCGCCGGGCCGATGTTCACTGTGTGGCGTTCGTCGGGTTCGATAAAGTCCACGGACGCCTGGGCGTCGTGTTCGTCGAACTGGGTTTCGTAGGGCAGGCGCACCGCGATAAAGCGGTACGCATCGTCACCCTTGGCAGCCCGCAACTCTTGCATTGCACGCTGGGCCAGCAGGCCGGCGGTCAGGGAGTCGACGCCGCCGCTGATGCCCAGCACCAACGTCTTGAGGCCTGAATTGAGCAGGCAATCCTGGATAAAGGTAACGCGCCGGGCGACCTCCGCCTCAAGGGCGGCCTGGTCCTTGAACGGCGGTTGGACCTTGAGCTGTTCAGCAATCTCGCGCTGTACGGCTTGCATGATTCACTCCTTGCTGGGTAGGGCAGGTACTTTGAAAACGTGGCGCAAATAGGCGACAAAGTTCGGATCGGTGCAGTGGGTCTTGCCCGCTTCATCGGAAATCTTCGCGACGGGCTGGCCATTACAGGCAGTCATTTTAAGCACGATGCTCATCGGTTCCACACCTGGAATATCACAGGTCAGGTTGGTGCCGATGCCGAAGCTCACATTGATCCGACCACGCAGCGCGCGGAAAATCTCCAGCGCCTTGGGCAGCGACAGGCTGTCGGAGAACACCAGGGTCTTGCTCATGGGCTCGATCCCCAGCTTGTGATAGTGGGCGATCGCCTTTTCGGCCCATTGCACCGGGTCACCGGAGTCGTGGCGCAGGCCGTCGAAGAGCTTGGCGAAGTACAGGTCGAAATCGCTGAGAAACGCATCGGTGGTGATGCAATCGGTCAGGGCGATGCCCAGCAGGCCACGGTACTCGCGCACCCAGCAGTCGAGGGCGGCGATCTGGCTGTCGATCAGGCGCGGGCCGAGTTGCTGGTGGGCCATGATCCATTCGTGGGCCATGGTGCCCAGCGGCTTCATGTTCAGCTCGCGGGCCAGGTGCACGTTGCTGGTGCCGACAAAACGCCCGGGGAAGTCGTGCTTGAGCACGTTCACCACTTCTTCCTGCACGCGGTAGGAGAAGCGTCGACGCGTGCCGAAATCCGCGACCTGCAGTTCGGACAGTTCTTCGACGCTGGCGTTGGCCGTCAGCCAGTCGAACTTGCGATACAGCTGCTCGCGGGCCTGTTCGAGGATCACGCTCTGGTAGCGATAGCGGTTACGCACTTCGCTGACGATGGCCAGCATCGGCACTTCAAACAGGATCACGTGCAGCCATGGCCCGCGCAGGCGGATAAACAGCTCACCGTTTTCGATACCGGTGTGCACGTAGCGCAGGTTGAAGCGAAACAGCCCGAGGAAACGCAGGAAATCCGGCTTCATGAAGCTGATGCGTTCCAGGAAGCCCAGTTGGTCGGGGCTCAGGCTCAGCTCGGCGAGGCGCTCGATCTGGTAGCGGATCTCCGCCAGGTACGGGCGCAGGTCTTCACTGTTGCGGCAACGAAACTCCCATTCAACTTCCACGTTCGGGTAGTTGTGCAGCACCGCCTGCATCATGGTCAGCTTGTAGAAGTCGGTGTCGAGCAGGTTCTGCACGATGCGATCGGCAAACACACTCTCGCTCATAACGGGAATCTCCAGACGGGTCGGCGATGGGCGCCGACCTTTACGCACAATTAAGGAATGGCGCTAGTGGCGCATAGACCTGTGCTGTTTTGCCAGTGTTTTTTCAGCTGGGCATTGTTGTGTGGCCCCTGACGCCTTCGCGAGCAAGCCCGCTCCCACATTTGAAATGCGTTCCAAATGTGGGAGCGGGCTTGCTCGCGAAGGCGGTATTGCAGGCAACGCGCCTCAATCAGACTCAACCTGCTCCATCATCCACTTCACAAAATCCCGCACCTTGGGCACTTCCGCCGAGTGCTCGGGGTAGGCCAGGTAATAGGCATCCTGGCTCGGCATCGCATGCTGCCAGGGGATCACCAGCTTGCCTTCTGCTAGCTCTTCTTCCACCAGAAACCTGGGCAGCAGCGCCACACCGCAGCCAACCTGTGCGGCGCGAATGCACATATAAAAGGTCTCGAAGCGCGGCCCATGGTAGCTGTGCTCGGTGTGATGACCCTGGGCGGCGAACCAGTCATGCCAGCCTTGCGGGCGCGAGGCGTTTTGCAGCAACACCAGTTCGCTCAGTTGCGTGGGGTCGGTAAATGCTTGGGCGGGCAGGCTGTCGGGTGAGCACACGGGCACCAGTTCTTCGCTGAACAGCTTGAGGCTTTCGGTGCCGGGCCGTGAGCCCTGGCCAAAGTAGAAGGCCAGGTCGGCCTTGCCTTGCAGCAGCTCGTCGGGCTCCTGTTCGTTGCACAGGTCCAGGTGAATCTGCGGATGGCGCAGTCGCCAGCCCTTGAGGCGCGGCACCAGCCAGCGGGCGCCGAAGGTGTAGGGCGTGGACACCCGCAGCACTTCAGTCTCGCCGCCGTAGGAGCGCAGGTAATGGGTGGACATCTCCACCTGGGTGAGGATCTTGCGCACTTCCACCAGGTACAGATCGCCCGCCGGGGTCATCTGCAAGCGGCGGCGCACCCGGCGAAACAGCAGGTGCTGCAACAGTTCTTCCAGCTGCGCGACCTGTTTGCTGACAGCGCTCTGGGTGAGGTTCAGCTCTTCGGCGGCGCGGGTAAAACTCAGGTGGCGGGTGACCGCTTCGAAGCACTGCAGGGCGGTGATCGAGGGCAAATGTCTTTTATTCAGCACGGCACGCCTCTTTTTGTTCTTAGCATGAATAAACGGAATGATATCTCGCCTAATCGTCGTTTGTTGGCAAGTCTTGGGCCAGCTACAAATAAGGTCTGGATCGCCGCGACCGCTGGCGGCGCAAATTTCTGTTTGTAGATTGAAGGAGTGACCCATGGTTGCCGCATTGCTTGATCGTCTCGGGGTAAACCCGGCGCTGTACCAGTCGGGTAAACAACCCGTGCATTCGCCCATTGATGGCAGCCGGATTGCCAGTGTGCACTGGGAAGGCGCCGCCGAGGTGGAGCAGCAGGTCAGTCGCGCCGAGCATGCATTCGAGGCCTGGCGCAAGGTGCCGGCCCCGCGTCGTGGTGAGCTGGTGCGCCAGTTCGGCGACGTGTTGCGCGAGTACAAGGCCGACCTCGGCGAGCTGGTGTCGTGGGAAGCCGGCAAGATCACCCAGGAAGGTTTGGGTGAAGTGCAGGAAATGATCGACATCTGCGACTTCGCCGTCGGCCTGTCGCGCCAGTTGTACGGCTTGACCATCGCCTCCGAGCGTCCGGGCCACCACATGCGTGAAACCTGGCACCCGCTGGGCGTGGTTGGCGTGATCAGCGCCTTCAACTTCCCGGTCGCCGTATGGGCGTGGAACACCGCGCTGGCGCTGGTGTGCGGCAACGCAGTGATCTGGAAACCGTCGGAAAAAACCCCGCTTACCGCCCTGGCCTGCCAGGCACTGTTCGAGCGCGTACTGAAGAACTTCAGCGATGCGCCGCCGTACCTCAGCCAGGTGATCATCGGTGGCCGCGATGCCGGCGCCGCACTGGTGGATGACCCGCGTGTTGCGCTGATCAGCGCCACCGGCAGCACCCGCATGGGCCGCGAAGTAGCGCCGAAAGTCGCTGCACGTTTTGCCCGCAGCATTCTCGAACTGGGCGGCAACAACGCGATGATCCTCGGCCCAAGCGCCGACCTGGACATGGCCGTGCGCGCGATTCTGTTCAGCGCCGTCGGTACCGCCGGCCAGCGCTGCACCAGTCTGCGTCGGCTGATCGCCCATGAGTCGGTAAAAGAGGAAATCGTCACCCGCCTCAAGGCTGCGTATTCCAAAGTGCGCATCGGCCATCCGCTGGAAGGCAACCTGATCGGCCCGCTGATCGACAAGCACAGCTTCGAAAACATGCAGGACGCCCTGGAGCAGGCCTTGAGCGAAGGCGGCCGGGTGTTTGGCGGCAAGCGCCAGTTGGAAGACACGTTCCCCAACGCTTACTACGTGTCGCCGGCCATCGTGGAAATGCCGGAGCAGAGTGATGTGGTGTGCACCGAGACGTTCGCGCCGATTCTGTATGTGGTCGGCTATACCGATTTCGCTGAAGCGCTGCGCCTGAACAATGCGGTGCCACAAGGCCTGTCTTCGTGCATCTTTACCACTGACGTGCGCGAGGCCGAGCAGTTCATGTCGGCGGTAGGCAGTGACTGCGGGATCGCCAACGTCAACATCGGCCCGAGCGGCGCGGAGATTGGTGGCGCGTTTGGCGGTGAGAAAGAGACCGGTGGCGGGCGTGAGTCGGGCTCGGATGCATGGCGCGGGTACATGCGTCGCCAGACCAATACCGTGAACTACTCGCTGGAACTGCCGCTGGCCCAGGGCATTACCTTCGACTGATACCTCAAGTCGGAGTGAGGTCAATGTGGGAGCGGGCTTGCTCGCGAAGGCGGTGTATCAGTCGATATATAAGGTGACTGTCGCACCGCTTTCGCGAGCAAGCCCGCTCCCACATTTGACCGTATTTACAATTCGGAAAAGTGGTTTGTTAGGTCTCATCGGAGTCTGGCAATGGCATTACGCGAAGCATGTTTGTGGGAACAACTCACTCCTGGCCGGCCGGATCGTGCCGCGCTCAAGGGCGAGGTAAAAGTGGATGTGTGCGTGATCGGCGCCGGCATCACCGGTTTGTCGGCAGCCATACACTTGCTGGAACAAGGAAAAAGTGTCGCCGTACTCGAGGCCCATCGCACCGGCCACGGTGGTTCGGGGCGCAACGTAGGGCTGGTCAATGCAGGGATGTGGATTCCCCCGGACGAGATCGAAGCCGGTTTTGGTACCGCGGTGGGCAGCCAGCTCAACCGCATGCTCGGCGCGGCACCGTCCCTGGTGTTCAGCCTGATCGACAAATACAACATCGACTGCCAACTGCGTCGCGAGGGCACCTTGCACATGGCGCACAACGCCCGTGGCGAGGCGGATTTGCGCAGTCGTGAGGAACAGTGGAAGCGTCGCGGTGCACCGGTGGAGCTGTTGACCGGCGCTGCATGCGAACAAGCCACCGGTACCAAAAAGATTGCTGCCGCCTTGCTCGACCGGCGGGCCGGCACCTTGAACCCGATGGCCTACACCAGTGGTTTGGCCAATGCCGCCGTCGGGCTCGGCGGACAGTTGTTCGATCACTCCCCAGTCACCCAACTGGAACGCCAGGGCCAGCACTGGTCAGTGCAGACTGCCCAAGGCTCGGTGCAGGCTGAACAGGTGGTGATCGCTTCGAACGCCTACACCGAAGGCGAGTGGACCGAACTGCGCCGCAACTTCTTCCCCGGTTATTACTATCAGGTGGCGTCGGCCCCTCTGACCGACGACGCCGCCCAACAAATCCTTCCGGGCGGCCAAGGCTCCTGGGACACTCGCCAGGTACTCAGCAGTATCCGCCGCGACGCCGAAGGCCGCCTGCTGCTCGGCAGCCTGGGCAACGGCAACCAGAAACCCGCGTGGTTCCTCAAGGCCTGGGCCGATCGGGTGCAACAGCACTACTTCCCGTACCTCAAACCGGTGCAGTGGGAGTGCACCTGGACCGGCTGCATCGCGTTCACCCCGGACCACTTGATGCGCCTGTTCGAGCCGGCGCCCGGGCTGGTGGCGGTCACCGGTTACAACGGGCGCGGGGTGACGACCGGCAGTGTCGTGGGCAAAGCCTTCGCGGATTATCTGTGTCACCAGGATCCACAGGCACTGCCGATCCCCTTTGCGCCGATGCAGCCGTTGGCCGGTGTGGGCCTGCGCAGCTGTTTGTACGAGGCGGGATTCTCGCTGTATCACGCGGGCCAATGCCTGCGGATCGTGATCTGATCAACGAAATACCCCTCAGAAGCCTGCATTTTCTTAGCCGGCTACTAATCTGTATTGGTGCGAGTCGTAGCAGTAACGCACTGTAAATGTGCACTTCCGTTACGCACGCTGTTACATGTTTAAGGGTGGCCGTTTAGTGGCCGGGTTGCAGTGCTTGATTGGTCGGGTTGCACTTTATAGGTCCAATGGTTGCACCTGGTTGAGATAGACGGTTGCACGTCCAATCAAAAGGCGCCCAAAAACCTGCAATAACAATGACACCGTGTCTTTTTGAATAATAAAAACGTAATGGCACGACGCTTGCTCTGGGCTTTCTCCGAAAGTTTTTGAAGTGAAGCTGCAGTGCCAATTCAACAAAAACCTCGGAGCACCACTCATGTCCCAGACGTTTTACAAGAAAGGTTTTCTAGCCCTCGCCGTTGCTGCGGCGCTGGGTGTTTCTGCGTTTGCTCAAGCTGATGTGAAGATTGGCGTAGCGGGGCCGATGACCGGCGCCAACGCGGCATTTGGTGAGCAGTACATGAAAGGTGCCCAGGCGGCAGCCGATGTCATCAACAAGGCCGGCGGCATCAACGGCGAGCAGATCAAGCTGGTGGCCGGCGATGACGCCTGCGAACCCAAGCAGGCCGTGGCCGTGGCCAACCGCCTGGTTGACCAGGACAAAGTGATTGGCGTGGTCGGGCACTTCTGCTCGTCGAACACTATCCCTGCCTCCGAGGTGTATGCCGATGCGGGCGTGATCATGATCACCCCGGGCTCCACCAACCCGCAGGTTACCGAGCGTGGCCTGTCGGCCGTGTTCCGCATGTGTGGTCGTGACGATCAGCAAGGCATCGTGGCCGGCGACTACATCGTCGACGTGCTCAAGGGCAAGAAAGTTGCCGTTATCAACGACAAGGACACCTACGGCAAAGGCCTGGCCGACGCCACTGCGGCGCAGTTGACCAAGCGCGGCGTGAAGCCGGTGCTGGAAGAAGGCCTGACCCGTGGCGAGAAAGATTTCAGCGCCCTGGTCACCAAGATCCGCTCCACCGGTGCTGACGTCGTGTACTTCGGCGGCCTGCACCCGGAAGCCGGCCCACTGGTTCGGCAGATTCGTGAAGCCGGCCTGAAAGACGTCAAGTTCATGTCCGATGACGGCGTGGTGACCGACGAACTGGTGGCCACCGCCGGTGGTGCACAGTACGTGGATGGCGTGTACATGACCTTCGGCGCCGACCCACGCCTGCTGCCAGACAGCAAGACCGTGGTGGAAGAGTTCCGCAAAAATGGCACCGAGCCTGAAGGCTACACCCTGTACGCCTACGCCTCGATCCAGGCCCTGGCCGCCGGTTTCAATGGCGCCAAGTCCGACAAGGGCGAAGACGCAGCCAAATGGCTGAAATCCCACCCGGTCAAAACCGTCATGGGCGAGAAGAACTGGGACGCCAAGGGCGACCTGAAAATCTCCGACTATGTGGTTTACCAGTGGGACAAGGACGGCAAGTATCACCAGCTGGAAAAGCAGAAGTAATAGTTAGCGCGATGGGTTAGACGCCACTTGACCCTGTGGGAACCGGGCTTTTGTGGGGGCTGGCTTGCCTGCGATAGCGTCACCTCGGGTTGACTGACATTCCGAGGTGTCGCTATCGCGGGCAAGCCCGGCGCCCACACACGCCAGCTCCTACACGGGGACTTGGTTGCCAGCCCCTTTTGTGTCTGTCTTTTCCTCCTAGAAGATCCGCACACCCACAGGTGTGCAGGCTCTCACTGCGTGAGATTGCGTTATGGATGGTATTTTCCTGCAGCAACTGGTCAATGGGCTGACCCTCGGGTCGGTCTATGGCTTGATCGCCATCGGCTACACAATGGTCTATGGCATCATTGGCATGATCAACTTCGCCCATGGCGAGGTTTATATGATTTCCGCTTACCTCGCGGCGATCAGTCTGGCACTGCTGGCTTACTTCGGCATCGAATCCTTCCCGCTGCTCATCCTTGGCACCCTGATCTTCACCGTCGTCGTCACCGGCGTCTACGGCTGGGTCATCGAGCGTGTCGCCTACAAACCGCTGCGCAACTCCACCCGACTGGCACCGCTGATCAGCGCCATCGGTATTTCGCTGATCCTGCAGAACTACGCGCAGATCGCCCAGGGCGCCAAGCAACAAGGCATCCCGACGCTGCTGGCCGGCGCCTGGAGAGTCGATATCGGCACCGGCTTCGTGCAATTGACCTACACCAAGGTGTTCATCCTGGTGGCCGCGTTCGTCGGCATGGGCCTGCTGACCTACATCATCAAGTACACCAAGCTCGGCCGCATGTGCCGCGCTACCCAGCAAGACCGCAAGATGGCGTCGATCCTCGGTATCAACACCGACCGGGTCATCTCCTACGTATTCGTGATTGGTGCCGCCATGGCCGCGCTGGCCGGTGTGCTGATCACCCTGAACTACGGCACGTTCGACTTCTATGCCGGCTTCATCATCGGCATCAAGGCATTTACCGCAGCGGTACTCGGCGGCATCGGCTCCCTGCCTGGGGCCATGCTGGGCGGGATCATCCTGGGTATTTCCGAGTCGCTGTTCTCGGGGTTGATCAACTCTGACTACAAAGACGTGTTCAGTTTCTCCCTGCTGGTGGTGATCCTTATTTTCCGTCCCCAGGGCCTGCTCGGTCGCCCACTCGTGGCGAAGGTATAACTATGTCTGCTGCCTACTCTATCGATATCAAGAAAAGTGTCGTCGATGCGGTACTCGCCGGGCTGATTTCGCTGATCGTGTTCGGTCCGATCGTCGGCGTGGTCCTCGACGGCTACAGCTTCAACCTGCAACCGGCGCGTGTCGGCATCCTGGTGGCCATCGTGATGGTCGGCCGGTTCGCCATGAGCCTGTTCCTGCAAACCCCAAGGGGCCTGCGGATTCTGCAGGGGTTTGAAAGTACCGGCTCCGGTGTGCATGTACTCAAGCCGGACTACAAGTCGCGCCTGCGCTGGATCATCCCGGCGTTGATCGTGATTGCCATCGTGTTCCCGTTCTTCGCCAACAAATACCTGCTGACCGTGGTGATCCTCGGGTTGATCTACGTGTTGCTGGGCCTTGGCCTGAACATCGTGGTCGGCCTGGCCGGGCTGCTCGACCTGGGTTACGTGGCGTTCTACGCCATCGGCGCCTATGGCCTGGCGCTGGGTTACCAGTACCTCGGCCTGGGCTTCTGGTCGGTGCTGCCGCTGGCGGCGATTTGTGCGGCGCTGGCGGGGTGCATACTCGGGTTTCCGGTGCTGCGAATGCACGGCGATTACCTGGCGATCGTGACCCTGGGCTTCGGTGAAATCATCCGCCTGGTGCTGAATAACTGGCTGTCGTTTACCGGTGGCCCGAACGGCATGCCGGTGCCGTCGCCAACGTTTTTCGGCCTGGAGTTCGTGCGCAAGGCGAAGGATGGCGGGGTGCCGTTCCACGAGTTCTTCGGCATCGACTACAACCCCAACATCAAATTCCTGTTCATCTACATCGTGCTGTTCCTGGTGGTGCTGCTGGTGCTGTACATCAAGCACCGCCTGACCCGCATGCCGGTGGGGCGCGCGTGGGAAGCCTTGCGCGAAGACGAAATCGCCTGCCGTTCCATGGGCCTCAACCACGTGCTGGTGAAGCTCTCGGCGTTCACCATCGGCGCGTCCACTGCCGGTCTGGCCGGGGTGTTTTTCGCCAGCTACCAGGGCTTCGTCAACCCGTCGTCGTTCACCTTCTTCGAGTCGGCGCTGATCCTCGCCATCGTGGTATTGGGCGGCATGGGCTCGACCGTCGGCGTGGTGATTGCCGCGTTCGTGCTGACGGTGGCGCCGGAGCTGCTGCGCAGCTTCTCCGAGTACCGCGTGCTGCTCTTCGGCGTGTTGATGGTGGTGATGATGATCTGGCGACCACGAGGGCTGATTCGTATCAGCCGTACCGGTGTTGTCCCGCGTAAAGGAGTGGCGCCATGAGCAAGGAAGTCGTTCTTTCCGTGGAACACCTGATGATGCACTTTGGTGGCATCAAGGCCTTGAGCGACGTAAGTCTCAAGGTCAAGCGCAACTCGATCTTCGCCCTGATCGGTCCCAACGGTGCCGGCAAGACCACCGTGTTCAACTGCCTGACCGGTTTCTACAAAGCCTCCGGCGGCAAGATCGAACTCAATGTGCGCGGCAAGCAGACCAACGTGATCCAACTGCTGGGCGAGCGCTTCAAGGCCACCGACTTTGTCTCGCCGAAAAGCTTCGTCAGCCGGGTGTTCTACAAGATGTTCGGCGGCACTCACCTGGTGAACCGGGCGGGTTTGGCGCGCACCTTCCAGAACATTCGCCTGTTCAAGGAAATGTCGGTGGTGGAGAACCTGCTGGTGGCCCAGCACATGTGGGTCAACCGCAACATGCTCGCGGGCATCCTCAATACCAAGGGCTACCGCAAGGCTGAAAGCGATGCCCTCGACCATGCGTTCTACTGGCTGGAAGTGGTGGACCTGGTGGACTGCGCCAACCGCCTGGCCGGCGAGCTGTCCTACGGCCAGCAGCGCCGCCTGGAAATCGCCCGTGCCATGTGCACCCGGCCGCAGATCATTTGCCTCGACGAACCGGCCGCCGGCCTCAACCCCCAGGAAACCGAAGCCCTCAGCGCGATGATTCGCCTGCTGCGGGACGAGCACGACCTGACGGTGGTGCTGATCGAACACGACATGGGCATGGTGATGAGTATTTCCGACCACATCGTGGTGCTGGACCACGGCAACGTGATTGCCGAGGGCGGGCCGGAAGCGATCCGCAATGATCCGAAGGTGATCGCGGCTTATCTGGGCGCTGACGAAGAGGAACTGGTATGAGTGAGCCAATCCTCGAACTGAAAGACCTGGACGTGTTCTACGGCCCGATCCAGGCCCTGAAGAAAGTTTCGCTGCACATCAACGAAGGCGAAACCGTGAGCCTGATCGGCTCCAACGGCGCGGGTAAATCCACGCTGCTGATGTCGATCTTTGGCCAGCCACGGGCCGAGTCCGGGCAGATCATCTACCGCGGCGTCGACATTACCCACAAGTCGTCCCACTACATCGCCTCCAACGGCATCGCGCAGTCGCCGGAAGGGCGGCGGGTGTTCCCCGACATGACCGTCGAGGAAAACCTGCTGATGGGCACCATCCCGATTGGCGACAAGTTCGCCACCGAAGACATGCAGCGCATGTTCGAGCTATTCCCGCGTCTCAAGGAGCGGCGCAACCAGCGGGCGATGACCATGTCCGGTGGTGAACAGCAGATGCTTGCCATCGCCCGCGCACTGATGAGCCGGCCCAAGCTGTTGCTGCTGGACGAGCCGAGCCTGGGGCTGGCGCCGATCGTGGTGAAGCAGATCTTTTCCACGCTGCGGGAGCTGGCGTCTACCGGCATGACCATCTTCCTGGTGGAGCAGAACGCCAACCATGCGTTGCGGCTGTCGGACCGGGCGTACGTGATGGTCAACGGCGAGATTCGCCTTACCGGCACCGGCAAGGAGCTGCTGGTGAATGAGGAGGTGCGTAACGCCTACCTCGGCGGGCATTAAGTCGTTCGCAGGTCCAATGTGGGAGCGGGCTTGTGTGGGAGCGGGCTTGCTCGCGAAGACGGTGGGTCAGTCACATGTGCATTGACTGATACGCCGCTTTCGCGAGCAAGCCCGCTCCCACACAAAGCCCGCTCCCACATTTTTTTGCGTCGCCTGCAGGCTTTCCTGAAATTGTGGACAACAAATCCGGGCACCTGCCAAAGCGCGACATATAGCCGCCGCAAATCCCTGTTTTGTCACAGTTTTGACTTGTCCCCAGGCACTGTGGAACCGGCTGTGGGTAACGTGGGAGTAGCTGGCTGGAGGCCTTTGTTTTCGTGGCTTGCAGCGTGGTGGTTGTTTATTGATCAGTGAATTTTTCGTGACCACCCGAGGGGTTTGTCAACCTGTTTAAAGACACAGGTATATGACCGGAATATGTCACTACGGCCTGTGGATAAGTCTGTGACTAAACTCTGGAAAGAGTGCCGCAGAGGCCGGAATGACTGGCCTGGAGCCATCGTCCTGGTTGCACCGTTTTGAACCGGGCTACATAGGGGCTGCGCAAGGTCAAGCAAAAAACTTTTTGAATCGCGCTGAAAGCCTTGTGTAGCGCGGCTTTCAGCTTTTGTACTTGCCCCCAAAGACTGTGGACGGGGCTGTGGATAAGGTGCGCGCACATGGCTGCACGCCACGGCCTGTATGGCTTTCGGGCGATTGGTTGAATTTCGTACAGCATGAGCGGCATTCACCTGTGTCCACAGCGTGTATCAGTTGCCGCCAGCCCGGTAGCCGGGCATTCTGCTGGCTGATTTTTTACCTCGTAGCCCCGCAAGGAGAACACCATGTCCAATACGCTGTTTATTACTGGCGCGACCTCCGGTTTTGGCGAAGCCTGTGCCCGCCGTTTTGCCGAAGCCGGCTGGAAACTGGTGCTCACCGGCCGCCGCGCAGAGCGCTTGAACGCCCTGTGCGCCGAGCTTTCCAAGCAGACCGAAGTGCTCGGCCTGGTGGTGGACGTGCGTGACCGCAAGGCCATGGAAGAGGCGATCGCCAACCTGCCGCCGTCCTTTGCCACGCTGCGCGGGCTGATCAACAACGCCGGCCTGGCGGTGGGCACCGACCCTGCGCCGAAGTGCAGCCTCGACGATTGGGAAACCATGGTCGACACCAACATCAAGGGCCTGCTGACCACTACCAGCCTGCTGTTGCCGCGCTTGATCGCCCACGGCCGTGGCGCCGGCATCATCAACCTCGGTTCCATTGCCGGCAGCTACCCGTACCCGGGCAGCCACGTGTATGGCGGCACCAAGGCCTTCGTCAAACAGTTCTCGCTGAACCTGCGTTGCGACCTGCAGGGCACCGGCGTGCGCGTGACCAACATCGAGCCGGGCCTGTGTGAGAGTGAGTTCTCGCTGGTGCGCTTTGCCGGTGACCAGGCGCGTTATGACGCGACTTATGCCGGTGCCGAGCCGATCCAGCCGCAGGACATTGCGGATACGATCTTCTGGGTGCTTAACACCCCGGCACACGTGAACATCAACCGCCTGGAGCTGATGCCAGTGAGCCAGACCTGGGCCGGGTTTGCGATTGAGCGTGGCGCCAAGGCCTAAGTTCGTCGAGCTGTTGTGGCGAGGGAGCTTGCTCCCGCTGGGCTGCGAAGCGGCCCTGGCTTTTTTGGGGCGGCTTCGCCGCCCAGCGGGAGCAAGCTCCCTCGCCACAGGGTTTTGTCAGGCTTGAATATGCGGCAAATCGGCCAAAACAGGACATAAGGTACACTCCACCCCTGAAAACCCCGCCGCGCTGTGCGGTTCAAAGGTTTTGACAGGAGGATATGTGAGTAACCGAGGTGAGCAGTCGCTGCTCAAACAATCGACCATCCTGATGTTTGCCGTGGCGATCGCCGGGATTATCACAGGGGTGGTGTCGGGCGCCCAATCGATTTTATTCGACGGCTTTTTCTCGCTGATCGCCACCGCCATCAAGGTGCTGATGCTGATCACGGCCAAGCTGATCGCCAAGAAAAGCAACGAACGTTTCCAGTTCGGCTACTGGCACCTGGAGCCCATGGTGCTGCTGATCGAGGGCAGTTTCCTGCTGTTGATCGCCATCTACGCGTTTCTCAACGGCGTGTTCGGCATTATCAATGGCGGGCGCGATATCGAGTTGGGTCTGGTGATCATCTATGCGGCGGTGTTTACCGTCGTCGAGTTCGCCTATTTCTTCTACGTGCGTTACCGCAATCGCACGCTCAAGTCGTCGCTGATCCAGTTCGACAACATCAGTTGGTTGGTGGACGCGATGCTGTCGGTGGGGCTGCTGGTGAGCTTCCTGGCGGCGCTGTTGCTCAAGTCCCAGGGCTATGGGCAGTGGGCGGTGTATGTGGACCCGTTGATCCTGATCCTGCTGGCGTTGAGCATGCTGGCGCCGGCCTTCAAGATCCTGCGCCCGGCGCTACGCGACGTGTTGGGGATTGTGCCGGACCAACTGGACGGCAAAGTGCGCGAAGTGATGGAGGCGGCCCAGGCCAGGCATGGTTTCGATGATTACGTGTCCTACGTGCAGAAGCACGGGCGGGCGCGGTTTATCGAGATTCATGTGGTGCTGCCGGCGGATTACCCGGTGGATAACGTCGCCACCCTGGACGGGCTGCGCGAAGAAATATCCACAGGGTTGGGCAAGCCGGATGCGGCCCGCTGGCTGACGATCAGTTTTACCGGGGACCGCAAATGGATTGCGTAAGGCCCAGGTAGCACGTCGCCAAGTGGTAAGGCGTGGTCGACGGCATGTCCCGCCGGCTCACGTGGCCCCTGGCATCCAGGCACTCATTCCAGCCTTTGTCATGCAGGAAGCGTTGTTGCAGCGCCAGCAATTGGCGTTGCAGCACGGCTTCACTGTCGGGCCGCAAGGTCAGCGCCCGCAGGTATTCGGCCTGGGCCCAGATGCGCTGGGTGCCGTCGCGCACGCTGCCGTCCAGGGCGAGCATGCCGCTGACCGCACCGGTCAGGTTATCCACACCCTTTTGCTCGGCATAGGTGAACGCTTTGCTCAGTGATGTGTGCAGCGGTGTGCCCCGCAGCAAATCCGAAGATTCCAGCAGGAAGAACCATTCGAACTGATGCCCCGGTTCAAACCAGTTATCCACAGCGCCCAGCGGTTTTTCCATCATCACCCCGTGTTGGCGGTCGATGAAGCGCTTCTGCATGGCGTTGGCCAGGTCCAGCAACGCGTCTTGGGTGACGGCGTCCTCCCGCACGGCCAACGTGGCGAGGAAACCTTCGGCAAGGTGCATCAGCGGGTTTTGCAGAGGGCCAGACTTGAGGGACGACCAGTTACGTTCAAGCACCGCTTCGTACAGGCCGTCGCCGGTGGCGAAGCGTTCGGCGACCACTTCCAGGGCGGCGTCGAGTACCGATTCCACCAGCGATTCACGTACCTTGGCCCAATAGTGGGCGCAGGCGAAGATGATGAAGGCGTGGGTGTAGAGGTCCTTGCGCTTATCCAGCGGCTTGCCGTGGGCGTCGATGCTGTAGAACCAGCCGCCGTGCTCGGCGTCGTGGAAGTGCCGTTGCAGGGAACGGAACAACGCGGCGGCGCGCTCCTCGGCAAAGGCTGCGCCGGGTTCACCGATCAGGCTGGCAAACAGGTACAACTGCCGTGCGCAGGCCATGGCGCGATAGCGTTGCGGGGGCAAAGGCCGATGATCGGCGTCCAGGGCCTCATAGGGCAGCGCCAGGTCGGCATTCCAGCCCGGGCCTTGCCAGAGCGGCACGATCAGGTCGTGGAAGTGCGTCAACACGGCGGTCAATTGAGGCTTGAGGGCGGAGCTTGGAGCGATGGGCATCGGCTGGCGTCGTCACGGCAGGGGTGTTTGCGCGACATGGTATCAGGCTTGGGATCGGTGTTGTCTTTACTGCCGCCTTCGCGAGCAAGCCCGCTCCCACATTCGATCGAGTTCCATTGTTGGAATGCAGTCGACTGTGGGAGCGGGCTTGCTCGCGAAGGGGCCCTCAGGAGCACCGAAAATCAGGCAGCGAGCAACCAAACCCCAGTCGCCGCCGAAGCCGCACCCGCCACCCGCACCAACGGCGCAGCCGCCGCCGGCAGGAAACGCACCACGGCATAACCGGCAGCATGCAAAACCGCCGTCGCACCCACAAACCCTATGGCATACGCCCACGGGCTGGACATGTCCGGCAGCTCCAAACCATGGGCCACGCCATGGAACAGTGCAAACAGCGCCGTCGCCGCCACCGCCACGAACAACGGCGGCCGCACCGCCAGCGCTACCGCCAGGCCCAGCGCCAGCACCGACGCGGCAATCCCGCTTTCCAGCGCCGGCAGTTCCAGCCCTTCAAAGCCCAGCATCCCGCCGATCAGCATGGTGCCGACAAACGTGCACGGCAGCGCCCAGCGCGCCGAGCCTTTTTGTTGAGCGGCCCACAGGCCCACGGCGACCATTGCCAGCAAGTGGTCGATGCCGCCCAGCGGGTGGCTGATACCGGCCACCAGGCCGTTGTCGCCATGCCCGGGGTGGGCGAAGGCGAGGGCGGGAGTGAGCAGCAAGGCTGCGGCAGCGAGAAGTGTATTGAGGCGCATGGACAGGCTCCTTGTGGGGGTTGATCAGGCTGCGGTCAGCAAGCCCTGGCGTTCGATGAAGGCGACGATTTCTTCCAGGCCGACGCCGGTTTTCTGATTGCTGAAGACGAAAGGTTTACCGCCGCGCATGCGCTGGGTATCGCTGTTCATCAGTTCCAGGGATGCGCCTACCAGCGGCGCCAGATCGATCTTGTTGATCACCAGCAGGTCGGATTTGCAGATTCCCGGCCCGCCTTTGCGCGGCAGCTTGTCGCCGGCCGACACATCGATCACGTAGATGGTCAGGTCCGACAGTTCCGGGCTGAAGGTGGCCGACAGGTTGTCGCCGCCGGATTCCACCAGGATCAGGTCCAGACCGGGAAAGCGACGGTTGAGTTGGTCGACCGCTTCGAGGTTGATCGAGGCGTCTTCGCGAATCGCGGTGTGGGGGCAGCCGCCGGTTTCCACACCGATGATGCGCTCGGGCGCCAGGGCCTGGTTGCGCACCAGGAAGTCGGCGTCTTCGCGGGTGTAGATATCGTTGGTGACCACCGCCAGGTTGTAGCGATCACGCAGGGCCAGGCACAGGGCCAGGGTCAGGGCGGTCTTGCCGGAGCCGACCGGGCCGCCGATGCCGACGCGCAGGGGTTGGGTGTTCATGTGATTCTCCAAGATAAAGTGCCCTAGGAACGGAACAGGCGGCTGTACTGGCGCTCATGGGCCATGCACGCCAGGGACAGGCCAAACGCGGCGCTGCCGTAGTGATTGGGGTCAAGCTGGCTGGCGTCCTGCTGGGCTTGTTGCAGCAGCGGCAGCAGTTCGCTGGTCAGGCGCTGGGCGGCTTGTTGGCCCAGAGGCAGCGTCTTCATCAGCACCGCCAATTGGTTTTCCAGCCAACTCCACAGCCAGGCGGCCAGGGCGTCATCCGGGCTGATCTGCCAGGCGCGGGCGGCCAGGGCCCAGCCCAGGGCCAGGTGCGGTTCGGAGCGCTGTGCCAGGAATTCTCGGGCGGCGTCATCCAGCTCCGGTAAACCGTTCAATAGCTGGTGCAGGGAATAGCCCATCTGCCGGCTTTCCTGATACAGCTCGCGGGTTTCACGGCTGGCGCGGTGTTCCTCACACAACTGCGCGAGGCGCGACCAGTCCTGTTCGGCCGCGGCCTGGCAGTGGGCGAGCAGCAGTGGCGCTTCGAAGCGCGCCAGGTTGAGCAACAGTTGATCGCTGATCCAGCGCCCGGCACTTGCCGGGTCGGTCACGCGGGCTTGCTCCACGGCCATTTCCAGGCCCTGGGAATAGCTGTAGCCACCAATCGGCAGCTGCGGACTGGCCAGACGCAACAGCGCCCAGGCTGGGTTCATAGGCGTACGCCGAACTGGTGCAGCTTGGGCGGGTAGTTGAAGTCTTCGTCGCCATGGCGGGAGTGGTGGTGGCCGCCGCCATAGGCGCCGTGTTCCGGCTGGAAGGGGGCCTCGATGGTCTCGGTCGTCGCGCCCAACTGATCGAGCATGGCCTTGAGCACGTAGTCATCGAGCAGGCGCAGCCAACCGTCACCCACTTGCAGCGCCACGTGGCGGTTGCCCAGGTGATAGGCGGCGCGGGTCAGTTCAAAGGCATTGCCGCAGGTGACGTGCAGCAGTTGTTCAGGCCGGGCGCACACGCGTACGAAACGTCCGTCTTCAGCCTGTAGGAATTCGCCATCGTGCAGCGGCGGTTGGCCGCGCTCCAGAAACAGGCCGACGTCTTCTCCGTCGGCACTGAAACAGCGCAGGCGGCTTTTGCTGCGGGCTTCGAAATTCAGCAGCAACTCTGCGGCCCAGACGGGTTGGGGGGCGATTCGGCGGTGGATCACCAGCATCAGAAAGCTTCCAGCTATGAGCGATAAGCAAGCTAGAGCAAGGGTCTTGCCAACCACGCGGGGAGTAGGAATTCCCTGTAGGCAGGCGACTTGTGCCACCTGATGGCGCAGGAAATTATTCCAAAATGTTTCATTTTGGTGCGTTGTTGGATTTATAGCACCGGATCCGGGCGCTCGGCGTTGAATTCCATTGCTTGGTGCATGAAATTTCTTTCATCTTTTATGAGTTTTGATTGCTTGGGACTTTTCCTACGCACTTGCAGGATTTGCCGTGCGTTGCGTTACGCGCTGTTTCATTAGGATTCCGCTCCGTATTTAATCTTCAGCGGTTTCCACCATGTACAAGTCATTTTTCTGTTTACTCATTGTCAGTTTGTCGCTCGCCATTTCATCTGCTTCGGCCAACCTTCAGCGTGCTCCGGCATTCGCCCCGCCACCTTCTATCGACAACGTGATCGACCGCGCCCACGAGCTGTTGGGCACGCCCTATAAATTGGGCGGCGCTTCGGTGAAGCAGGGCTTCGATTGCAGCAGCTTCCTGGTGTACCTGTTCAAGACCGAAGCCAACATTCATCTGCCTCGCACCACCTCGGCGATGCACCGCTCAACCGCGGCCACGGTCAAGCGCAATGCGTTGCAACCGGGTGATGCGGTGTTTTTCAGGGGCAATGGGCGCGGCCAGGTCAGCCACGTTGGTCTCTATATAGGAGAGGGCAAGTTCATCCACTCGCCACGCACGGGCAAAAGCGTGCGCATCGACTCACTGGCCAACAGCTATTGGAACCGGAACTACACCACCGCCAAGCGTTTTCACACCGTGCGCTGAGTTATTCGGTGCTGCCCAGGCCTTGCCAATGCTTGAGGCCGATAAAGATGAAACGCAGCTGCTGGGTGATCTTGGCTTGTGGCGTGAGGTGCGCAGGCAGCGCTTCGGCGGGCGGGTCGATAATGTCGGGCAGGGTGGCGAACACGCTCTTGACGATCAGGTCGGCCATCACGTGCAGGCCGTCGGCATCCAGGTGCTGGAGCTTGGGCATCAGGGTCAGGTCGGCGGCGAGGTCGCTGGCGATGTCCTCACGCAGGGCACCAATGGCTTGGCGAACGGCGAGGCTGCCACCGTATTGCTCGCGGGCCAGGAACAGGAATTGCGAACGGTTGGCGGCGACCACATCCAGGAAAATCCGGACCGAGGCATCAATGATGCCGCCCATCACGAATTCGTTGTGGCGCACCAGGCGAATCGTCGCGCGAAAGGTCTGGCCGACTTCGCTGACCAATACCAGGCCCAGCTGATCCATATCGGCAAAGTGACGGTAGAAACCGGTGGGCACGATGCCGGCGGTCTTGGCCACTTCACGCAGGCTGAGGCTGCCGAACCCACGGCCACACTCCATCAGATGGCGGGCTGCGTCCATCAGGGCGAGTCGGGTCTGTTGCTTCTGTTCGGCGCGGGGCAGCATTGGCAGGCGGGCTTTGTGGACAAGGACAGCGACGCACTCTAGCAAATCAGCTTTGCCAGCGTCGAACTTCAAAAGGGAGAAGGGCGTTGCGGTTCACACAAAGTCAAAGCCCGATCGGCTGATCGGGCTTTTTTCCAGGGCCAGCACGGGCTTAGCTCTGTGCTTGATGCAGTTCTGCCAGACGGTCAGCACCGCCTTCCACTACGCCGTCAGCATAAGCGCGTTTGTTGGCGCGGCTCGAACCATCTTCAACCAGGCCTTTCTGTTCCAGGCGATCACGGCCACCGTCGGCAACAGCGTTGCGTTCCATCAGGCGATCAGCGCCACCTTCAACCAGGCCTTTCTGTTCAAGACGATCACGGCCACCTTCAGCAACGCCTTCGGTGTAAGCACGTTTGTTGGCTTGTTCCGAACCGTTTTCAGTGATGCTGCCATTGTAGTCGGTGTTGTTCTTGTCCGAAGCGCCGCTGCGAGCCAGGGTTTGGCTGAAGTGGGAAGCGTCGGCCTTCACTTGTGGGGTTGCCTGTTCAGCAGCTGGCAGGGCAAATGCGCTGGTGGCCAGGAGGGAAAGTGCAAAGCTTGCGAGTATTTGGCGTTTCATGATGGGTTGCTCCTTGGGAGGGCGATAAATTGGGTACAGGGCTAATGCTACTCTTGATAAGTCGATATAAAAGTTCATAAACACAATGGTAATAATCAACAGAATTGATTGTTCCCTGCGAAGGCTCTATCTCGCAGGTCTCAAGCCCGCGCTTTTGCACCGAGGTGGGTATTTTCGACACGAACGTGGGTAACAACGGTGCGCCGTTGATGATTGAAACTGTCTGGTTGGTCAGGAAAGGCGGTTTTTATGAGGAATTCATCAATGGGGTTAAACCCCCGCGCCGTTTGTCAGTCGTAGCCATATAAGCTGTAGTCAAAACGCGCGCCGCAAAGCGCCCGCTCAGTCGTAACCTGGAGTCCTGTGCAATGACGCGCACTCGTAAAATTCTCGCCTGGAGCTGCGCCAGCTTCGTTTTGTTAATCGCCATTGTGGTGTTGGTCCTGGTGTTCTTTGACTGGAACCGGATCAAGCCGCCCCTCAACGCCAAGGTCTCCGAAGAACTGCATCGACCGTTTGCCATCAATGGCAACCTGGCCGTGGTGTGGCAGCGCGAGCCCGATGAAGGCGGCTGGCGCGCCTGGATTCCGTGGCCCCATGTGATTGCCGAAGACCTGACCCTGGGCAATCCCGACTGGTCGAAAGCCCCGCAGATGGTCACCCTCAAGCGCGTGGAGTTGCGCATCTCGCCCCTGGCGTTGCTGGCCCAGCGCGTGGTGATCCCGCGTATCGACCTCACCGAACCGAGTGCGCAGTTGCAGCGCCTGGCCGATGGCCGCGCCAACTGGACCTTCAAGTTCGACCCCAAGGACCCGAATGCCGAACCGTCCAACTGGGTGGTGGACATCGGCGCCATCGGCTTCGACAAAGGCCATGTGACCCTCGACGACCAGACTCTCAAGACCCAGCTCGACGTCGTGATCGACCTGCTCGGCAAGCCGATCCCCTTCGGCGAGATCGTCGGCGATGCCGATGCCAGGAAAGCCCTGGAAAAAGGCTCGGCGCCGCAGGATTACGCGTTCGGCCTCAAGGTCAAGGGCCAATACCACGGCCAGAAACTCGATGGCACCGGCAAGATCGGTGGCCTGCTGGCCTTGCAGGACGCGGCCAAGCCGTTCCCGCTGCAAGCCCAGGCCAGGATCGGCGACACCAGCATCGCGCTGGCCGGCACCCTGACCGACCCGATGAACCTCGGCGCCCTCGACCTGCGCCTCAAACTCTCCGGCAGCAGCCTGGGCAACCTGTACCCCCTGACCGGCGTGACCTTGCCGGATTCGCCGGCCTATTCCACCGACGGCCACCTGATCGCCAAGTTGCATGAGGCCAGTGGCGCTTCGTTCCAGTATGAAAACTTCAACGGCAAGATCGGCAACAGCGACATCCACGGCAACCTCGGCTACGTCGCCAGCCAGCCGCGGCCCAAGCTCACCGGGGCGCTGGTCTCCAACCAGCTGTTGATGACCGACCTGGCGCCGCTGATCGGTGCCGACTCCAACGCCAAGCAAAAAGCCCGTGGCGGCGAAAGCAAGCAGCCGGCGACCAAGGTGCTGCCGGTGGAAGAGTTCCGCACCGAGCGCTGGCGCGACATGGATGCCGACGTCGAATTCACCGGCAAACGCATCGTCCACAGTGCCGAATTGCCGTTCACCGATCTCTACACTCACCTGGTGCTGAACGACGGGCAGTTGAGCCTGGAGCCCCTGCGTTTCGGCGTGGCCGGTGGCAAGCTCGACGCGCAGATTCGTCTCAACGGGCGCACCACGCCGATGGAAGGCCAGGCCAGACTCACCGCGCGCAACTTCAAGCTCAAGCAGTTGTTCCCGACCTTCGAGCCGATGAAAACCAGCTTCGGCGAGCTCAACGGCGACGCGGACATTTCCGGGCGCGGCAACTCCGTCGCGGCATTGCTTGGCACGTCGAATGGCGATCTGAAGATGTTGATCAACGACGGCGCCATCAGCCGCGGACTGATGGAAATCGCCGGGCTCAACGTCGGCAACTACGTGGTCGGCCGCCTGTTTGGCGACAAGGAAGTGAAGATCAACTGTGCGGCCGCAGACTTCGGCATCAAGTCGGGCCTGGCGACGACTCGCCTGTTTGTGTTCGATACCGAGAACGCGATCATCTACATCGATGGCACCGCGAACATGGCCAGCGAGCAGCTTGACCTGACCATTACTCCGGAGTCCAAAGGCTTCCGCCTGTTTTCCCTGCGCTCGCCGTTGTACGTCAACGGGCCGTTTATCAAACCGAATGCTGGCGTGAAGGCGGTGCCGCTGATGCTGCGTGGTGCGGGCATGGTTGCCTTGGGTGTGATTGCCGGCCCGGCGGCGGGTTTGCTGGCGCTGGTGGCGCCGAGCGGCGATGAGCCGAACCAGTGTGCGCCGCTGCTGCAACAGATGAAGGAAGGCAAGGCACCGAAGACGGTGAAAGGCTAGCTGACAAAACCGTGAACCAAATGTGGGAGCGGGCTTGCTCGCGAAGGCGGTGGATCAGTCAAGAATGTTCCGACTGACCCACCGCCTTCGCGAGCAAGCCCGCTCCCACATGGGTTTTGCGGTGTTAGCTGTGTTAGTTACAGGTCCTTCAGAATATCCGCCATGTCGTCGGCGTGTTCTTCTTCCTGGGCCAGGATGTCTTCGAAGATCCGGCGAGTGGTCGGGTCTTTGTCACCGATGTACTGGATGATTTCGCGATAGCTGTCTACCGCGATGCGCTCGGCCACCAGGTCTTCGTAGACCATCTCCTTCAGCGTATTGCCGGCCACGTACTGCGCGTGGGAATTCTTCGACAGCAGGTCGGGGTTGAACTCCGGCTCGCCACCCAACTGCACGATACGCTCGGCCAATTTGTCGGCGTGTTCGGCTTCCTGGGTGGCGTGCTCGAGGAACTCCTCGGCGGCGACATGCGCCTTGACGCCATTGGCCATGAAGTAGTGGCGCTTGTAGCGCAGCACGCACACCAGCTCGGTGGCCAGCGATTCGTTGAGCAGACGCAGGATTTCCTGGCGGTCGGCGTCATAACCTTCGGTCACGGCACCGTTTTCGACGTTCTTGCGGGCGCGGTCACGTAAAGTGGCTACGTCAGACAAATGTGAGTCAGTCATCTCATTCTCCTGGTACTAATCCGGTTTTGCGCCACGCTCTGCCGGCGTGATCGCTCCAAGTTGTGAGTCCCAGGCGACGCAAAAAGTTTTATCGGATTTTACAGAGCGTGCCCCGACAGCCGCGCTTCCTCCTGCAACCACTCAAAAAACGCCCGGACCGGCGGGTGCCGTTCCCGTCCCGGTACGCACAGGGCGCTGTAGCCGGCGCCGTTGACGCGGACCTGTGGCCGGTAAGGCACCAGCAACCCGCTGGCGACGCTTTCCGAGACCAGGATATTGCTCGCCAGCACCAGGCCCTGGCCGGCGATGGCCGCTTGCAGGGCGTAGTGTTCTTCGTCGTATTCGCGCAGCGGCGAAGCGGATTGCAACCAGTCTTCGCCGGCCTTTTCGCACCATGCCTGCCAGCCCAGGGCGTACAGCCTGGAGTTGTGCCAGCGCACGCTGATCAGGGTCGGGGTGCGCTCGCGCGCCAGGGCGACTTGTTCGGGGGAGCCATACACGGCGAAACATTCGTCGAACAGGCACAAACCGTAGAGGTTCGTGTAGTCGTCGATGCTGTAGCGGATCACCAGGTCGACGCTGGCATCCTGCTGTAAATCGACCACGGCGCAGTTGGTGTCCAGGCGCAGGCTGATATCCGGATGGGCGGCATAGAAGCGCCCGAGTCGCGGCACCAGCCACAGAGCGGCAAACGCCGGCGTAGTGGAGAGCGTGAGATTGCCGGCGCTGCGTTGCGGGCGCAGGGTGTCGACGCTTTGCGCGACGTCCAGCAAGGCGCCGTGCAGGCTGTGGAACAGGCGCTCGCCGCGTTCCGTCAGGCGCACCTGGCGCGGCAGGCGCTCGAACAGTGGCACGCCGAGCCAGGTTTCCAGGGAGCGAATCTGGTGGGATACCGCCGTCGGCGTGACCGACAACTCCTGGGCGGCGGCCTTGAAGCTCAACAGGCGCGAGGCCGATTCAAAGGCGCGCAGGGCGGTCAGGGGCAGCGAAGCAAACATGTGTGGCTCCATGGATGAATTCAGTTCATCCAAAACAACTATTGCTCATTTGTGAGGGTGGCCGCTCGGCTCTAGATTTATGCGCAACAGAGGCAGCCATTCAGGTTGCCTGAGTCTAGCGTGTGAAGGCCTACAGATGAAAAAAATGCTTGCGATCCATTCCAGTCCCCGCGGCGAACGTTCCCACTCCCGGCGCCTTGCCGAGGTGTTCCTGGCCGCCTGGCACACCGCCAATCCCGACGCGCAGCTGACCCGCCGCGAAGTGGGCCGGGCGTCGATTCCCCACGTCAGCGAAGCGTTCATCGCCGCCAGCTTCCACCCGGAGCCGCAGGCGATGCCGTTGTCCATGCACGCCGATTTGCAACTGAGCAATGAGCTGGTAGCCGAGCTCGTCGAGCACGAACTGCTGGTGATTTCCGTACCGATGTACAACTTCGGGATTCCCAGCGGCCTCAAGGCCTGGATCGACCAGATCGTGCGCATGGGCCATACCGTGGATATCACCCAGGACAGCCAGGGTATCGCCCAGTACCAGCCGTTATTGTTGGGCAAAAAGGCCTTGATCATCACCAGTCGCGGCGGCAGCGGCTTTGGCCCGGGCGGGGAAAACGAGGCGATGAACCACGCCGATCCGCACCTGCGGACCGCGTTGGGGTTCATCGGCATTGAAGACGTCACGGTGATCGCCGCAGAAGGCGAAGAGTCCGACCCGAGCGTTTTCCGCCGTTCCTGCGATGCAGTCGAAGGGCAACTGCGCGACCTGGCCGGGAGCTTCTGAAGTGTCGTGGCTTTTCCTGCTGATCGCCGCCGGCTTTGAGGTGACCTTCGCCATGGGCATGAAGTACGCCGACGGCTTCACCCGGCTGTGGCCGTCGCTGGTCACCGTCGTCGCGGCCGTGGGCGGGATCTACTTCCTGACCCTGGCCATGCGTGAGTTGCCGGTGAGCGTGGCCTACCCGATCTGGACCGCCATTGGCTCACTGGGCACGGTGTTTCTCGGGTTCGCGCTGCTGGGGGAGAGCCTGACGCTGATCAAGCTGGTGTCGGTGGGCTTGATCGTCGCCGGAGTGGTGGGGCTCAAGTAGCTTCCTGCGCGCTGACATTGCTGCGAACCGGCGTCGTCCAGCGCTCCGACAAAATCACCCCGCCCAGGGTCAGCAAGCCGCCCACCAGGTGATACAGCGCCAGTTGCTCCTTCAACACCACTGCGGCAATCAACGCGGTGATCAGCGGCAGCAGGTTGAAAAACAGCGTGGTGCGGCTTGGGCCGAGGGTCTTCACCGAATGCATCCAGGCCAGCGGCGCGAGCATCGAGGCCAGCAGGCAGGCGTACAGCACCAGCGGGATATTCGACCAGCCAAGGCCAGCCTTGTCGGAGAGCAGGAACAGCGGAAACAACACCACCACCGCCACCAGCACCTGCAGGTACAGCAACACCAGTGGCGGCAAGCGCAGCTGCCATTTTTTCAGCAGGGTGCTGTAGACCGCGTAGGCGAGGGTGGCCACCAGCATCATCGCGTCACCCATATTCAGCCCGTGTTGCAGCAGGGCGCTGAGACTACCGGCGGAAACCACCACTACCACGCCGGCAAACGACAGCACGGCACCGGTCAGGGCGCCGAAGGTCAGGCGCTGGCCAAGGCTGATGATTGCGGCGGTAAGAGCCATCAGTGGCATCAGCGAGAGGATGATGCCCATATTGGTGGCCGAGGTCAGGTTCGCGGCGTAATACGCCAGGCTCTGGTACACCGCCATGCCCAGCACGCCGAGGATGAAGACCTTGCCCAGGTTGGGACGAATCAGCGGCCAGTTGGCGATGACGGGTTTGAGCATGAACGGGGTAAACAGCAGGCCGGCCAGCAGCCAGCGGTAAAAACCGATCTCGGCAGGGAAAATCGTCCCCACCGCGAGTTTGTTGACCACGGTATTGCCGGCCCAGATAAAAATGGCCAGTAACGGATAAGCGTATTGCATCGAAAAGAACCAGTTGCGTCTATGAGCGGTGATTATCCTTTGTCTGGATCGAAGCCTATACTTCGATCCAGCCATCCGACCTTTGTATCCAGACAACATGCTCAAGAAGTACATCAACCTTCCCGATTTTGACCAGTTGCCGGCCCCGGTGTATTTCCGTTATTCGGAATTCGAGGCTGACACCCATGCCAGTGCGCACCAGCATGCCTGGGGTTCCCTGGACTACTCGGCCCGTGGCGTGATGCGCTTTGAAGTGGCCGGCAGTCGCTTTATGTCGCCGCCGCAATATGCGGTATGGATCCCCCCCAACACCCAGCACAGTTCCTACAACGCCCAGGCGATCGTCTACCGCTCGGTATATCTGGCGCCCGCCTTGTGCGAGCAATTGCCGGCGCAGCCGTGCACCCTGACCATCAGCGATATCCTCAAGGCGATCCTCAGTGATTTCGCCGAGCGTGATGTCAACATTCCCGAGAACGAAGCCGACGTGCGCCTGGCCCAGGTGCTGGTAGACCAGCTCAGGCAGGCGCCGGTGCACGATTGTTTCCTGCCGTATGCCAGCCATCCCGGGTTGCTCAGTGTGCTGGAGGGCATGCAGGCCGACCCTGGCGATAACCGCGCGCTGGCCCAGTGGGCGCAGCAGGTGCATGTCAGTGAGCGCACCCTGGCGCGGCTATTTGTGCGTGAGCTGGGGATGAGCTTCGGCGAATGGCGCCAACGCCTGCGGTTCCTGGCGTCGATCGAGGCGCTGGACAGCGCGCGCAGTGTCCAGGAAGTTGCGTTTGACCTGGGCTACAGCACGGCCTCGGCGTTTATCGCGATGTTCCAGCGCCAGGCCGGCTGCACGCCGGAGCAGTATCGCCGGACCCATATACGCGGCAGGAAGGTGTAACAGGGTTTGACTACACTGCTGGGGAGGCCGTGCCCCTCGGCACGGTAACAGGGAGAAAACTCCATGAAGATGCTGCGTATTCCGCTGTTGATGATGGGCCTGCTGCTGTGTTCCCAAGGCTTTGCCGCGACTGCCGCACAGACGGCTCAGCAACAAAAAATGACTACTTGCAACGCCGAAGCCAAGACCAGTGGCAAGACCGGTGATGATCGCAAGGCGTTCATGAGCAACTGCCTCAAGGCGGCCCCGGCGGCCAACGACGCCAAGACCCTGACCCCACAGCAACAGAAGATGAAAGATTGCAACGCCACCGCGAAAACTCAGGCGCTGACCGGCGATGCGCGTAAAACCTTTATGAGCACCTGCCTGAAGAAATAATGATGCAGAACTCTGTGGGCGCTGGCTTGCCTAAGATTGCGACCTGACAGTCGATGCCTTTGTTGGCTGACCCACCGCCATCGCAGGCAAGCCAGCTCCCACATTGGACCGCGTTTAGACTTCTCGCTTGATTCACCCAACGCTGGCAGACTGCCCATCCTTTAACGCCGTTCGTTTTGAGGCTGTATGCCAACGTTTTCTCAGCGTCACGTGTTGTTGTTGGTCAGTTGCGTGCTGATTTTTGGCGGGCTGCTGCTGGTTTTGCCATTGAAGTTGCTGCCGAGCCTGCTGGCCGGGCTGCTGGTGTATGAGCTGGTCAACATGCTCACCCCGCAGTTGCAGCGGTTGATCGAAGGCCGGCGTGCGCGCTGGTTGGCGGTAGCCTTGCTGGGAACCTTGATCGTCAGCATCCTGACCCTGATCTTTGCCGGGGCCATCAGCTTCCTGCTGCACGAAGCGGAAAACCCGGGGGCCTCCCTCGATAAGTTCATGGGCGTGGTCGACCGTGCCCGCGGCCAGTTGCCGCCGTTCCTCGACGCCTACCTGCCGGCCAGCGCCGCCGAGTTCCGCGTGGCCATCGGCGAATGGCTGAGCAAACACCTCAGCGAACTGCAACTGGTGGGCAAAGACGCCGCGCACATGTTCGTGACCTTGCTGATCGGCATGGTGCTGGGGGCGATCATCGCCCTGCAACGGGTGCCGGACCTGACCAAGCGCAAACCCCTGGCGGCCGCGCTGTTTGATCGCCTGCACCTGCTGGTCCAGGCCTTTCGCAACATCGTTTTCGCGCAGATCAAGATCGCCGCGCTGAACACCGCGTTCACCGCGATCTTCCTCGCGGTGGTGCTGCCGTTGTGCGGGATCCACCTGCCGTTGACCAAGACGTTGATCGTGCTGACGTTCCTGCTGGGCCTGCTACCGGTGATCGGCAACCTGATGTCCAACACCCTGATCACCATCGTGGCCTTGTCGCTGTCGATCTGGGTGGCGGTGGCGGCGTTGGGCTACCTGATCGTGATCCACAAGGTCGAGTACTTCCTCAACGCGCGGATCGTCGGCGGGCAGATCAGTGCCAAGTCGTGGGAATTGTTGCTGGCGATGCTGGTGTTCGAAGCCGCGTTCGGCCTGCCGGGGGTGGTGGCGGGGCCGATTTATTATGCGTACTTGAAGAGTGAGTTGAAGCTGGCGGGGATGGTTTAGGCATTGATGTTGCCTGGACTGGCCCCTTCGCGAGCAAGCCCGCTCCCACATTTGACCGAGTTCCAACTTTGGAATGCAGCCGAATGTGGGAGCGGGCTTGCTCGCGAAGGGCGCGCCACGGTTTCAGCTAAAACTCAGTAGCCGTAGCGCTTGCTGGCCTCAATCGCCAGACCACTGCCAATACTGCCAAAGATGTTCCCTTCCACATGCTGCGCATTCGGCAGCATCGCCGAGATGCTGTGGCGCAGCGCCGGAATCCCGCTGGAACCCCCGGTAAAGAACACCGTGTCCACCTGGGCCACGTCCACCGAGGCGTCGTTGAGCAGTTGCGTCACCGCATTGCGCACCCGCTCCAGCAAGCCATCGATGGCCGACTCGAACAGCGCCCGGCTCAATTCCACGCTCAACCCCGGCTCGACCCGGTCCAGCAGCACATGGCGGCTGTCCTGCCGGGTCAGCTGAATCTTGGTTTCTTCCACTTCCATCGCCAACCAGTGCCCGGCGCGCTGTTCGATCAGGTTGAACAGGCGGTCGATGCCACCCGTGTCCTCGATGTCGTAGCGCATGCTGCCCAGCGCCAGCTTGGATTTCTGCGAGTACACCGAGTTGATGGTGTGCCAGGTCGCCAGGTTCATGTGGTGGCTGGTGGGCATATAAGCGCCGCTCTTCATGCGGCTGCCGTAGCCGAACAGCGGCATCATGCCGGCCAGCGAGAGCTGCTTGTCGAAGTCGGTACCGCCGATGTGCACACCGCCGGTGGCGAGGATGTCGTCGTGGCGGTTGTCGATCTGGCGGCGCTCGGGCGACAGGCGCACCAGGGAGAAGTCGGAGGTACCCCCGCCGATGTCGACAATCAGCACCAGCTCTTCTTTCTCGATGGTGGACTCGTAGTCGAAGGCCGCGGCAATCGGTTCGTACTGGAACGAGATGTCCTTGAAGCCGATCTTGCGGGCCACGTCCACCAGGGTGTTCTCGGCTTCCTGGTCGGCCATCGGGTCGTCGTCGACGAAAAATACCGGACGGCCCAGCACCACTTCTTCGAACTCACGCCCGGCGGTGGTCTCGGCGCGGCTCTTGAGTTGGCCGATAAACAGCGCCAGCAGGTCGGTGAACGGCATGGCCGTGCCCAATACACTGGTGTCGTGCTTGATCAGCTTGGAACCCAGCAGGCTCTTGAGCGAGCGCATCAGCCGGCCTTCGTAGTTTTCCAGGTACTCGTGCAGGGCCAGGCGACCGTACACCGGGCGGCGCTCTTCGAAGTTGAAGAACACCACCGACGGCAGCGTGATCTTGTCGTCCTCCAGCGCGATAAGCGTTTCCATGCCGGGACGAATCCAGCCGACGGTGGAGTTGGACGTGCCGAAGTCGATACCGCAGGCACGGGCTGGGGATGGGTTTTTCATGTCAATCGGGTTCCGGTTGAAAAACGGCCGCGCAGTGTATGCCACCCGCGTGCAGATGCGTAGGCCGACTATCCGCTAAATACAACGCACTTGTTACCTTGAAAGCCCGGCCTTTGCCCCCAAATCCTCCCCATACGGTTGGTGGCTGCAGGATTCTGCCCGCAGCGCCGATAAACTTCTGACGCACCCTTCGGTCACAAGATTGAGATCGGTCAATCCAGACGCCGCAAACAGGCGCATGCTGTGACGCTGGCAGTGCGATATCGATAATGGATGGTGATGCCCCCGATGGACTTCAAAGACTATTACAAGATTCTCGGTGTAGAACCCACCGCTGACGACAAGGCGATCAAGGCCGCCTATCGCAAGCTGGCGCGCAAATATCACCCGGACGTGAGCAAGGAAAAGGACGCTGAAGCCAAGTTCAAGGACGCGTCCGAAGCCTATGAAGCGCTGAAAAGTGCCGACAAGCGCGCCGAATACGACGATCTGCGCAAATACGGCCAGCATGGCCAGCCGTTCCAGGGCCCGCCAGGCTGGCAGAGCCGTGGTGGCTATGGCGGCGGTGGCCAGGACACCGGCGACTTCTCGGACTTCTTCAGCTCGATCTTCGGTTCGCGCGGCAATGGTTTTGGTGGTGCCCAGGGCCGCAGTGCCGGGCGTCGAGGGCAAGATGTGGAAATGGAACTGCCGGTCTTCCTCGAAGAGACCCTGTCCAACGAGTCCAAGCAGGTCAACTTCCAGGTGCCGCAATACAACGCGGCCGGCCAGCACGTCAGCAACACCACCAAGAGCCTGAACGTGAAGATCCCGGCCGGTGTGGCCGACGGCGAGCGCATCCGCCTCAAGGGCCAGGGCGCGCCTGGGATTGGCGGTGGTGCCAATGGTGATCTGTACTTGATCATCAAGTTCGCGCCACACCCTAAATTCGATGTGGAAGGTGAGAACCTGATCATCACCCTGCCACTGGCCCCGTGGGAGCTGGCGTTGGGCACGGAAGTGGCGGTGCCGACCCTCACCGGCAAGATCAACCTCAAGGTGCCGGCCGGCAGCCAGAACGGCCAGCGCATGCGCGCCAAGGGCCATGGCTTGTTGAACAAGGCCGGGCAGCGCGGTTACCTGTTTGTGCAACTCAAGGCGGTGATGCCGAAAAACACCGACGACGAGGTCAAGGCGTTGTGGCAGGAACTGGCACAAAAAGCCGCCTTCGATCCAAGAGAATCATGGAGTAGCTAACGATGAGCAGTCCCCGTTTGGTTCAAGTGAACATGGCAGAATTCTGTGAGGCCACCGACCTGTCGGTGGCCTACGTGATCGAAATCGTCGAGCACGGCATCGTTGAACCGGTGGGGACCAGTCCCGAGTCCTGGCGCTTCACCGATTACGAACTGGCCCTGGCCAAGCGCGCCTCGGCGCTGCAAAAGGACCTGGAGCTGGAATGGGAAGGCGTCGCCCTGGCGCTCGACCTGCTGGAGGAAGTCCAGCAACTGCGGGCCGAGAACCAGATGCTCAAGCAACGGCTGGGGCGGTTGGTGCAAACGCCCTGAATCCATCAGGTGATGCTGCAGCGCGCCTTGCACGGCACCCAGTCGCGCAGGGTCAGCGAGCGAATCAGTTGCGCCTCGTCCACGGCCAGTTGCAGTTGCACATTTTCAGCCTGGGTTGCGTATGCCTCATCACTGAGGGCGCCCGCATCGTGTTCCTCGGATAACGCATTCAAGCGCACGTCATGGGGCTCCCTCAGGACTCTGAACTCATCGTCATAATGGTTGCGAATAAAGGCCTGCCAGAATTCGCGGCCTAACAGCGACTGTACGAGCTTCTTGGAGTTGTCCAGTTTTTCTATTGTGATGGCGGCATTATTCAGGATCTGCGGCGCTACCTGTCCTGTTGCGAGGTAGCGGGCATCGTTGGGCTGACCGGGCAGGCCGAGGCGGCGGGCCAGGCCCATGCGATAGGCCAGGCGAATTTCAATATCTTCCAGTTTTTCCAGGGTGGCGACTTTTTGTTCAGGGGGCATGGTCGACGTGCGAATCATGCCTTCTCGAACCCGAATGTCTGCGCTGGCTAATTTTTCCACCTCGTCCAGGCGAAAAAGACCTTTGGCCAACGTGTAGAGTGCCGGTCCCGCCTCGCCATCGGCGGCATAGCGCGTGGCTTGCCACGTCAGCACCTTGGTCTCCATGTCACTGAACACCAGGGCCGACCGATCGCCGCAGCGCGGGTCACCCGCCAGGTTGAACAGCTCTTCACGCAAGCCATCGTCCCGGGCCGCATCGAGCAATTGCCACAGGCGCGATTGCAGGTCGGTATAGCGGCTGCGGTACTCCGCCGATTCTTTGAGGTTGTCGAGGATGTCGAGGAAGATCTGCGAACCGGGTTTCTCGGCAATCGACTCCCACAGGCTGCGTCGTACGTCGATTTCCTCGGGTGACAGACCATCCATCCAGTGCTGGTATGCCGGCTCCGGTGTGTCGTCCACGATCTGTTCTTGAGGGGCGTGAACCTCGACTGTAGCGGGCTGTGGCGCCCGATAACGCATCGCGCCGGGCTGCCGGCCCGCTGCTGCCTCGCGGTGGAGCAAGGTTGCATTGCTCCAATACTCGACCAACTGCCTGCGGGCTTCGGTGCTCAGCGGGTTGCCGTCGATAAAGGTGACGTTGTTGACGTAGATGAATGCCTCGGCCTCCTCGGGCAGCGGGTTGACCAGGGACTCGGGCAACTGCGTGATGCGGTTCTGCGCCAGGTTAACGATGTCCAACGCCTGATGTGGCCCCAAGCCCTGCGGCCACTCGGTGATCCCGGTGTTTTTCAAATTCACCCTACGCAGGTTCGGCAGGGTTGCGAAGTTGGGGGTACGCGCCAGGGGGTTGCGGCTCAGATTGATGATCTTGAGTGAGGTGAGCCCCTCCAGCAGATCCACGTCGGCCTCGCTCAGGGAAAGTTGGTTGCTCCTGAGGTCCAGGCGGGTAAGCCGAATCATCCGGGCAACGCTGGGCGGGATTGAACGCAACTCTCCGTACGACAGGTCGAGCCAACGGGTGTGACTGAAGTGGCCGAGAAACTCATCCAGGCCGTAAACGGATTGCATGCCCTGAAGCTTGATTGACCCAACGTGGCTGAAATCTGCTTCCAGCGCAGGCAAGTCGCCGACTCTCAAGCCGAGTGCTTCAAGGGTGTAGCCGGCGGGAGAACCATCTTGGGCCAGCACTTTGGGAGTCATGCGCCGCCAGCACGCCTTGAGGTCTCGAGCGAATTGCTGGCGATGGTTGGCATCCCCTGCACGCAGGTTTTCGCTGTCGGCAGCCACCAGGAACCGTTGTGTGGCCCAGGCGTTCAGTTGGGTGCTCAAGGTTTGCCACTCGCCTTCCAGGCGCGTCAGTTCAGCCGGCGCCCCGTCGCCTGCGTGCAATACGAATTGCTCGTTTTCCTCCTCGCTGTAGCCGGGAAACAGGTCCCTTATCCGCCGCATTTCGTCGGTGTGGCTCAAGGGTACTTCGAAGGCGCCAGGCTGGCCGCCGTTGCGCCAGCCCGGGCGAGTTTGTGCCAGGCGAGCGATGTACGCCCGCATCTGCTGATTGGCTTGCGGGGTGAATGGGTTGTCACGCAGGCGGGTCATGCGGTTGAGACGGATGCTGGCTTCCACGTTTTCGGGGGCTGGGTTGAGCAGGCTGTCGGGCACCGCGCTCAGGTGATTGCCGGACAGGTCGACTTCTCTCAGCTCCGGCAGTTCCAGCAGGCCTGTGGGCCACTGATTGATCCGGGTGTCACGCAGCTCCAGCTTTCGCAGTCGTAGCAGCGGGCTGAAATCCGGCAGGGTGCCCAAGGGGTTGTCGTTCAGGCACAGTTCTTCCAGGCGGCTCAGGCCGGCCAGTTGGCCGGCGCTGATTTCGCTCAGGCGGATGGCATTTTTCGACAGGTCCAGGTGCGTCAGCGCCTTTATGGCCGTGATTGCTTCGGGCAGTTCGGTCAGCGTGTGGCGTCCGATACCGCCGACTTGTTTGAGGGTCAAACGTTTCAGATTGGGGAAGTTGCCAAGGAACTGCCCGGGGCCGTCGGTGAAGCTCACGTAGTCGAGAACCAACTCCTCGACATGGGCAAAATCGGCGTTGAGTTTGGGCAGGTTCACCTGGGCGCTGATTTCCAGTCGGCGCCCGGTGTATCCCCCGGCACGGTCCACGGTCTGTCGGCGCCAGCAGTCTCTTAACGCATCGGCCACTGACTGCTCCCGGCCTCCCGGGTTTACCTCAAATGGACGCCGGCTCGTATCTTCTCGGGCACTGCGTTTCACCCAGTCCTTGAGTGCGCGTTTGAGGGCGGCGTATTGGTCTTCCCGGCGCGTCAATTCAGTGCGCACATCGCTCCCGAGGGTCTCGATGAAGGCTGTGGCCTGCTCGTCGCTGAACCCAGGATACAGCTTGCGCACCCGCGTATGGGGGCTGCGCAATTGAGTAAGTTTGTGCAGCGGGGAGCCGCCCCGCAGGCGCAGGTCTCCTGCCAAGGGTTTGCGCAGCAGCGGGTATTCCAGCAGCACCGAGCGCAGCTCGTCCCGGGCCAATGGCGTTTGCCGCACCCGTTGCTTCAAGGTGCCGGCGTCCCGTGCGGCTTCGCCAAGTGCTCGACGCTGGCCCTGTTCAAGGCATGCCAGAACGGCGCCATACAGGTCTGTGGCGCCGAACGCTCCGTCGTCACCCATCGCCAGCATCAGCGGCGGTGCGTCGGCCTCTGGACCGACGGCGTCGATCAGTGGCCCCTGTTCGCTGCCCAAGCGGATTTCCACCCGCAGGCTCGGGTCCCAACCCGGCAAGCTGGGCAGGGTATGCAGGGCCAAGCGCAGGCTGTCCGGGCTCTGCAGGGTGTCGAGGAACAAGCCTTCATAGGCCCGTGCCATGCGCACTTGCTGCTGGCTTTCGCGCGCCAGGGCGGTGAGCCTTGGTGACAACTGCTGATGGCCACTCAGCGTGGTTAAATCCGCGTCCGTGGCGGTTTCCAGCAACTGCCTGGCAACCTCCGCCGGCAGGCCGGGAAACCTGTCCATGAGCTGCTGTACCGGGGGCGAGCGAGTCAGGTTATGGGCGCGGTAATCCGCGTCGAACAGCGAGGTCCGACTGTCCCGGGCGGCCTGGGCAACTTCCCGGCGCCACAGCATCGTCTGTTCGTCCAGCACCCGGGGAGTCGGGTCGAGGACCGCCGGATAGGTCAAGCCTCGGTGCGCCACCACGCGCTCGGTGATCGCCGGGTCGGCCAGCGCATAATCCAGCGGGTCGTCACTGCCCATCTTCTCGATAAAGGTCTCGATCCGCTGATGGATGCCAAAGCGCGCCAGGCTGTCACTCAACAGGGCGGGCGGCGGTTGCAGGTCCACATGCAGTTGGCGCAGTTGATCGGCGCGAGTGCCACTGGCCAGGCGTGCCTGTTCCAGTTGTGCGTCGCTCAAGCCCCGGGTGCGACAACCCAGGCGGCGCATCAGCGCCGGGCCGTCCCAGGTCAGCGGTTCTTCGCCTTCATGCAGCCAGGCGCCCGCGCCGTTATGCGCCACCTGCGGGGCATAAGCGTCGGAGCGTGTGGGGTGTTGTATGCGATAGGTGTCGCCGTCGGGCTCGGGTTTGACGGCATACAGTTGATCGTCGAGGGGCAGCAGCGGCTGCTGGTCGTGGCTGTGCAAGCCCAGGTCATCAAACGTGGCGTCCTTGGGCAATACGACGGGGCTGCGATAAGGCGTAAGGTCCGGCTTCCATAGCCGTAGCTCGCCACCTGGCAAACGAACCGGCTTGAGCCCTTGTACCAACGCGGGTGTAGGCGGTGCAGCGAGCTTTTGCAGGCCTTTCCCCGCGCCGGCCAGCAGCGCCATGGCGGCCAGGTTTTGGGCGACGTCGAACCAGTGAGCCTTGGCCGTGTCACGGTCGCCTTCGCCCCAGTCGATCACGCCTTCGAAGGTTTCGTAGAGCAATTGGCCCGCCATGGCGGCCAGCATGATTTCGCCGAGCACCGGGACGAACGCCAGTCCCAGGCCGAGCACGGTAGCGCCGGCCTCCAGCCAACGGGCGATTTTTTGCCCGCGCACCCGGGCGTCGACATCGGCGGTGGGCACTGCCTGGTCGCGCGCATCGCCGAGGGCCTTGTCGCGGCCATGCTCAAACAGGTTGGCCCACAGGTCGACGTTGTCAGCCCACAGGCCCTGTCTTGAGACCACCATCAGGTACAGGTCGGGAGCGCCCGTCTTCACCACCCTGCAGCCGGCTTTCGGGGGCGGAAGCGACTGGGGCATGACCGTCGTAGTCAATACCGGGAAGGCCAGTTGCAGCATTGTCTGGGTCACCGGCGAACGCGCTACTGCGTCGACGGCGGCGGTGGAGTCCGCAGCGGGTTCGGTAAACCGGTTGAAGAACGCCGGCTTGTCATGCTCATTGAGAAACTGGCTGAAAAAATGCGGGTAGCTCGTGGGCGTCGGGCGGTTGTTATTGCCGGATTCGCTTGGCGCTTTGTCGCGCGCCACCCACTGGCGGTTCAGTTCGGTTTTCAGCGCATCAAGGCTGTTGTAGCGCTTGAGCGGGTGCTCCGGATCGTGGGGCAGGTAGACGATGAAGTCGGTGGCATAGCGATATTTTTCCACCGGTGTAAACACCACGCTCCCCATGAGCGCGCGGTCCATCACGCTCAGGCAACTGAACCACACCGGCTTGCCGCCCAGCGTCGGGTTGCGTTCGCCGTCGACCACCTTGAGCACCATGGTGAAGTCATCCGGGAGAATGTCCTGCTTGAGCAGCGCCAGGTACGCCGCAGCCCTGAGGGCATCCTTCTGGCTGGTGATCACGGCGTCGCGCAACCGGGTGGCGGCCGTCTCGTCGGTGGGCAGTAATGTTTCCTTGAGGTGCGCCTGGTAGCGGGCACCCACGTCCAGCGTACGGCACAGCCTGATAAAGGCGGGTACGGTCAGCGCCGGGCTGATCCTGGGAGAGGCGCCTTCCCGGTCCGGGTATTGGGTGAACCCGGAGGCAGGATCGAATGCGCCGTCTTCACCTTCACTGGCTTCAAAGTTATGCAGGGCAGCCTGCACCAGCGACACCTCCAGTACTTTGTATTCGCCGGCCTTGATCCCCAGGGTGCCGAGCCTCAGCGGCTCATACAAACGAAGAGAGGTGCCTTCGACATCCACGGTGAGGTTGAATTGTTCTTTCAGCGCGCCGTTGAGCAGGCCTATGGCGAAGGGCTTGAGTGCCTGGACGTTGGCCAGGTGTTTATCCACCGCGTGTTGGGATTTGAAACTGGTTTCATTGAACGCCTTCAAGGTTCTTCGCTGCAGCGGCGACAAGCTGTCCATCCACTGCGCCTGTTCGAGCCTGGCCTGTTTCAACGCTTCTATGCGGTGGGCCGGCGCCTGTACCAGCCAGTCCGGAATGGCCTGGCGAATGAACGCACTGTTGTCGTCGGAAGATGAGAGGGGAGTAACGGAGGGGGCATCCTGCATGGGGGCATTCCTTTGGGTAAGCAAAGGAAAAAGGCTACTGAAAACCGCTGTGGATTAATAAGTCGAAAAGCCGCTGGATAGCACGCAATAGTTAACGCATCGGCCCCGGATTACCTATGGATCGACGACTTAATTACCCCATGGAAATCCCCCCGTGTGCATCAAGCCTGCCAGCGCTTTTTGAGTGTTCGTCCATGGGGGGCAATCCGTTCAAATAGCTACCGCCGAGTGCCGGGGGCGACTGATTAAGGTCATTGCCTTAATTTCCCTATCGGTACTCGTTTATGCCAGCACCTCAAGCCTCCACCTCGCTCCTGCCGGGCGGCGAAGGGCGTCACTATGCACAGATCAAAGCCGCCATCCCCGAAAGCCTGGTCAGCGCATCTCCTGTCCTGCGTGCAGCCATCACGCAGGCCAAGCCAGAGATCCCCGCCTGGTATGCGACCACCACCCCGGCACAGAAGGCTGCGCTGCAAAACCTGTTGGAGGCGAGCATCAAGTCTCACACTGCACTGGAGCAAGCGACCGGCAAGGTGCAAGAGGTCAACGCCTTCGCCCGGCCATTGCTTGAAGCCGCGTTGAAGGCCGCCGGGTTTGAGCTGGACGTCAACCAGGTGCATCTGCGCCTCTATGTACCGGTCGAAGGTCTAGCGACAGGCTACCGGACCAAGACTTTGTCCCTGTTGCAAGCGGCCTTGAACAATTTTGAAGCGCGCGAGACCCGCGCCGGGTTCTTCGACAGTGCTTCAGGCTTTATCACCGCTCCCGGCGCGGATGGCCGTTTCGAGCGCCATACCACGACCCTGACGATCGAGACCTTCGCCCGGTTATGCCGCGACCTGGACCTGGGCAGGCTGTACCAGGAACACCTCACCACCTACCTGCTGCCCGTGCAAACCGTGTCCAGGAACCTGCTGCGTGAACGCTTTATCACCCGGCAAAAGGACGCCTTCAGAGCCGCCGCCTACGTGGCGTTGCTCAAAGGTGATATTCGCAGCGACGACTACGCGCTACTGCTGCGCATCGCCAATGGCGAGCGACGCATCAAGCACGAAGGCAAGCAGGTCTGGCACCGCTGGCCCAGTATCATGGAACTGCAAATGCACGGCTGCCTCATGATCGACCCGAGCGTGGAGCATGGGTATGGCACCTGGCTTATCGTCTACATCCCCGACCACCCCGAGCACCCCATCAAGCGCTACAAAACCTTTGCCGACTATGCAGAGGAAACGACCCGTGAGCTGACCGCTTACAGGCCAGAGGACTATTGGGACAGCAGGGGGGTTCAGGTCACGGCCCACCAACAGTTTTTCTCACGGTTCATCGGGAAAAAATACCTGGCTTACTACTACGGGCGGTTCACCGAGAAACGCGTCGATGAACCGCAAAGGCGCGTGGCCCTGGGCCCTGATCCAGCGTGGCGACAGTACTACGCAAGAAAATCCCTTACCGAACTCCAGGCGATCAACGCCGTCATAAAGTCCCCGCGACATATCAGCCGCACGCCGCAGGACCAGCCAAACCTGAACCTCAACGCTCACCCGATCAAGGGGCTGTGGATCGACGTCGACCCTTGGGACGAGCTGTACGCCGACATGCGCAAGCGCGCACTCGACGATGGGTTGAGCATGGCGATACCCACCGCTCACACCGACGCGGCTGGCCACGACCGGCGGATGGCGCATCTGATGAACATCGGCCTGTTCACCTTGAACCTGGTGTCGATGTTCATTCCGCCCTTGGGTGCACTGATGGCGGTGGTCACGGCCGGGCAACTGCTGTACGAAGTGCTGGAGGGCGTGGTTGAACTCGGCCAGGGTGACCGCGAGGCCGGCTGGGCGCATATCGCTGACGTGCTGGAAAATCTCGCGCAACTGGCGGTGGGCGGCGCTGCGTTGCATATCAGCCTGTCGCCGTTTATCGAAGGACTCAAGGCGGTCAGGCTGCCGTCGGGCAAGGCCCGCTTGTGGAAGCCGGACCTTGCGCCCTATGCGCAGGACATCCGACTGCCGGCAGGCTCGGTTCCCGACCAGGCGGGACTACATACCGTCAATGGGCGCCAGGTCGTGTCGGTGGACGGCAATCGCTACGCCGTGACCGCGCAAGACGAACCGGGCGTGTACCGGGTCCAGCACCCCAGCAGGCCCGAGGCGTATGAGCCTCAGATCGTCAACAACGGTTCTGGCGCCTGGACCCATGAGGCCGATGAGCCCCTGACGTGGCAAGGTGCTCCGCTGATGCGGCGACTGAGCCATGTAATGGAAGGCCTGAGCGATACGCAGTTGGAGCAGGTGCGCAAGATCAGTGACACCGATGAAAGCGTGCTGCGCCGGCTGTACGTGGAAAGCGAGCCGACGCCGGCAATCACACTCGACACGGCGGTGCGCATGCGGGCTTACGGGCGTGCCGAAAGCTTGAGTGGGCAGATCCTTGCGGGGTCGATGTCGATGGACCTGGGTAGCTACGCCGCGTCGTTGATGGTGGAAATGACCGGCTGGCCGCCCGGCAGGACCATCGAAGTATTTGACGGCCAGGGCACCAGCAGGACAGCTGCGTTGTATGGCCAACCTCATGCGCCCGGGACGGAACTGATCAGCATCAGCCGCATCGACCTGTTCGGCGGCAAGCTGCCGGCGTTGATCGTCGAGAGTTTGCCCGAGGAGCAGCTTAAAAACCTGCTCGGCCAGCATATGCCTTACGGGGTCGTGCTGCGTAGCCAGGCGTTGCAGGAACGGCTGGGGATCTATGCCAAACAGTCCCTGCGGCGGGTGTTCGACAGCCTTTACCTCGGGCGGTCATCGCCTGGCAGCGCCGAACTGCAACTGTTCGCGCGCGACTTCAAAAGCCTGCCACCGGTCATGGTCGAGGAACTGCTGGAAGGTGCCAGCCCCTCGCAGCGGGCGAGCCTGGTCAACAATCGCAAGATTCCCCTGGAGCTGGCGCAGCAAGCGCGCCGGCAACTTGGGCATCTGCGTCTGGCCCGGGCGTACGAAGGGCTTTATCTGGACGAGTTGGCCAATGTCGACACCGAAGCGCTGGCGCTCAACACGCTGGAGCGCCTTCCTGGCTGGCGAAACGACTTGCGCATTGAGGTTCGCGAAGGCTCCCTGGCCGGAAGCCTGCGTGCCGGCTATGGCCCACCCGAGTCCGCGCACCGCAAGGTATTGGTGCACAGGGGCGATGGACGCTACGAGGCGTTTGACGCACGAGGGCAAAGCCTGCATGTCGTCGACAATCTGTACGGCGCCTTGCAACATGCCCTGCCAGACACCCACCGCCAGTCTCTGGGATTGCCAGGCATTGGGCAGGGGCCGGAGTTAAGAGGCAAAATCCAGGAACATGCCCTGTCGCGCGGTGCCTTGCGCAAGGTGCTGCAGATGCAACCCGCCCAACCGTTCTTCAAACCGCTATCGCAGTTGTCGGGCGGCAGGCGTGGGTACCCCTTGAGCGGGCGCGGCGGGTGGGCGTTTGAGCGGAGCCTGCAGGCACGCATTCGCAACTTGTACCCGGACATCACCGCCAACGAAATTGCCGAGTTGCGACCTCTTGGCGACCCACTCGATCTCACCTGGGTACAGGAACTCGAAAGCGAATTCAGCAACCTGACTCAGACGTTGCGAACCTGGCAGATTAGCGCTCGCGCAGGCGCGTCGACCAGTGGCCAGGCGGCAGATCGGATTTATCGGGCCAGGGGCCGGATCGTCAAGGCCATTGAGGCGGCCTGGCGCAGAACCGGGGTGCGGGATATCGACGGCAATGGTCGATACCTCGGCCAGGCCATCAAGTGGGATGGGGTCGAATTGCGCCAGCAGTTGCGCACCCTGCCGCCATTGCCGGCCGACTTTGATCACGTCAGTAAGCTGACCCTGCGCAGCATGGCCTTGACCAGTGACGACGTCGACGGGTTTGTTTCCAACTTTCGCAGCCTGCGCAGCTTGTCCGTGCAAGCCTGCCGGTTGACGCGGCTGCCGCCGGCCATTGCCGCCATGCCGCACCTGACCGAGTTGTATCTGGGAGGCAATGAAATAGTCCTGAGTCAGGAGAGCGTCATGGTCTTGGGCAAACTGAAACAGCTCAAGGAGCTGTCGCTTGAAAGCAATCCATTGGGTCTGGCGCCGGACGTGAGTCGCATGCCTGATTTGCGCCAGCTGTGGCTGGCTGAAACAGATTTGGAGGAGTGGCCTGCCAGCGTGTTTCGCCTGCCGCGCCCACGGCATTTCATTCTGGATTTGCGTGAGAACGCGCTTATCCGCGTACCGGTATTTGCGCCGGGTTCTGATAACGCCCGGATCATCGCGCGCACGACGCTCTCCCGAGAGCTACTGAGTACTAAAGCCGTGAGCGATTTCAGGTTATATATCGAGGCAGCCGGTAATGATCCGGATCGTCAGCTTCCACCCAAAGGCCGGGCCGATAGCAAACTCTGGAAAACGGGATTGACCGACGAGGAATGGGAATCCAAGCAGCAATTGTGGCAAAGGCTGGAGGATGCCTTCGGTTCTGAAGCTTTTTTCAACGAAATTCGCTACCTGTCCAAATCAGGGGATGCCGTAGTCGAGGGCAAGCGCTACCTGCCGGAGCTGACTGCGAAAGTATGGCGCATGCTGGAGGCCATGGGCGAAGACGCCGAGTTGCGAGAGGAGCTGTTCCGCATGGCACAGTTCCCCACGGCTTGCGTGGATGCGGGGGCGCAGTTGTTCAATGCCATGGGGGTTGAAGTGTTGTTGCGCTCGGCCTATGCCAATGAAGACGCGAATGCGGTGAGAAGCAGCGTGCTCAAGTTGGCCAGGGGCAAGTGGCGATTGGAGGAGTTGGGGCGGATCGCTCATGCGCGCGTGGCACAATTGATCAGTCAAGGCGCCAGGTATACGGAGTATGACCAGGAGGGCATGTTGGTCTCTCATTACGACAACGCAGGCAATGAGATCCCGCCTATTGATGAGGTCGAGATCTACCTGGCTTACACCTCCCAGCTATCCTCTCGCCTGGACTTGCCGTGGCAGGCCAGAACCATGCTGTACCGCGAAGAGTATGTGACGCCGGCCATGGTAGAGGCGGCGTACGAGCAGGTGACAGCGCTGGACCAGGGTGAGCAGTTGCGCAAGAACCTGATCGAGCAGCCGATGTGGAAGGAGTTTCTGGAGCGGGCCCACAAGGTGGAATACTTGAGAATCTTCCGGAAATCTGACGCGTTGCTCGACTACGAGGACGCGCAAGCGCAATGGGCCAGGGATGGCGGCTTGTCTGCCGAGGCCAAGAAGGACCTGAGCGACACCATCGCCAGGACCGCCGATATCCTCGGTCGGCCGCGCGGTAACAGCCTGCCGGGAACCGTCATGAGTCGGGCTGAATACGACACTTCGCTTGCCAGCATCACCAGCGAACTCAACTCATTGAACACGACACTGACCGACCAGGCGATCAGTGCCGTATTTGGGGCTTAGAACAAGAAGTACCGCTGCGCCATCGGCAACACATCCGCAGGCTCACACCACAGCAATACTCCGTCGGCCTTGACCTGATAGGTCTGCGGGTCAACCTCGATATCCGGCAGGTAATCGTTGTGGATCAAGTCGGTTTTCTGCACCGCGCGGCAACCCTTGACCACGGCGATCTGCTTCTTCAACCCCAACTGCTCCGGCAGGCCTGCCGCCAACGCCGCCTGGCTGATAAAGGTCAGGCTGGTGGCGTGCAGCGAGCTGCCGAAGCTGGCGAACATCGGGCGGTAGTGCACCGGTTGCGGCGTCGGGATCGAGGCGTTGGCGTCGCCCATCAGGCTTGAGGCAATCGCGCCGCCCTTGAGGATCAGGGTTGGCTTGATCCCGAAAAACGCCGGGCGCCACAGCACCAGGTCGGCCCACTTGCCCACTTCAATCGAGCCCACTTCGTGGCTGATGCCGTGGGTAATCGCCGGGTTGATGGTGTACTTGGCGATGTAGCGTTTGGCGCGGAAGTTGTCGTTGCCTTCGCTGTCGCCAGGCAATCGCCCGCGCTGTTTTTTCATCTTGTCGGCGGTCTGCCAGGTACGTGTGATCACCTCGCCAACCCGCCCCATGGCCTGGCTGTCGGAGCTGATCATCGAGAACGCGCCGAGGTCATGAAGGATGTCTTCGGCGGCAATCGTTTCGCGGCGGATGCGGCTTTCGGCAAAGGCCACGTCTTCGGCAATGCTCGGGTCCAGGTGATGGCACACCATCAACATGTCCAGGTGTTCGTCGATGGTGTTGCGGGTGAACGGCCGGGTTGGGTTGGTGGAGCTGGGCAGCACGTTGGGGAAGCCACAGGCCTTGATGATGTCTGGCGCGTGACCGCCACCGGCACCTTCGGTGTGGTAGGTGTGGATGGTGCGGCCCTTGAAGGCGGCGAGGGTGGTTTCGACAAAGCCGGATTCGTTGAGGGTGTCGCTGTGGATCGCCACCTGCACGTCGTACTCGTCGGCGACGCTCAGGCAGTTGTCGATGCTCGCCGGCGTGGTGCCCCAGTCCTCGTGCAGCTTCAAGCCAATGGCACCGGCCTTCACTTGTTCGATCAACGGCTCCGGCAGGCTGGCGTTGCCCTTGCCGGTGAAGCCGATGTTCATCGGGAACGAGTCGGAGGCCTGGAGCATGCGCGCCAGGTGCCATGGGCCGGAGGTGCAGGTGGTGGCGTTGGTGCCGGTGGCCGGCCCGGTGCCGCCGCCGATCATGGTGGTGACGCCGCTGGTCAGTGCTTCTTCGATTTGCTGCGGGCAAATGAAGTGGATGTGGGTATCGATGCCGCCGGCGGTGAGGATCATGCCCTCACCGGCAATCACTTCGGTGCTGGCGCCGACACAGATGGTCACGCCGGGCTGGATGTCCGGGTTGCCGGCCTTGCCGATGGCGGCGATGCGGCCGTTTTTCAGGCCGACGTCAGCCTTGACGATGCCCCAGTGGTCGATGATCAGCGCGTTGGTGATCAGGGTGTCGACCACCTCATGGGCGAGCAATTGGCTCTGGCCCTGGCCATCACGGATCACCTTGCCGCCGCCGAATTTCACTTCTTCGCCGTAGACGGTGAAATCCTGTTCGACTTCGACGAACAGCTCGGTGTCGGCCAGGCGGACCTTGTCACCAACGGTGGGGCCGTACATGTCGGCGTAGGCTTGTCGGCTGATTTTCATGTGGTTGCCCTGAGAAATTTGTGTTGAATGTGAAGTCGCTATCGCGAGCAAGCCCGCTCCCACATTTGTTCGGTGTACATCCTTTGGAATGCGATCGAATGTGGGAGCGGGCTTGCTCGCGAAGAGGCCCTAAAGGTCGCCCATGATCCTGCCGGCAAAGCCAAACACCCGGCGCTTGCCACTCAGCTCAACCAGTTCCACTTCACGACTCTGCCCCGGCTCAAAGCGCACGGCGGTGCCGGCCGGGATGTTCAGGCGCATGCCACGGCTGGCGGCACGGTCGAACGTCAGTGCGTCGTTGGTCTCGAAAAAGTGATAGTGGGAACCGACCTGGATCGGCCGGTCGCCGCTGTTGGCCACGCTCAGGGTGGCGGTGCGCCGGCCCACGTTGAGTTCGATGTCGCCAGGCTGGATCTGAAATTCGCCAGGAATCATGCAGGTTGCCCCAGGGTCTTGAAGTAGATGGCGGTCGGGGTGTAGCGCCCGTCCGGGCTTTGGCAGTAGTTGGGCAATTCGCCGATCTTGGTATAACGCAGCGACTGGTAGAAGGCTTCGGCGCCGGAGCCGGCTTCGGTGTCCAGGTACAGCAGCCCGCGTTTGTACTGACGGGCGCTCAGTTCCAGGGCGCTCATCAGTTGCTGGCCAAGGCCACGGCGCCGGGCCTCGCTGTGCACCAGCAGCTTCTGCACTTCGGCGCGGTTCAGGCCGTTGGCTTTCATGCACAGCGCCAATTGCACGCTGGCGATGACGTGTTCATCACGCACCACCACCCACAGCAGCAGGCTGCCATCGGTGAGGCTGGCCTGCACGCCGTTGAGATAAGCGCTGGCCTGGGTTTCATCGAAGTCGGCCATGAAACCCACCGATGCGCCGTGCTTCACGGCGTCCAGCAACAGCTCAATCAAACCCGGGCGGTAATGGGCAAAACTTTCGGCATTGACTCGACGCAGTTGGGCGTTCATCGGTGTCACTCCTTGGGCGGCACAGCGCCTGGGTTGAGCGTCAGTTGCATGAAGGTCAGGTCCAGCCAGCGCCCGAACTTGGTGCCGACCTGGGGCATCTGCCCGGTGGTGATGAAACCCAGGCGCTCATGCAGGCGGATCGAGGCCTGGTTGCCGCTTTCGATGGCGGCGACCATCACGTGTTTGTCGCAGGTTTTCGCCCGCTCGATCAGCACCTGCATCAGCTGGGGGCCGAGGCCCTTGCCGCGCTGGTCGTTGCGCACGTACACCGAGTGTTCGACGGTATGGCGAAAACCCTCAAAAGGCCGCCAGTCGCCAAACGAGGCATAGCCGATGACCTGCTCGTCTTCGACGGCCACCAGGACCGGGTAAAACTGTGACTGACGAGCGCTGAACCAGGCCTGGCGGTTGCCCAGGTCTACCGGTTGTTCGTTCCAGATCGCCGTGGTGTTGAGCACCGCGTCGTTGTAGATATCGCGAATCCCTGGCAAATCGGCGTGCACCGCATCACGAATCAAAAAGGACATGGTCGGGCCTCAGGCGATGGGTTGGTGGACGGTGACCAGCTTGGTGCCGTCGGGGAAGGTGGCTTCCACCTGGATGTCCGGGATCATTTCCGGGATGCCTTCCATCACCTGTTCGCGGGTGAGCAGGGTGGTGCCGAAGTGCATCAGCTCGGCCACGGTGCGGCCATCGCGGGCGCCTTCCATCAACGCGGCGGAGATGTAGGCGATGGTTTCCGGGTAGTTGAGCTTCACACCGCGCGCCAACCGTCGCTCGGCTACCAGGCCGGCGGTGAAGATCAGCAGTTTGTCTTTTTCCCGTGGGGTCAGGTCCATCGTTCAAGGTCCACTATGAAATACATTCGTAAAAACACCGGAGATCCAATGTGGGAGCGGGCTTGCTCGCGAATGCGGTGTGTCAGTGAATGCATCTTTGCCTGACCCACTGCATTCGCGAGCAAGCCCGCTCCCACATTTTTAATCTTCATGTGCTCCAGATTCTCGGTGATACAGCCTCGCGGCCCAGCACGGCCGGGCGCAGCAGGCGCCACAGTGCGATCAGCCAGGCTCGCGCCAGCAGCGCTTCACTGGCCAGGCAGCGGGCCACCAGCAGGCCGGGCAATTGGGTCAGGTCGCCGCGTACCGGGTGGGGCAGGGAGCGACATTGCTCGAGCAGTTCAGGGTCGATTTCGCCGGTCACCAGCAAGGTCGCAAACACCGGTTGCCCGTCCAGCCCGATGGGTGAGTCGAGCAAACCGTCGGCGCCCACAATGCGCTGGCGCTCATGCCAAATCAACTGGCCGTCGCGGCGGATATCCAGGTGCGACTGGAAGTGCCCGAGGTCGAAACGCTCGCCGCTGGCGGGGCGCCCGAGGGCGACCACGTCCCAGTAAAACAGCCGGGCATCGCCTTGCAGGTCGATGCGGGTGGTGAGTTCGGCCTGGGCGGCGCTGAACACGATGGTCTCCTGCGGCAGCCATTCCAGCGTCGCGCCCGCCTCAACCGTCAGCTCCAGTTTCTGATACGCCGGCCCGCCGGCGCGGTACCACTTGGCCGCGCCGGGGCTGGTCAGTTGCGCCCACGCACCTTCGGCGACATGGGCGCTGATATCGAGACGATCACCGCCGGCAATCCCGCCCGGCGGGTGCACGATGATGTGCTGGCACACCTCGGGGCCTTCGGCGTACAGATGCTTTTGCACCCGCAGTGGGCCGAGGTGGCGGCGCATCACTGGGCGCGTGGTGTCGCCGAAACGCGCGTAGCCGAGTTCCAGCTCGGCGTGCCAGCTTGGGGTGAACAGCGCGGTGGGGGCAGGTAGGGTCATGGTCAGTGCTTATCGTTAGGACGCTACAGATTAGATCGTAACGAGCCCGCGCACACCCTCGCTTTCCATATTTTCTCCACGCCCCTGCTGGACGATTTCGCCCCGGGACATCACCAGGTACTGGTCGGCCAGTTCCGCGGCAAAATCATAGAACTGCTCCACCAGCAGAATCGCCATGTCGCCGCGTGCCGCGAGCTTCTTGATCACCGCGCCGATCTCCTTGATCACCGACGGCTGGATGCCTTCGGTGGGTTCATCGAGGATCAGCAGGCGCGGGCGGCTGGCCAGGGCCCGACCGATAGCCAGCTGCTGTTGCTGGCCGCCGGACAAGTCACCACCCCGGCGTTGCTTCATTTGCAGCAGCACCGGGAACAGCTCGTAGATGAAGGCGGGCACTTCCTTGGCTTCGGAGCCGGGGAAGCGTGACAGGCCCATCAGCAGGTTTTCTTCCACTGTCAGGCGGCCAAAAATCTCCCGGCCCTGGGGCACGTAAGCGATACCGGCGTGCACCCGCTGGTGCGGCTTGAAGCCGGTAATGGCGCGGCCTTCCCAGTTCACCGCACCTTCCTTGGCCGGCAGCAAACCCATCAGGCACTTGAGCAAGGTGGTCTTGCCCACGCCGTTGCGGCCCAGCAGGCAGGTGACTTCGCCGACTTTTACCTCAAAGGAAAGCCCGCGCAGGATGTGGCTACCGCCGTAGTACTGGTGCAGCTTGTCGACTTGCAGCATGTTCAGTTCCCCTTAATGATCGTTCCCACGCTCTGCGTGGGAATGCCGCAATGGACGCTCCGCGTCCGCCGTGTGACGCAGAGCGTCACCGGATGCATTCCCACGCGGAGCGTGGGAACGATCAGGTTCAGCGGCCGAGGTAAACCTCGATCACCCGCTCATTTTCCTGCACCTGTTCCAGCGACCCTTCGGCCAGCACGCTGCCCTGGTGCAACACCGTCACGTGGTCGGCAATCGAGCCGACAAAGCCCATGTCGTGTTCCACCACCATCAGCGAATGCTTGCCCGCCAGGCGCTTGAACAGCTCGGCGGTGAACTCGGTTTCGGCATCGGTCATGCCCGCCACCGGTTCATCCAGCAGCAACAGTTGCGGGTCCTGCATCAGCAACATGCCGATTTCCAGGAACTGTTTCTGGCCGTGGGACAGCAAGCCGGCCGGGCGATTGACTGAAGCGGTGAGTCGGATGGTGTCGAGCACTTCGCTGATGCGGTCTTTCTGCTCACCACTCAAGCGCGCCCGCAGGCTGGCCCACACCGACTTGTCGGTCTTTTGCGCCAGCTCGAGGTTTTCGAACACGCTGAGGGCTTCGAATACCGTGGGCTTCTGGAACTTGCGACCGATGCCGGCCTGGGCGATCTGCACTTCGCTCATGCTCGTCAGGTCGAGGGTTTCGCCGAACCAGGCCTTGCCGTGGCTGGGCCGGGTCTTGCCGGTGATCACGTCCATCAGCGTGGTCTTGCCCGCGCCGTTGGGGCCGATGATGCAGCGCAATTCGCCGACGCCGATGTACAGGTTCAAGTCGTTCAACGCCTTGAAGCCGTCGAAGCTGACGCTGATGTCTTCCAGGGTCAGGATCGTGCCGTGGCGGGTGTTCAGGCCTTTGCCGGCAGCCTGGCCGAGGCCAATGGCATCGCGGGCGCTGCCTTGGTCTTTATTGGGTTCAAGGATAGGTTCGAGCATAAATTCGGCCGTCGCTGTGATCCTCATTGGTCGCCCCTCTTCTTCAGCAGGCCAATCACACCCTTGGGCAAATACAGGGTGACGATGATGAACAGCGCACCGAGGAAGAACAGCCAATACTCAGGAAACGCCACGGTGAACCAGCTCTTCATGCCGTTGACCACACCGGCGCCCAGCAGCGGGCCGATCAAGGTTCCACGCCCGCCGAGGGCCACCCACACAGCGGCCTCGATGGAGTTGGTCGGCGACATTTCGCTGGGGTTGATGATGCCCACTTGCGGCACATACAACGCGCCCGCCAAACCACACAGCACCGCGCTCAACACCCATACGAACAGCTTGAAGCCGCGCGGGTCGTAGCCGCAGAACATCAGGCGATTTTCCGCATCCCGCAGCGCTGTCAGTACCCGGCCGAACTTGCTCTGGGCCAGGCGCCAGCCGATGAACAGGCTCGCCACCAACAACACCACGGTGGCCACAAACAGCGCCGCTCGCGTGCCCGGCTCGGTGATGCCAAACCCGAGGATGCTACGGAAATTGGTAAAGCCGTTATTGCCGCCGAACCCGGTCTCGTTGCGGAAGAACAACAGCATCCCGGCGAACGTCAGGGCCTGGGTCATGATCGAGAAGTACACGCCCTTGATCCGCGAGCGGAAGGCGAAGAACCCGAACACCAGCGCGAGCAAGCCCGGTGCCAACACCACCAGGCACATCGCCCAGAGGAAGTGGCTGGTGCCGGTCCAGTACCACGGCAACTCGGTCCACGACAAAAAGGTCATGAACGCCGGCAGCTCATCGCCGGACGCCTGGCGCATCAGGTACATGCCCATGGCATAACCGCCCAGCGCAAAGAACAGGCCGTGGCCGAGGGACAACATCCCGGCATAACCCCACACCAGATCCAGCGCCAGGGCGACGATGGCATAGCACAGAATCTTGCCCACCAACGTCAGGGTATAGGCGGAAACGTGCAGCGGATTTTCCGGTGACAACAGCGAGAACAACGGCAGCGCCAGCAGCAGGATCAGCACCACTGCACCGACCGCGACGGTCACCTTGGGGCCGGCCTTTTGCGCGGCCGTAAGCATCAATGGCTGGTTCATCAGTCGATCACCCGTCCTTTCAGTGCGAAGAGTCCTTGCGGGCGTTTCTGGATGAACAGAATGATCAGCGCGAGGATCAGGATCTTGCCGAGCACGGCACCGATCTGCGGTTCAAGAATCTTGTTGGCTATCCCCAGGCCGAAGGCGGCCATGACGCTACCGGCCAACTGGCCGACACCGCCGAGTACCACCACCAGGAACGAGTCGATGATGTAGCTCTGGCCGAGGTCCGGGCCGACGTTGCCGATCTGGCTCAGGGCCACGCCACCGAGGCCCGCTATGCCGGAGCCGAGGCCAAAGGCGAGCATGTCCACGCGTCCGGTGGGCACGCCGCAGCAGGCGGCCATGTTGCGGTTCTGGGTGACGGCGCGCACGTTGAGGCCCAGGCGCGTCTTGTTCAGCAGCAGCCAGGTCAGCACCACCACGAACAGCGCGAAGGCGATGATCACGATGCGGTTGTACGGCAGCACCAGGTTGGGCAGCACCTGGATCCCGCCGGACAGCCACTCGGGGTTGGCCACTTCAACGTTCTGCGCACCGAACACCAGGCGCACCAGTTGGATCAGCATCAGGCTGATGCCCCAGGTGGCGAGCAGGGTTTCCAGCGGGCGGCCGTAGAGGTGACGAATCACCGTGCGCTCCAGGGCCATGCCGATGGCGGCGGTGACAAAAAACGCCACCGGCAGCGCGATCAGCGGGTAGAACTCGATGGCCTGGGGCACGTAGCGCTGCATCAGCAACTGCACCACATAGGTGGAGTAGGCGCCGAGCATCAGCATCTCGCCGTGGGCCATGTTGATCACCCCGAGCAGGCCGAAGGTGATCGCCAGGCCGAGCGCCGCCAGCAACAGGATCGAGCCCAGGGACATGCCGCTGAAGGCCTGGCCGAGAATCTCGCCCACCATCAGTTTGCGTTTGACCTGGGCCAGGCTGGTCTCGGCGGCGGTGTGCACCGTGGCGTCGGCTTCGACGCCGGGAGCGAGCAGGGCTTCCAGGCGAGTGCGGGCCAGCGGGTCGCCGGTGCCGCCGAGCAAGCGCACGGCGGCCAGGCGCACGGCCGGGTCGGGGTCTACCAGTTGCAGGTTGGCCAGGGCGAGACTGAGGGCTGTGTGTACGTCATCATTGGTTTCGCCGGCGAGTTGCTGGTCGAGGAATTTCAGCTGCGCAGGTTGTGCACTTTTTTGCAGAGTCTGGGCGGCGGCAAGGCGCACCTTGGGGTCGGCAGCGAGCAATTCCTGGCTGGCTTGCACGTTGTCGATCAGGCCGCGCAGGCGGTTGTTCAGGCGTACGGTCTTGGTTTCCCCGTTGACGCTGATCTGGCCTTGTTGCAGGGCGTCCACCAGCTCGATGCGCGCCGGGTCGGGCTGGGCGGCCCAGTCCTGGAGCAGCTTGGCTTGTTGCATCGGGTTGGCGTTGATGAAGTCTTCGGCGTCGCTGGCGTGTGCGGCGAGGGGCAGCAACAGCAGGGCGGCGAGGATGAAGCGGTATAGGGCAGTGGGCATACAAAATGTCCTGATCATGCACAGACAATGTGGGAGCGGGCTTGCTCGCGAAAGCGCTGGCTCAGTTTCGGATGCGTCGACTGACACACCGCTTTCGCGAGCAAGCCCGCTCCCACATTTAGACCGAGTCGGTCTTAGTTGCTCTTGACGGCGTAATCCGGCTTTTTGTCATTGCCAGGGATATACGGGCTCCACGGTTGGGCACGAATCGGCTCCTGGGTCTGCCACACCACCGAGAACTGCCCGTCAGACTGGATCTCGCCGATCATCACCGGCTTGTGCAGGTGGTGGTTGGTCTTGTCCATGGTCAGGGTGAAGCCGGACGGCGCGGCAAAGGTCTGCCCGGCCATGGCTTCACGCACTTTGTCGACGTCGGTGGACTTGGCTTTCTCCACCGCCTGCGCCCACATGTGGATGCCCACGTAGGTGGCTTCCATCGGGTCGTTGGTCACGGCTTTGTCCGCGCCCGGCAGGTTGTGGGCCTTGGCGTAGGCTTTCCAGTCGGCGACGAATTTCTTGTTCACCGGGTTCTCCACCGACTGGAAGTAGTTCCAGGCGGCGAGGTTGCCCACCAGCGGCTTGGTGTCGATGCCGCGCAGTTCTTCTTCACCCACGGAGAAGGCGACGACCGGTACGTCGGTAGCCTTCAGGCCCTGGTTGGCCAGCTCTTTGTAGAACGGCACGTTGGAGTCGCCGTTCACGGTGGAGATCACTGCGGTCTTGCCACCGGCCGAGAATTTTTTGATGTTGGCCACGATGGTCTGGTAATCGCTGTGGCCGAACGGGGTGTAGACCTCTTCGATGTCTTTATCCGCTACGCCTTTGGAGTGCAGGAACGAACGCAGGATCTTGTTGGTGGTGCGCGGGTACACGTAGTCGGTGCCCAGCAGGAAGAAGCGCTTGGCGCCGCCGCCTTCTTCGCTCATCAGGTATTCCACCGCCGGGATCGCCTGCTGGTTCGGCGCCGCACCGGTATAGAACACGTTCGGCGACATCTCTTCGCCTTCGTATTGCACCGGGTAGAACAGTAGGCCATTGAGTTCTTCGAACACCGGCAATACCGATTTGCGCGACACCGAGGTCCAGCAACCGAACACCACGGCGACCTTGTCCTGGGTCAGCAACTGGCGGCCCTTTTCAGCGAACAGCGGCCAGTTGGAAGCCGGGTCCACCACTACCGGTTCAAGCATCTTGCCGTTCACGCCGCCCTTGGCGTTGATCTCGTCGATGGTCATCAGCGCCATGTCTTTGAGCGAGGTCTCGGAGATCGCCATGGTCCCGGACAGCGAGTGCAGGATGCCGACCTTGATGGTCTCGGCGGCCTGTACCGTCCAGGTCATGCCCATCGCGGCGATGGATGCCGACAGTGTGAAAGCCTTGATCAAGCTGCGACGCTTCATTGTGCAATCTCCATGACTCAATGATGTGATGAGGGAGTGATTGCAAAGGCTGTGCCGGGGCGCGCAATCGTGGTGCGCGCGAGCCGTGACCGGGCTGTGGGGGTGGGCGATGCACCAATGCGGCGCCAATCAACGCAGGCTGTGCGTGCAGGCGCACCCGGATGGTGCCTGGCGCCCCGAGCCTTAACTATCTAATGCCTGCGTCCGGCCAAACCCTTGAAAGTGAAGCCTGCCTGGTGCCCCCGGCAACCCAGGGGCAGCGCCAGTTTTCTTAACTTCACTCAAGTGACGATGAACATGGACAGTACTCACATTCAAGACGATCAAGTGGCGAGCACGCGCAGGCCGGTTCCCCATCTGGGGCCGGCGTTCGTTACCGATCACGATGCCGCCCATTGGGCGCATCAACAGATCGGCAACCGGCGCGAGACGGTATTTGGCGGGCTGGTTTTCAAGCGTGATGACGGGATGTACCTGCCAAGCGTGCCGGTGGCCGGCACCGCCACTGCATTCGATTTCCAGAGCGACCTGCTCAAGGTCGATGCCAACAGGAATTTCCTGGCGTACGAGGGCCACAGCGTTCACGCCCTGTACAGTTCGCGCGGCGAGGATGGCACCCGACGCTCCGCGCAGATACAGCACTGGACAGGCGCGCAGCGCCGCCTGGATCGCAGCTTTTTCCCCATCAATATCCTGCGCATCATCATCCAGGTGCGCATGCTGTGCACCCGTTACTACCTGTCCGGGTTCTATGGCTCGCTCATCCAGTATGAAAGCAGCGGCTCTGCGACTGAGGCCAGCTTCTTGAACCAGTTGATGGCGGCCAAGCCTGCGGCCGATTTCGACGACTACATCGCCTTTATCAATCAGACGGCCAGGGCCGGCTACCTGCGGGTCATCGTTGCCAACGCCGAGCTGGGTGGAAAGCCTGGCCAACTGCTGGCGCCGTGGACCCTCAATCAAACCCTGTCGCAAATCGGGCAGGACGCACTGGCGCCTCTCGCCAGCCAAGTCAGCCGCCGGTGGCAGGACGCGGTGCGATCAGTCTTGCCGCCGCTGGGGTTTGCACGGCAGGAGAGTCTCTTTGGCTACCTGTACAAAAGCGCGTCGAACCAGTACGTGGCCGAATTTCCGTCGGATGAACTCAAGGCAGCGTTTGCGCTGACCAGTGGCAAGTTGTCACTGCCAAAAGTGCACAAGGCGGACAGTGAGTTTTTGACCTTCGGTATTTACTGCTCCCTATCACCGCAAGCGAAACCGACCGTGGCGAAAGAGTCGTGGCTGGCGGAAAACTTCTTCACGGCTTCCGCGTTGGCTGCCGTGGTGATGATGGCGGGGACCGACGACCTGGGCTTGCACTTTTACTTGCGCGCCAACGACGGCGCGCTGCTGATGTACCACTGCACCGGCTCGCAGGCGCAGTCCCAGCTGTTCGCCAATCGCGGCGCGGATCTCGACGGACGCTTGAAGGACGCTACCTTGAGCCCTTCCGAGTTTGTCCGGCAAGTGGCTGCCGTGGGCACGCTGACGGTGGTTGAGCCCGGACGGATATGGGACAAGGCCGGAGTGGTAGGAGCGCAATGGCGCGCCTTCGCGAAAGTCCATGCGTCGCTGAGCCCTGCCTTCGTCACTGCCGATGATGTCGCACGCTACCTGCATTACAAGGTGGGTTCACCCCACGGCTCTTTTCTCCAGGCTTACATCTTCAAGCGCAGCGATGGGCTGTTTGTGGCCTCCAGGCTGTCAGACCCTGACAGGTGGCTGTCGTTGTGGGGCGGGGCATTGCCCACCGACAACGCTCTGACGCGGGTCGAGCTTGAAGGGCACCAAATGGTTGGCGAGTTCAATCGACCTGTCTACGACCTGGCCGAGGTGCGTGCCAACTATCCTCAAAAAACCTCGCGACAGCTGGCGTTCCTGGTCAGTACACCGTCGACTCAAGCAATCGACATGACGCTGGTTTTTTCCGATCAGATCAAGGTGCTTTACACCAGCGGAACGAACGGTACGTTGATCAAATACGCTGTCAGCGGCTCTCGGGCCGAGCGTGAATTCGGCGAGTACCTGGCACAAGTTGAACGCGATGGCCAGGGTGTGGCCCGCGTACAAGGTTTTGACGGCACGCGTGAAGGGCTGATCAAAGAGCTGGTAAAACTCGGTGAGTTGACGGTGCTGCTGGAGGATGAGACCTGGTACAACGTCCAGGGCCGGGTCCCGGCCACCTGGGAGCCCGAAACGCCTTTCGCCGCCGCAGCCCCCATTGATACGCCCCTGAGCTGGGTTTTCACTGACCTGGCAACCGCCGCCCGTTATGCCCATGACCGTATGCAGGCAACGGCGGATGGCCGGCGAGTCGGTTGCATCCTCAAGCACTCGAGTGCAGAGCAGTATGTGGTCAGCGAGCCTTGCGCACCGATACCCGCCGGCGAAACCCTTTTCGTGTTGGCGAATGTTTTTGGCAATGCCAGCCTGCCGCCAGGCTTCGCCCTGCGTGGCTGGTACTGCCGCAGCGCACCGGACGCCACCGGCATCGGCGCCGAACCCTGGTTGTACGAGGGCTTTATCGACACCACGGATTTTGCCCAGGGGATTGCCGCGCTGCGCATCCACCCCGAGAGCAATCTGGCCTTCTACCTCAGCACGGCGGACGGCGCTCAACTGGCCTATGACGCTTCCGGCTCGGCCGAGGAAAGCCAGCTCTACCAGGTGCTGCCCGATGGCCGGGTGACGGACAACGGGCTGGGGGATGAACTGCGGGCCGCCACCGTGACGCCCCACGAGATGATCCAAAAGGTCGCCGCCGCCGGGGCGCTGTCGGTGTTGCAACCGGGCACGTTGTGGGATGTGGCGGGGCTGGTCGCCGACACCTGGCGACCTTACGCACTGGCACCCCGCCCGCAACTGAGCCGCGGGTTTCTCCAGGTAGAAGACGCGGCACGCTATGCCCACGGGCAAATCGGCAGCTGGCGTGAGGGCGAATACTGCGGCTATATCCTGCAGCGCCCGGACGGTCTCTACGTGGCCACTGAGCCATTGCCGGCCAGCGACGCCGGGCGCTTTGCCCTGGGCGTTGTCTACCCCCAGGACGTCAAGGGCCGCTCACTGCTCCCGCCCGGTCACATGCTGAAGGCCGTGTACGGTTCCAGCCGCGGGGTTTCGTTGCTGGAACCCGAGCGCCTGCAGCGCCCGGGCTGGTCGCGGGACGATGCCTGCCTGGAGGCGCAGATGTTCAGCGCCCTGGACGTGCACACGCTGATCCGCAATCGCCAACAGGTGTCCGTGGCCTACCTGTCGGGCGCCGAAGATTGTTTGCTGGCGTATGACCTGATCGACTCTGCCGCCCAGGCGAACCTGTTCAAGGCGCTCGACCCCTTGCCCCATCGCAGCCCAACGGCCCTCAACCTGGCCAGCGGCACGCTGACGGCGCGGGAGTGGATCAGCCAGGTGGCGGCGGCCGGCAGCGTGCGGGTGGTGCAGGCCAACCCCTTGTGGGGCGCGCCGGGGCTGATCGCCGAACACTGGCGGCCACGCCTGCCGATACCCCGGCGCGAACGTCCGGAGCAGATTGCCTATGGCCCGGTCTGCGCCAGTGCCGCTGACGCGGCTCGGGCACTGCACACGCGCCTGGACCATGAAGCACCGACGCAAACCGGTTTCGGGTTCATGCTCAAGCATCGCGATCAGGACGCTTTTGTCTGCTCCGAGCTTGTACCCGCCTGGGATAGGGCCGGGCTGTTCGCCTTGAGCGCCGTGTTTGCCGTGGATGACGAAGGCGAGTTCATTTACCCCACGGGTTATCAACTGCACGCCTTGGTTTACCGGCGCAACTGGATGCCACAGGGGCTGACCACCGCCGAACACTGGCTGGCGCAGCATTTTATTTCGGCCGGGGATCTGGCCAGTGCCACCGTCGAGGCCAAGCGCCAACGGGAGACAGGCGCACTGACGGGCTTGCCGGTGTTTATCTCGACACTGGACCAGGCGCTGCTGCAGGTACAAACGCCGGTGGCATCGACGCTGTTCAACCCGGTCCGCCAGCCGTCGGGGGTCTATGAAGACGTGCAGACCTTGATGGCCAGCGGGCAGCTCTCGGCGGTCGGGTTTGTCAACGAAGTGGCGAAGTTGAGCTGGTTGAGCGTTTTGGTGCCGAGCGAATGCTGGGCGTTGGCGGGTAAACTGGATGTCAGCCAGGCCCCATGGACCGCCTTCGCCAACTTTATGCGTCGCCCATTGAGCCCGCTGTTCAGCAACCAGGCCGATGCGGTGCGTTACGCCCACCAACAGCTGGGTACACAGCGCGACACGCTGCAAGGCGGGCTGGTGTTGCAGCGCAACGGCAAGTTTGTCGCGACCCTGGCGGTGCCGGTGTTGAGTGAAGACTTCGACCCGAACGTCATCCTGCCGGGCCTGGACGTCAGCCAGGCGCTGCTGGCCCCTGGTTGGAAAATGGTCGCGCGTTACCGGTCACGTGTCGCCCGGGTGCTGGAGTTCTGGTTACCCTCTGAAGAAAACGCGGTGTATCAAAACCTGTTCTCGACCAAAGTACTGGAGACCGCCCTGAAGTCGGGTCACCTGTGGACCCACGAATACCTGCTGACGCCCGACGGCTCACTCATCGGCTTCAGTACCCAGGATGCCGAGCGCAGCTTGCTGGACTCAGGCCAGCGCAACGAAACGACGCAGTTGCTCAGCCACCTGGAAACCTCCCTGGCCCCCAACAGCCTGGCGTTGCACGACCCTTACAGCAATGCCATCGAGCAGCAGATGCGCAGTGGCCGCAAGAGCCCCACCGAGCTGGTCAATCAGCTGGCGCGGGTGGGGACTTTGCAGGTACTGGAGGGCGGCCCGTTGTGGGGCACTGCCCAGCGTGTGCCGCCGGGCTGGATGCCCGGCCTGGCCTACGTTGCGCCGCAGGCGGCGGTCCATGCCGTGGCGGATCGGCAGCTGGGCCCGGTGTTCAAGCATGCCGACGACGCGGCACGCCATGGTCATCAATACGCCCATGGGCGCACTGAACTGAGCTTCGGGGTGATTCTCAAGTCCTCCGACAATGGGCATTTTGTCGCCTGCGCACCGGTCAAGGGCGACGACCTGGGCTTTGCCCTCGACCGGGCGTTCCTGCGCGGGCAGTTGCCGAGCGGGTACAGCCTGCAAGGCCTGTATCTGAGGCTCCCGCAGCGCGCTGCGCCCGAGTTGCCCCAGGCCGAAGGCTACGCGCAACTGATGGCTCCGGCCGTGGTGCTGGCGGCGCTGAGCTTTTTGCGGGTGGCACAGAGTGAGCGTTTCCTGGCGTTGCATGTGTCGTGTGCCGACGGCTCACTGTTTCGGTACCAGGCGGTGAGGATCGACCCGGACTGGGATTCCAGCCGCCGGCAGACGGCGTATCTGAAACACCTCAACAGTCGTGGCAGCATCGACAGCCATGTGTTGAAACTGGTGGAGTCCGGCGAGCTGCGGGTACTCGACAGCAGCCCGTTCTGGGATGCCTTGTTGCCCCGGATAAAGCGCCTGGCCACGACACTGGCAGTGCGCGATACCCGCATGGCCCTGGGCCCGTTGTGCGCCCACCCGGACGATGCCGCGCGCCAGGTATGGCAACAGGTTGTGCCGCTGGAGCACCAGGCGCGGCTGGGAGCGGTGCTGGGCAACGGCGACAGCGACACCTTCATCGCCGTGCAACCGGTGGCAGACCCGGGCCCCTCGGTGGCCGTGGGACTGCGGCCGGACACACCGGCCTACAAGGCATTGTTCGAAGGCATCATGAACCTCGGCTACCCCGGCACATCGACCCGCTACCCGGCGGGCTACAAGGTGATGGGCGTCCAGCAGTTGTTCAAGCTCGACACCGAGCGCCAGCATCTGGCGGATCGCTACGAAGAAGGCCTGGCCCACAACTTCATTGCCCAGAAGGAAATCCGCGGGTTCATCGAGATGCTGCGCCAAGACAAGATCGCGGGGGCGCGTTACTACTTCACCCCGGTGCACGGCGCGTTGATTGTCTATGAGCCCAGCTATCACGCGGACGAAAGCCAGTTGCTGCGCGATGACTGGATCGACGAAGACACGGGTGTGGTGAAGGTCAAGCCCAGCGAGGTGATCCGCCGGTTGGCGACCTCGGGCAAGCTGACCATCCTGGAAACCGATCGCTTCTGGCAACCCCGCAGCCAGGTGGCGCGGCGCTTGTTGCATGCATTCAAGCAGGCCGACCAGGGGGGTTAACGCCGCCGCATCAGCCCGATAAAAAACAGCCCGCCAATGGCCGCCGTGGCCACGCCGATGGGCAGGTCTTCGGGGGCAATCATTGTGCGGGCCGCCACATCCACCCACACCAGGAACACACTGCCCAACAGCACGCACACCGGCAGCAAACGCCGGTGTTCGGCACCTACAAGGCGCCGGGCAATGTGCGGCACCATCAGCCCGACAAAGCCGATGGAGCCGCTGATGGACACCAGCACGCCGGTCATCAGCGAGGCGATCAGGAACACCTTGAGCCGCACATTGCGCGCGTTCAGGCCCAGGGTCACGGCGGTCTGTTCGCCGGCCATCAGCGCGTTCAACGGGCGAGCCATCCCCAGCAGCAACACCAGCCCCAGCAACACCGTGGCGAAGGGAATGGCCAGCAGTTCCCAGCGCGCCAACCCGAGGCCGCCGAGCATCCAGAACATCACCGCCGAGGCCGCGCGATGGTCGCCCATGAACAGCAGCAAATTGGCCACCGCCATCATCACGAACGACACCGCCACCCCGCACAGCAGCAGGCGGTCACTCTCCAGCCGACCGTTGCGACTGGCCACCGCCAGCACCACGATCATGCTCAGCAACGCACCGATGAACGCCGCGATGGGCAGGGTCAGCAAGCCGATCACTTCACCCACATGCAGCACCACGATCACCGCGCCGAGGGTGGCACCGGAGGTCACGCCCAGCAGGTGCGGATCCGCCAGCGGGTTGCGTGTGACGGCCTGCAACACCGCACCGATCAACGCCAGCCCGGCGCCTACCAACGCGCCGAGCAGCATGCGCGGCACGCGGATCAGCCACACGATATGTTCCTGCCCCGCGCTCCAGTCCACCTCGCCAACGCCGAAGGCTTTATGCAGCAGGATCCGCCACACCACGTCCACCGGTACCCGCGCCGAGCCGAACCCCAGCGAGACCACGCATGAGATCAGCAACAACGCGCCAAGGGCACTCAGCAGCAGGGCATAGCGACGGGTAATCATTCGCCGTGAAACCCCTTGGCCAGGGTTTCAACCGCCAGTACGTTGTCGATGCCCGGCGTGGCCTGCACGTAGGGGATCACGATAAAGCGCTGGTTCTTGATCGCGTCCACCGATTGCAGCGCCGGGTTGTTCAGCAGGAACTGCTCTTTTTGCTCGGCGGTGATTTCGCTGTAGTCGACGATCACGATGACCTGCGGGTTGCGCTCCACCACGGTTTCCCAGTTGACCCGGGTCCAGCTGGCGTCCACGTCATCGAGAATGTTGCGCCCACCGGCGGCGTCGATCAGCGCCTGGGGCATGCCCAGGCGGCCGGAGGTCATGGCGCGGTCTTCGCCGCTGTCGTAGAGGAACACGCGGGGCTTGTCGGCCGGCAGGTTTTCCTGCACTTGGGCGACCTGTGCCTGCATCTGCGCGATCAGTGCATTGGCGCGGTCCTGCACATCGAAGATCTTGCCCAGGTTGCGCAGGTCGTTATAGGTGTCTTCCAGGGTGGCCGCCGGCCGCTTCATCACGAAGGCACAGGACTCGGTCAGCTCGTAGACGTTGATGCCCAACGGTTGCAGGGTTTGCGGGGTGAGGTCGCCACCGACGCGCATGCCGTAGTCCCAGCCGGCGAAGAAGAAGTCGACGTTGGCGTTGAGCAGGGTTTCCACCGACGGGTATTTGCTCGCCAGTTCCGGCAGGCCGTCGAGGATCTGCGCCATTTCCGGGGTGACCGACTTCCAGCCGGTCACGCCGCTGTAGCCGGCCATGTGCGACTTGAGGCCCAGGGCGAGCATCATCTGGGTCATGTTGATGTCGTGGCTGACCGCGTGTTTTGGTGCCTCGGCGAAGGTCACTTCGCGGTTGCAGCTCTGGATTTTCAGCGGGTAATGGGTCGCTTCGGCGAACGCCTGGGAAGTGCCGAGCAGCAACGCGAGAGACAGCAGGGAGCGCAGGATCATGGTTGGGTTATCCAGGTGATTCGGGGGTAGCCGGACAAGGGGTGAGTGTCGATCAATGCTTCAACGCCGAACACCTCGCGCAGCAATTCGGCGGTCAGCACTTCGTGAGGTGTGCCGCTGGCGACGATGCGCCCGTGGTTGATCACGTACAGCCGATCACAGAACGCGGCGGCCAGGTTCAGGTCGTGAATGCTGGCCAGGGTGCCGATGTTCAGGCGCTTGACCAGTTGCAGCAATTGCAGCTGGTAGCGTGGGTCGAGGTGGTTGGTCGGCTCGTCGAGGATCAGCAGTTGCGGTTGCTGGGCCAGGGCGCGGGCGAGGATCACCCGCTGTTTTTCTCCGCCCGAGAGGGTGGCGAAGGCGTGGTCTTCAAAGCCCAGCAGGCCGACGTTATCGAGGGCCTGGCGGATCAGGTTCTGGTCTTCAAGCGTATCGCTGTCGAACAGGCCCTTGTGCGGTGTGCGGCCCATGGCGACCACTTCATCCACCCGCAGGCCGAAGGCGTCGGGAAACTCCTGGAGCACCACGGCAATGCGTTGCGCGCACCACTTCGAGGATTGCTTCCAGACGTTCTGGTGTTCCAGCAGCACCTCACCGTCAGCCGGTTTGCTGAACCGATAGGCGCAGCGCAGCAGGCTGGTCTTGCCGCTGCCGTTGGGCCCGATCAGCCCGACGAACTCACCGGCGTTCACGTGCAGGCTGGCGTCACGCAGTTGGAACTGGTGATGACAGTGCTCGTGGCCTGGTGGGGTCCAGGCGAGGGCGGTGAGGTTGAGTGAGGTCATCTTTACTCTCAGGTCCAACACAGGACAAATGTGGGAGCGGGCTTGCTCGCGAAAGCGGTGGATCAGTAACAGATACAGTGCCTGACACACCGCATTCGCGAGCAAGCCCGCTCCCACATTTGGACAGTGTTGCGTTCAGTTAGAAGGTGTAGTCCGCCGTCACGAAGAACGAGCGCGGCTCGCCCAGGATCCATTGCTGGCCGTCGTTGTATTGGCTGACGGCGTAAGTGCGGTCGAACAGGTTATTCAATTGCAGGCCCAATGTCGTGTTGCGCATGGCTTTCCATGAAACGCTGGCGTCGACCACGGTGTAGCTCGGCACTTCGCTGGTGTTGGCGGTGTTGGCGAAACGCGAGTCTACATAACGCACACCCGCACCGGCACGCACGTCGTCAGTGATGGCCTTGCTCAGCCACAGGTTGGCGGTGCGACGCGGCACGTCGGTGGGGCGGTTGCCGTCGCGGGACACGGACTGGCCGTTGACCACTTCGGCGAAGTCGTCGTACTGCGCCCGCACGATCGCAGCGTTGGCTTGCAGTTGCCAGGCATTGGGCAGTTGCAGGTCGAGGCTGGCTTCCAGGCCGTTGGAGGATTGCTGGCCGACTTGTTCCTTGAGGGTGGTGCCTGGAACGCTCACCAACAGTTTCTTTTTGACGATGTGGTAGGCCGCCAGGGTCCATTCACCACGGGAATCCCAGAACGCCTGCTTGAGGCCGATCTCGGTTTGCTTGGCGGTGGACAGGCCGAACTGCTGCTGGCTCGGGCTCAGGGTGATCAGGCTGCCAACGCCGTCAGTGCTGGTGGCGTATTGGCCGTAGACCGAGGTGTCCGGGGTGATCGCGTAGACCAGGCCGGCTTTCCAGTTGTTGCCGGTAAAGGTCTTGTTGGAGTCGCTGCCATCCACCAGGGAGTCACTGTCGATGTGCAGGTAATCGCGGCGCACGCCGGTGATCAGCGACAGTTTATCGGTCAGTTGCAGGCGGTTTTCGGCGAACGCAGCCAGCTGTTTGGTGGTGCTGACGGACTGCGGAATGAAGGGGCTGGCGCTTTCAAACGGCTGCGGTACCGGGTGGTTGATGTCCACCGGTTGGCCGGCGTTCGTCAGATCATCGAACGGCGAGTTGCTGGCCAGGCGGAAGCGAATGCGGTTGTACTCCACCCCCGTCACCGTCTGGCTGTCGAGGCCGAACAGCGTGTGTTTGAAGGTGAAGGTCTGGCGGTCGCCCACCTGTTCCTGGTTGTGCTTGATGCCCAGGTAGCTCTGGCGCACCAGGCCGCCGTCGACGTAGTTGTAGCTCTCGGCGTTCTGCCAGCGCCGCTGGTTTTTCAGGTAGGACAGTTCGTTGGTGGCGGTGACGTTGTCGTTGATCTGCCACTCGCTGGTCAGGCGCGTCCACTGGTCGTTGTAGTGCTGGATATCGTTGCTGACGTTGTAGTTCTTGTCCCGCAGGCCCTTGTGCAACTGGCCGTTGATCAGCGGTGTGCCGTAGTCGTTTTGCGGGGTCTGGTCGCCGTAGTCGGAGGCCAGGGTGAAGCTCAGGTTGTCCGCCGCCTGCCAGCGCAGGGCACCGCTGACGAAGTCGCTGCCGGACTCGCCGCGGTCGATGAAACCGTTGCTGCGCAGGCGGTTGATGTTCAGGCGATAGCTCAGGGTGTCGGTCAGCGAGCCGCCGCTGTCGAGGGCTTGCTGCTGGCGGTCATAAGAACCGTAGCCCAGGCGGATATGGTTTTCGATCTCGCCCTCGAAGGGTTTCTTCGCGATGGTGTTGATCACCGCGCCGGTGGCGCCCTGGCCGTACATCACCGAGGCCGGGCCGCGCAGTACGTCCACCCGCTCAACGGACCAGGTGTCCACCGGGAAGGTGGAAGTGCCCGCGCCATCGAACATGCGCGCGCCGTCGTACAACTGCAGCACCGAGCTCTGGCCGGTGAACCCGCGTGCCGACAACGAGGTACCACCGTCGCCCGGCGTGCCGGTGCGGCTGATGCCGGTGGCCCGGGAAATCGCGTCCTGCACCGTGGCATCGCCCCGTGCGCGAATCTGCTCGCCGGTCTGGCTTTCAACGCTGCCCGGGGTTTGCAGGGCCGTGAGGTTCAGGCGTGAACCTGCCGTGGTCGGGGTGTTCAGGTCGACGCGCTCGTCGTCGACGGCGGGGGCTGAGACGGCACTGGCGGGAAGCGTCAGGGCCTGGGCAGTGTTTTGCAGGGCGAGCAGGCACAGGCCGGACGCAAGGTACTTGTTCATCGGACGATAAATCGCTTCTTCGAGACGGTACTCGCCGCAGGGCGCGGCGAGTGGGAGAACACATTAAGTGTTACAATATAACACTTTGTGCGGCGTGGGCGAAAGCCCGCGTAAGACTACATAACGCCTCTAGGTAGGGCATCTCGTCTGTTTCACGCTGAACCTGAGGCAGATTCACGTTGGCCAAACCACCGTGAAAGCACCAAGCGATCCAGTGCCCAGACCACGATCAGCGAGGCGCCCACCAGCGGAAAGACAATCGCCAGCCCGAGCATGATCACCATCGCGGTTTTCCATTTCGGCAGGTCATGGCGCAACGGTGGAACCCCCAGGCTGCCCTGTGGCCGACGCTTCCACCAGATCACCACACCGCTGACGGCGCTGAGCAGGATCATCAGGCAAATCAGCAGCACGATGATCTGATTGACCACGCCAAACATCTTGCCTTCGTGCAGCATCACGCCCGATTCGGTAACCCGCGCCACGCTGTTGTAGTGCTCCCAGCGCACATCGGCCAGGACCTTGCCGGAGTATTGGTCCACATGCAGGGTGGCGTCATTGCGCGGGTCGTTGGCGAACACCGCGAGGGTGAACACGCCTTCGGCAGTGGTGGGGAAGGTGATGCTGTAGCCGGGCTCGACCTTGCGTGAGTTGGCGAGGTCGACCACCTGTTGCAGGCGGATACTCGGGGCTGCCGGGCCCTGGCTCATGCCGGCGTGCTTCATGTGCTCGGCATGCTCGCCAGACATCGGCATCGGCGTGTTTTCCATGGCCCACGGCACGGTTTGTTGGCTCGCGGTGTTGAGGCTGCGGGCCTGCTGGTCGGACTGCGGCACGTTGTTCCACATCGCCGCCGGGAATTTATTCCACAGCTCGGTGTATTGCTTGCCCCAGAAGCCGGTCCAGGTCATGCCGCTGAGCAGCATCACCAGCAGGAACGCCGCGCCCCAGAAACCGGCGACCGCGTGCAGATCGCGCCAGAACAAGCGGCCGCGACTGCCCAGCCGTGGCCACAGAATGCCCGCCGCCGACTTGCCTCGCGGCCACCACAGATACACGCCCGAAATCACCAGCATCACACCCCAGCCGGCGGCCAGTTCCACCAGGCGATCGCCGACGGTGCCGATCATCAACTCACCATGCAGCGCACGGGCGATGGCTTGCAGGTTGTACTTGGCGTCCTGTTCGCCGAGCACGGTGCCGCGATACGGGTCGACGAATACCGTCACTTCGCGCCCGTCGTTGTGCATCACGAATTGCGCGCTGCTGGTGGCGTCGGCAGGTGGCAGGTACTTGCTGATCTTGCCTTGTGGATAGGCAGCCTGGGCACGTTGCAGTTGCTCGTCGGCACTCAGCGCGTGTTCGGCGCTGTGCACGGTCAGCAGGTTGCCGTACATCAGCGGGTCGAGTTGGGGTTTGAACAGGTAGATGATGCCGGTCAGGGCCAGCAGCACCATGAACGGCGCGACAAACAGCCCGGCGTAGAAATGCCAGCGCCAGGCCAGGTTGTAGAAGGAAATCTTCGGTGGGTTCATCAGGGTGCTCCGCAAAGGCTTGGATTTTTTGTGTTATCGAGGACGCCATCGCGGGCAAGCCCGCTCCCACAGGGGAATGCATTGCAACTGTGGGAGCTGGCTTGCCTGCGATGCGCTTAGAAGCTCATGTCCACCTTGGTCCAGAGCGTGCGCCCCGGTTCCTTGATGGCTTGCGGGTCATTGGCCGGGTAGCCGAACCCGGCGTTGCCGGCCAGGTTCAAGTGCTCGGCGTACGCCTTGCCGAACAGGTTGTCGACGCCGGTGCTGACCTTGAAATTCTTGTTGATGCGATACGCCCCGTTCAGCGAAAACACGCCAAACCCCGAGCTTTTGTCGAAGTCCTTGCCCACCACGTTGCCCTTGTTCTGGTCGATGCGGTTTTGCGCCGCGACCACCCGCCACAAGGCGCCGGCGCTCCAGTCGTCCTGGCTGTAGGTGAGCCCGAAGCGCGCATCCAGCGGCGGGATCTGCGGCAGCGGTTTGCCGTCGCTGGTGTTCTTGCCCCAGGCGTAGGCGAAGGTGGCATCGGCCTTCCAGTTGGCGGTCAGCTTGTAGGCTGCGCCCAATTCACCGCCCATGATTCGCGCGTCCACATTGCGCGCCTGGGAGGTGGTGCCCATCATTCCCGGCTGGTAGTCGAACAGGATGAAATCACGTACCTGGCCGACGTAGCCCGAGGCCCAGGCATCGAGATCGGCGGATTTGTATTGCAGGCCAAAATCCAGCTGGGTGGTTTTTTCAGGCTTCACACCGTCGAAGGCATTCACGGAACCGACCGACCCGGTGTCGGGAGAAAACAGCTCCCAGTAATCAGGGAAACGCTCCGAATGCCCAAGCCCCGCGTACAGGGTGGCAGGGCTGTCCGCCAGATCGTGCTCGTAGCGCACAAAGCCGGACGGCAGCGTATCGGCGCGGGTTTTACCGGCGGTGGGGTTGGGGCTGCTCATCATCCCGGAGCTGATGGTTTGCCGGAAATCCTTGGCCGAGGCGCGGTCGACGCGGGCGCCGGTGATCAGGCGGTCGCGGTCGGCGGCGTACCAGGTCAGTTCGCCGAACACCCCGTAGTTGTGGAAGTTGGCGTCCTTGCTGCGGGGCAGGTCCTTGTAGGTGTCGACGCCCATGGCGCTGCGTTCGCGGTGTTCGTTGGTTTGTGCATCAATGCCGCTGATCAACTGCACATCGGCCCAGCGCCAGGTGGCCTTGATACGGGCGCCGAGGGTGCGGCGGTCGACGTTGGCCGCCATGGGACCGGCCATCATCCCGGTGCCCGACGGGACGCGCAGGGTGTAGTTGTCCATCACGTGGTCGGCGTAGTTGTAGTAGACCTGCGCTTCGACCTTATCCAGCACCTCGCCGATGTTCGATTTCTCGAAGCGTAATCCGAGGCTCTCGCGCAAAAACTGCGAACCGTCCATGCCACGCCCGGCGTAGCGGGCTTCGCCATCGCCACGGCCGGCGGTGAGTTCCAGCAGGGTGTCGGCGTCCGGGGTCCAGCCCACGGCCACGTCGCCGTTCCACTTGTCGTAGCGCGAGGCGACGGTGTCGTTGTTGCCGTCCTTGTAGTCATCGGCGTGGGCCTGGTTGCCGATCACCCGCACATAACCCAGCGGCCCGCCGGCTGCTGCGTCGACGACTTTGTCGAAACGCCCGTTGGAGCCCGCCAGGATGCTGGCGTTGACCCGCGTGCCCAGCTCGCCGAATTGCTCGGGCTCGCGCTCGAACAGGACCGTGCCGGCTGAAGCACCCGGGCCCCAGAGCACGGTTTGCGGGCCCTTGATCACCGTCAGCTTGTCGTAGGTTTCCGGTGAGATATAGGAGGTGGGCGCGTCCATCCGGCCGGGGCAGGCGCCGAGCATCATGCTGCCGTTGGTGAGGATGTTCAGGCGTGAGCCGAACATGCCCCGCAGCACCGGGTCGCCGTTGGTGCCGCCGTTGCGCACCAGGGCGAAGCCGGGGATGGTCTTGAGGTAGTCGCCGCCATCGCTGGCGGGCACCGGTTGGCGCGGGTCTTTCGGGTTGGTGACGACGGTCAGTGGTGAGCTGGGGGCAATGGCGGTGATCACCGTCGGGCTCAGTTCGTTCTGGTCGGCAGGCTCGTCGGCGTGGACCTGAGGAACCAGCAGCGCGCCACACAGAACGGCGAAAACGGGAGTACATCCCAAACGGGTGTCAGCAGAAAACCTGGACATGAAAAATTCCATCATTCATTCGTAAACAACACGGCCAGCAGCCTGCGGCTGTCTGTCTAAAGTCGGCCGGGGTGAAGTAACGGTGTGAAGTGCTTACGTGATGATGGGCGGGGCACGGCTGCGGGCACCGGGGAACACGGTTTGCCGGGCATGGCCCAGGCGTGGGGCGGGGGTCAGGGCGTTGGCGGGCGGCGGGCTGCCGAGGGTGACAAACGACACGCTGCCAGGCAGCGCCGGGCAACTGAAGAGCAGGCTGCAATAGCCGCACTTTTCCCAGAGCACGTGGTGTTCGTCGGGTGCTTTGTGGTGATCGGTCGCAGGCTTGGCGGCGCCATGGCAGCTCGGCGCGTCCATGGACATTTCCATCGACATGCCGGCGTGATGATCCATCGGCATCGCTTGGGAAATCAGCGGACCGATAAAGATCATCAGCATGGCGAACAGGCTGATCCAGCTGCCGCGCATAAGGCCTACAGGCTTACGGCGGTGCGGGGACAACCTGGCGCGTGGGGCGCCCATCAAGGTTTATCTATTGGGCGTGCATGTGTTCGTGGCCGGCCATGGGCGGCTGCTTCTGCACTGACACTTCCACCTTCACTGGCCCGGCCTTTTCAAAGTTCAGGGTCAGCGGAAAATGCTGGCCGTCGCGCAAAATGCTGCGGTCCTTCAGGTCCAGCAGCATCACGTGGTAGGCCATGGGCGCGAACGTCAGGTCACCTTTGGCCGGCACCGCGACGCTGGTCACTTGCTGCATCTTCATCAGATCGCCCTGCATCACATGCTCATGCAGTTCGGCCTTGGCGGCCACGGGCGTGTCGACGCTGAGCAAGCGATCCGCATGCTCGCCCTGGTTATGAATCACGAAATACGCCGCGACGGTCGGCGCATTGGGCGGCAGTTCCTGAGACCAGGGTTCGCTGACCACCAGTTCGCCGACCTTGAAGTCTTCGGCATTGGCAGCAGCACACACCGGCAGCAACAACGCAGCCAGAAGCAGGGAAGATTTGAGCATGGCAGTTCTCCAGAACGGTTCTAAACGCAGTTCACTTGCGAAGAAATCAGACCGTTGGAGAGGCGCGGGGGTTAAGGCTCGGCCATTGCTGGCGCGGGGTGGGGGATTGCAATGACGGCGGCGGCAGGTCTTGCACCGCGTCGAATCTTGCGAAATACAGTGTTGGTGAATGCCCCGGCAGCGCCACTAATGGCGCCGAGCCCGAGCAGCACCAGCAATGCTGCATGGTGGAGTGATCGTCCTGCTGCGGCGCCGGAATCTCCAGCTTGCCCAGGGCAATGGCCGTCAGCTTGTTGGCATTGGAGGAGCAGAAACTGCCCCACAGCAGTTGCTTGACCGGGTCATCCGCCTGCTGCATCGCACCCGCCAGCGGCATGGCAAACGCATTGAACAGCACTGCAAGGCAGGCTATCCAGGCAATTGCAAAGCGTTGACGGGCCATGGCGGACAATCCGTAGGGTTAAGCGATCAGGTGGGTATTTAGCCTGATCGGGGAGGATAAGTAAAAAGGGGCGGTGTGGTTTGGTGTCGCAGTGCTGGGTTTGAGGATAGACGGGAATCAAGGATTTCCATTTTTTTCAAATGGGCCGCGATGTTTAGTGCGACAGCTGAATGCTGTGGGAGCTGGCTTGCCTGCGATACAGGCGACTCGGTCTTCCTGCTGGAACGAGGTGATGCTATCGCAGGCAAGCCAGCTCCCACAGTTTGGATTGTGTTCGATTCGAATGTGGAGGCCCTCCACAGAAATTTCCGACAGTGATTGGCGGTTGTCCTTGGGAAACTCAATCTCTAGTCTCCGAACACCACTGCAAACTCAGTGGTCGGGCGTCGCGGCCCGGATCCTATAGGCGCTAAGCGCCATCGTCTGCTTTCAGTTGACGCTTTTTTATCGTCTACTGTGCGGCGCTATGGTGGCTGTGCGCGGGATACCTTCGGGTATGCCGGGTTGCCTAGGGACCGGTCCGCGAACCTGCGCACAGCTGCCACCTTCCATCGCGTCGCGGCGATCAGTGGCAGCTTCACATCCCTTAGGAGCTTCACAATGATTAAACCTACCCCCAATCCCCCCTTTCGGCTGTTCACCGTAGCCGACGGAATCAGCACCGAAGACCTGTTGGTCAACCTCATTGAAACACTCGCCTCGGCCAACGCGCTGAGTTGCGACTTGGCGTTTAGCCTGGAAGGATCGAAGCGAGAGGAGTTGTTGGGCGTCGCTCAGTTGATCGAGCTGGCGGAGTTACTGGCTGATCGGGTGCACGAAGGTGGCGGAAAACGCATTTAACACTTCGATGATCGATCGTTCCTGCGCTGATGTGTGGGAATGATCCCATGAGACGCCTTTAAACGTCCCAGCTTGCTTCCCGTATGTGATTAAAGTTCACGACATCTACGCTGTGCTGATGAGCAAATCCAGCGACTCTTAGGTCATCTGTCAAAACTAGATAATTATCTTTGGCTGCACAGATAATACCGACGTCGGTAAGTCCGTAGGGCGACAGCTCATAATCGCAACTTATATCAAGAGCAGGGCAGTGAATCTCAATGACTGTCGATAATGATTTTTTTAATGTTGCGTAGAAGTCGTGAAGCTTGCTCCCATAAAGCCCGTTTGTAAGGTTGCTGACTTCCGCAAGTATATGAGGAGTTGAAATAAGCTTTTCGAATTGATCAATCACGTTAAGCAGAAGTTTGTAATCTTTGGCGGTGTACCCGCTTGTTCTTTTGAAGCCTGCAATACTGGGTGTGCCTCCGATCAGTGCCAAGAGCAGCAGGTTAGTGTCGACTATGATTCCTTTTCTTCGATATTGCCGGATATATGTTTCGATCATACTTCGCGGATCTTCATGGAGCGGAACTCGCCAGTCTCCGAGTCAATGAAGAATGTTTTATATTTTCTTGCGTACATTTGTCCCGCTAAAGATGCGCCTAATCGTTGATATTTATCAGGGGCTGGAACATTGAAGCCAAGTGTTATTGCCCACGTTTTGTCGCCTGGGTTTAACTCGACTTCCTCAAGCATCAAGTCCTGAAGCACTGTTTCCTGGCCGAGAAAGTCATTGGCTGCTGCCTTGGCAACTTGCACGGCTTCTTTGACGTCTATCATGTCAGCTCCTGAATAGAATTGAGTCTGGCTTGAACTGTTTCTGGAGTGTAGCACTTCATGTTGTGGATTCATCGCCGTCCCTTTAGTCACAAATAGAGTTGATAGAGGTGGGCGATGATCCTGATCTATCGAATGAAATCTGCCAATAACTCGATTGTTTCTGCGGGCGACAAAAGCTCCTGATCCACCGCCACCAACACCGGCCGCCTCAACACCAACACCGGCACCCCCCGCTCCCGTGCCACTTCCAGCTTCGGCTCGGTAGCCGTGCTGCCGCTGTTCTTGCTGATCAGCACATCAATCTGCCGTCGCTCAAACAATGCCCGCTCATCCTCGATCAAAAACGGCCCACGGGCGCCGATCACTTCGCAGCGTTCATTGCCGGGGTACACATCCAGTGCGCGCAGCGTCCAGAACTGCTCGGCGGGGATTTCGTCGAGGTGTTGCAACGGTTCACGGCCCAGCGTGAACAGTGGTCGCTTGAAGGGTTTCAGGGCTTCAATCAACTCCGCCCAGTCACTGACTTCGCGCCAGTCATCACCGGCCTGTGGCTGCCACGCCGGGCGGCGCAGGGCCCAGCAGGGAATGCCACACACACCCGCAGCACGGGCGGCATTGGCGCTGATCTGTGCGGCATACGGATGGGTCGCGTCCAGCACCAGCTCGATACCTTCATCGCGAATGAACTGCGCCAAACCTTCCGCGCCGCCATAGCCACCGACGCGCACCTGGCACGTAAGGTCGGTGGGAACGCGGCCAACACCCGCCAGGCTGTAGATATGTTCGGGCCCCAGTGTGCGGGCGATGGCCAGGGCTTCCGTCACGCCGCCCAACAGCAGGATGCGTTTCATAGCGGCTTGATCACTTCCAGCAGGGTGATCGGCAGCGCCTGGCGCCAGGTATCAAAGCCCCCCAGTGGCTGGGCCTGGGCCACATGAATGCGGGTCAGCTCGCCGCCGTGTTGTTCGCGCCAGGCCATCAGGGTCATTTCACTTTGCAGGGTCACGGCGTTGGCCAACAGCCGGCCGCCCGGGCGCAGGTGTTGCCAGCAAGTGTCGAGCACGCCGTCGCGGGTGACGCCGCCGCCGATGAAGATGGCGTCCGGCGCTTCCAGCCCGTTCAGGGCGTGGGGCGCGGTGCCGCGAATCAGTTGCAGGCCGGGGACGCCAAGGGCATCACGGTTATGTTCGATCAACAGTTGCCGGCCTTCATCGGCCTCGATGGCCAGGGCGCGGCAGCTGGGGTGGGCGCGCATCCATTCGATCCCGATGGAGCCGCTGCCCGCGCCCACGTCCCACAGCAGTTCGCCGGGCATCGGCGCGAGGCGGGCGAGGGTCATGGCGCGCACGTCGCGCTTGGTCAGTTGGCCGTCGTGCCTGAAGGCCGAGTCCGGCAGCCCTGCCAGGCGTGACAGGCGCGCTGTGTTGGCGTCGGCCACGCAGTCGATGGCCAGCAGATTCAACGCGGCAATCGGTTCGCCAGGCCAATCCCGGGCGATGCCGTCGATGCGCCGCTCATCCGGCCCGCCGAGGTGTTCAAACACACTCAGGCGACTTGCGCCAAACCCGCGCTCGGCCAATTGTGTGGCAATCGCCGCCGGGCTCTGGCCGTCATTGCTCAGCACCAGCAAACGCACGCCGTTGGCCAGATGCGCATTCAGCGCCGCCATCGGCCGGGCAACCACCGACAGCGTCACTACCTCTTGCAACGGCCAGCCCAGGCGCGCCGCCGCCAGGGACACGGAAGAGGGCGCCGGCAGAATCAGCAGCTCATCGGCCGGCACCTGCCGCGCCAGGCTCGCACCCACGCCATAGAACATCGGGTCGCCGCTGGCCAGCACGCACACCGCTTCACCACGCCTGGCCAGCACCGGCTCCAGGGAAAACGGGCTGGGCCACACCTGGCGTTCGCCACGGATGCACACCGGCAACAAGTCCAGCTGGCGTTGCCCGCCAATAATGCGCGAGGCGCGCAACAGGGCGTGCCGGGCGTTTCTGCCCAGGCCCTTGAAGCCGTCTTCACCGATGCCTACTACCGTCAGCCAGGGCGACATATGAATTCCTTGAACGACATCCGACGGGCAGGCTTTTCATGCCGCCGGACAAAGCAGGCATAATACCGCGCCTTTACCCGTGAACCGGTAGCCCCGTGAAACCAATACCACCGTCCAATACCTTGCGCCCCTCGGCCTGTCCGGGGTTGCTGCGTATTGTCCAGGCGTTGGATGGCGGGATTTGCCGCATCAAACTGGCGGGCGGTTTGATCCGTGCCGAGCAGGCGTTTGCCGTGGCCGACGCCGCCCAGGCCCATGCCGGCGGGGTGATCGAGGCGACCAACCGCGCCAACCTGCAGATTCGCGGGATCGGCGCCGAACAGGATGCATTGATCGCCGCCTTGCTGGCCGCCGACCTGGGCCCCAAGCGTGCCGCCGGTGATGATGTGCGCAACCTGATGCTCAGCCCCAGTGCCGGCATTGACCGCGAGATGCTGTTCGATACCCGACCGTTGGCCGACCAGATCCTCACCACCCTGGAAACCCACCCGCGTTTCCATGAGCTGTCGGCCAAGTTCGCCGTGCAACTGGACGGCGGTGAAGCCCTGGCGATGCTCGAGCATCATCACGACCTGTGGCTGTCAGCCTTCGATGCCAATGGCAACACGCTGTTGGCATTCGGCCTGGCAGGCTGCCCGGCGCGGGAAGCGCCCTTGGCGGCGGTACCTTTGGCGCAAGGGCATGCACTGGTGGTGGCGGTGCTGGAACGGTTCCTTGAACTGGCCCGGCCTGATCAGACCCGTATGCGCCATCTGCTGGCTGAAACCGCTGTGGATAACTTTTTGCGGCAGCTGAATATGCCATTGCAGCCGGTTGATGGCTTTTCAAGGCACTCCAACTCCGCGCCGCTGCACCTGGGAAGTTATCCACAGCGCCAAAAAAACCAGGTCTACGTCGCCGCCGTCGCACCCTTGGGCCGCCTGGATTCGGCGATGCTCAGGGGCGCTGCGCAACTGGCCGTCGACCATGGCGACGCCACCTTGCGTGTCACGCCATGGCAAGGCCTGCTGCTGCCCAATATCCAGGATGCGGCGGCTGTCACCGAACGCCTCGAACAGCTTGGCTTTTTGTGTTCGGTGGACCAACCCCTCGCACGGATGATCGCCTGCACCGGCGCCGGCGGTTGCGCCAAAGGCCTGTCCGACACCAAGGCCGACGCCGTGCAACTGGCCGCGCTAGCGCCCGGCCACAGCGTGCACCTGTCCGGCTGCCCGCGTTCCTGCGCGGCCGCACACACCGCGCCGGTCACCCTGCTGGCGGTAAGTCCCGGCCACTACGACCTCTATTTTCGCGACGCAGGCCTGCCCGGTTTCGGCCGCCTGCACGCGCGCACTCTTTCTATTGAAGCGGCGGGCGCCTTGTTGCGCGCTCACCCACGGAGCAACACCGATGATTGATTACATCCGCGACGGTCAGGAGATCTATCGCAACTCCTTCGCGATCATTCGCGCAGAAGCCCGGCTTGATCGCATCCCTGCCGACCTGGAAAAACTCGCGGTGCGGGTGATTCATGCCTGCGGCATGGTCGACGCCATCGACGGCCTGCAATTTTCCGAAGGTGCCGGCAAGGCCGGGCGCGAAGCCCTGGCCGCTGGCGCGCCGATCCTGTGTGATGCGCGGATGGTCTCCGAAGGCGTGACCCGTACGCGCCTGCCGGCCAACAATCAGGTGATCTGCACCCTGCGCGACGACAGCGTGCCGGAGTTGGCCCGCGAGCTGGGCAACACCCGTTCCGCCGCCGCCCTGGAGCTGTGGCGCCCGCACCTGGAAGGCAGTGTGGTGGTGATCGGCAATGCGCCGACAGCGCTGTTTTACCTGCTGGAAATGCTCGACGCCGGCGCGCCAAAACCTGCACTGATCCTCGGGTTCCCGGTGGGCTTTGTCGGCGCCGCCGAATCCAAGGCGATGCTGGCGGCAGACAGCCGCGGCGTACCGTTCGTGATCATGCAGGGCCGCCTCGGCGGCAGTGCGATGGCCGCCGCCGCGGTCAACGCCTTGGCCACGGAGGTCGAATGATGCCGGCACGCGGACGTTTGATCGGCCTGGGCGTAGGCCCCGGCGATCCGGAACTGATTACCCTCAAAGCCCTGCGCCTGCTGCGCGAATCGCCGGTGGTGGCGTACTTCGTGGCCAAGGGCAAGAAGGGCAACGCCTTCGGCATCATCGAAGACCATTTGGTGCCCCAGCAAACCCTGATGCCGCTGGTGTACCCGGTCACCACTGAAGTGTTGCCGGCGCCGCTGTCCTACGAGCAAGTGATCAGCGATTTCTACGACACCGCCAGTGTCGACGTTGCGGCACACCTGGACGCGGGGCGCGATGTGGCGGTGATCTGTGAAGGCGACCCGTTCTTCTACGGCTCCTACATGTATTTGCACGACCGCCTGGCCGAGCGCTACGAAGCCCAGGTGATCCCGGGTGTGTGCTCGATGCTCGGTGGCGCCTCTGTACTGGGCGCACCGTTGGTGTATCGCAACCAGAGCCTGTCGGTGCTTTCCGGCGTGCTGCCCCATGACGAACTCAAGCGTCGCCTGGCGGATGCCGACGCGGCGGTTATCATGAAGCTGGGGCGCAACTTCACCAAGGTGCGTCAGGTACTGGAAGAATTGGGATTGGCGAGCCGGGCGTTGTACGTCGAGCGCGCGACCATGGCCAATCAGAAAATCGTCGCCCTGGATCAGGTCGATCCGACGTCCTCGCCGTATTTCTCGCTGATCATCGTTCCCGGTGAAAGGTGGCAAGGCTGATGACGGCTCCCGCGATTGTCATCCTGGGGCAGGGCAGCCTCGCCACGGCCCGCGCTATCCAGCAGGTGTATCCCGACGCGCTGATCCACGGCCTGGCCGGGCGGGTCGAGGGTGCAGATCAGGCCTATAACGAATTCGGCGCCAGCGTGCGCCAGTTGTATCAACAGGGCACGCCGATCATCGCCCTGTGCGCCGCCGGGATTGTGATCCGCACCCTGGCGCCGCTGTTGCTGGAGAAGGGCGTCGAGCCTGCTGTACTGGCCGTCGCCGAAGACGGCAGCGCGGTGGTGCCGTTGCTCGGTGGCCTCGGTGGTGTAAACGTGATGGCGCGGGAAATCGCCGCTGCCCTGGACGTTGCCGCCGCGATCACCACCAGTGGCGAGCTGCGTTTTGGTACCTGCCTGCTTAACCCGCCCCATGGTTATCAGCTGGGGGATCTGGAACTGGGCAAACGCTTTGTCTCGGATTTGCTGGCTGGCGAATCAGTACGCATTGAAGGCGCGGCGCCGTGGCTGGATCAGGCCAACTTGCCCCAGGATCAACAGGCGCGCCTGGCGATTCACGTCGGCAGTGCCGAGCGCACACCTGCGGCCAATGAGTTGCTGATTTATCCGAAGACGGTGTTGGTTACCTGCCAGCCGGGGCCGCAACTGGCCGGGCGAATTCGTGCGGCGTTGCAGGATGCCGGGCTCGCCGTGCAGTCCCTGGCTTGCCTGCTGGCGGCTGAAACGGAGATGGCCGATTCGTCATTGCACGAAGCGGCGTTGGAGCTGGGCGTGCCATTGCGCTTCGCCGATCTGGCGCCTCAGGCGGACATCGCGATCACGGTGGCCGAGGCCCCTCTGGACCTGTCCCTGATCGGTCGTCCCCGTGGCCGCCTCGCGGTGATCGGTCTGGGCCCCGGCGCTGCCGAACTGATGGTACCGGCAGTAAAAGCCGAGCTGGCCCGCTGTACCGACGTGCTGGGTTACGAAACCTATGTGCGCATGGCCGGGCCGTTCCGCGCGGACCAGATCCAGCATTGCACCGACAATCGCGAAGAGATGCAGCGCGCGCGTCATGCCTTTGAGCTGGCGGCGCAGGGGCGTTCGGTGGTGGTGGTGTCTTCGGGTGACCCCGGTGTATTTGCCATGGCCGCTGCGGTGATCGAAGCCTTGCACGAGTCCGGCGACCCGGCCTGGCATCAGGTCGACCTGGAGATTTTGCCGGGCGTGTCGGCATCCCTCGCCACGGCGGCCCAGGCAGGTGCACCGCTGGGGCATGACTTCTGTGTGATGTCACTGTCGGACAACCTCAAACCCTGGTCGATCATCGAGAAGCGCCTGGACCTGGCGTCCCAGGCCGACCTGGCGCTGGCGTTCTATAACCCGATCTCCCGTGCGCGGCCCTGGCAGTTGGGACGCGCCCTGGAAATCGTCGCGCAGCACCGCACGCCTGAAACACCGGTGGTCTTGGGCCGTGACATCGGTCGCCCGGGCCAGACCCTGCGAGTCACCACCCTGGGGCAACTGACGCCGGAGCAGGTGGACATGCGCACCATGGTGCTGATCGGTTCGTCCACCACCTGCGTCTTTGCGCGGGCAGGTGGTGGCGAGTGGGTCTACACGCCACGTTGGTACGGCGAGAAACCCGCCTCCTGAAAACAACGGCGGCCCCGCCATGGGGCCGCCTTGAAACGTCAGTCATTGATGCCGGAAAGGTCTGCTTGCCGAGGTTTTTTTGCATCGGCTCAAGTCATACCTTTCTCTACGGCTTGAAGAAAAGCACGGCGCTTTTGTGTGCCGCCGCCTCATCCCCAGCGTTTACTCAGCTGCGCCGCCTGCAGTGATTTTTCCTGCGGGTCGTGGCGCGTCCCGTGGTCAATTTCCAGCAGCTCAAAATCCCCGGCAAGTCGACTAGTGTTGGCGTTGAGCCCCATGTTGGGGGTTATGGAGAAATGGCTATGGAGCGAAACAACAAACGGATCAACAGCGCAAAAAGGAGGAAGCTGATTGCCGCTTACCGGCTTCCGGGCGCGCCCGGCCTGGCGTCGGGGTTGAGCGCGCCGGTGAAGCCCGAGGCGGATGATGAGCTGGACGCGGCGGTGGTGAACAACAGCGTCATGTCGTTTGTGCAAGGCATGACCAGCCTCAACAAGGAGTACACCCGCAAAAGCTATTTGCTGGCGAGCAGCTACGTCAGCGATGTGCTGCGGGTCGCCCGGGGCACAGAGGCCTGGTACAACGAATTCATCAAGGTCATGAGCAGCCTCGGCTGGATGCCGGTCAGGAGCAGTTTCGAGCGGGTGTACACCTCTCGCAAGGGGCTGTCGGTACAGCTGGCGGCGCTGAACCTGATGGCGGCCACCGTGGCCTCGACGTTTCTATCGGGGCCGCTGATCAGTGTATTGCCCAAACGGGTGGCGGAGGCGGTTGAAGCCTTGAAGCAGCTCCCGGCCTCATTTGAGTTATTCAAGCGAAATACCACCACGCGTGACGGTGGCGATTTCGGCTTGGCGTCCTGCTCGGAAATCGCCGGGGAAGTTTCGATGGTGCTGGTGACGTACAGCTCCCACGGCGTCAGCAAGCAACTGGGCATACCGTTTCTGGAGTGGGACAGTGCATCCGTCGAGGCCTTCAGTGGCCGCACGTGCCTGGTGCTGAACAGCTCGGTGGTCAACGAAGACACGATTCAACTGCTGCGGGACAGCGCAGGGGACAAGGTCCGCCTGGCTATCGCCAACTACAGGATTTGATCTACGGCACCAGGTAACCGCGTACACCGGTGAAGATGATTTGTGCGGCCAGGGCGCACACGAACAGCCCCATCAACCGGCTGACAATCTGCAAGCCCTGGTCGCCGAGGATGCGTTCGATACGGTTGGACAGGTACAGCACCACGCCCACCGTCAGGCTGGCCAGGGCGATACTGAGGATCGCGGTGATCTTGTCGTCCCAGTGCGGCTGGCTGACGCCCATCACCAGCAGCGCACCGATGGTGCCGGGGCCGACGGTCAGGGGAATGGTCAGCGGCACGATGGTCACGTCCTGCTGCACGTTGTCGGTCTGCACCGCCGACTTGCCCTGGGCCATGCCCAGGGCCGAGATGAACAGCACACTGCCGGCGCCGATGCGGAAGGCGTCGACGGTGATGCCGAACACACTGAAAATCACCCGGCCGAACAGGTAGAGCAACACGCTCGATACCAGGGTGGCGAGGGCCACTTTCCAGGCCAGGCGCCGCCGCTCCTTGCTGGAGTAACCGCGAGTCAGGCTGATAAAGCAGGAGAGCACGAAGAAGGGGCTGTAGAGCACCAGCATCTTCAGGTAAACGCTGAATAGCACATGGAGCATGGGCGCGGCTCGCGGCGGGGACGAGTGGGGAGTCTATCAGGCGCCACGGAACAAATGTGGGAGCTGGCTTGCCTGCGATGACGGTGTATCAGCCAAAAAATCAGGTGTCTGATGCACCGCTATCGCAGGCAAGCCAGCTCCCACAGGGAGAGCGTATTTCAGGTCAGGTAGGTGCGTGCTCTGGCCGCTGTTGGCGCTGTGCCACCCAGTACTCCACCAACTCGCGCAATTGCGACAACTCCACCGGCTTGGCCATGTGCCCGTCCATCCCGGCCTGGCGTGCACGCTCTTTATGTTCCGAAAGAATGTGCGCGGTGAGTGCCACGATTGGCGTACGAATCCGCTGGTTGCTGACTTCCCACGCGCGCAGTTGCTGGGTCGCGGAGAAGCCGTCGAGGATCGGCATTTCACAGTCCATCAACACCAGGTCGTAGCGCTGGGCCTTCATTGCCTGCAGGGCTTCTTCGCCGTTGCTGGCGGTGTCCGGCAGCAGGTTGAGCTTGCCGAGCATGCCGCGAATCACCTTGGTGGAGATGCTGTTGTCCTCCGCCACCAGGATCCGGAAATCACTTGGCACGGTCACCGGGGCCGGCGCGCTGATCGCCGGCTGGCGTGGTTGCACGGAGCCCTTGCTGCGCTGGGTCAATTCATCGGCAAGGGTGGTCTTGAGGGTATAGCCGGCCACGGGTTTGGCGAGGATGCGCTTGATCCCGCAGTTGCGCGCGATGATCTTGCTCGGCGCATTGCTGATGCCGGTGAGCATGATCAGCAGGATGTCGTGGTTCAGGCTCGGGTCTTCCTTGATCTTCGCCGCCAGTTGCATGCCGGTCATGCCGGGCATGTTCTGGTCCAGCAGCACCACGTCAAAATAGTCCCGCAGGTGCGCCTTGGTGCGCAGCAGCGCCAGGGCTTCCTTGCCCGAAGGCACCGCACTCACGTTCAGGCCCCAGGCCGTGCATTGCTGCACCAGCACTTTGCGGCAGGTGTCGTTGTCGTCCACCACCAGCACGCGCGCGCCCTTGAGCGGGCCGTCGAGGTCGGAGGTCGGGTGCTCCAGGCGTTCCGGGTCCAGCGGCAAGGTCAGCCACAGGGTGCTGCCTTGCTGGCTGCCACTCTTGATGCCGAATTCGCCGTTCATCAACAGGATCAGCTGGCGGGCAATGACCAGGCCCAGATGGCCGCTCAGGCGGGTGGCAGAGAGGAAGTTCTTGCTGTGCAACTCGCTGTGCAGCAGGGCGTCGCGCTCGGCGGGTTCCATCGGCAGGCCGCTGTCTTGCACGGCAATGCGCAGGCGCGGTTTGCTGCTGCGCTCGTCCAGTGCGACGACGATCAGTACTTCGCCTTCATCGGTTTTTTGCAGGGCATTTTCCAGCAGGCTCAACAGTGCCTGGCGCAGCCGCGTCGGGTCGCCGCTGATCACCCGGGGTACCTGGGGCTGGATAAAGCTGATCAGCTCGACGTTCTGCTGCTCGGCCTTGGCGCGGAAAATACTCAGGCAGTCTTCGATCAGCGCGTTGAGGTCGAACTGCACATCGTCCAATTCGATCTGCCCGGATTCCAGCTTGGAGATGTCGAGAATCTCGTTGATCAGGGTGAGCAGTTCGTTGCCGGCGCTGTGGATGGTTTGCACGTAGTCGCGTTGCTTGACTGAAAGCGGGGTGCCCAGCAGCAGTTCGGTCATGCCCAGCACGCCGTTCATGGGGGTGCGGATTTCGTGGCTGATCTTCGCCAGGAATTCGGCCTTGGCGGCGATTTCGGCGTTGCTGGCCGCCAGGTCGCGGCTGAGGCTGAAGTTGTCTTCGGTGATGGCGCGCTGGCGTTCGCCCAGGGCCAGGCTCATCAACAGGCCACTGAGGCAGATAAAGCCGAGCAGGGTGATGATCAAGCCTTGTGGCGGCACCAGCGTCAGGCCCAGCAAGGCCGGGAGAATAATCAGCGTGCCGATGTTGAAGATCACCATCGCCAGCATGAACAGGCGCGCTGGGCGGTAGCCCTTTTGCCAGTGATAGGCCGAGACGAACAACATGCTCAGGCCGGCCAGCGCCACCAGGGCGTAGGTGATGATGTTCAGGGGCAAGGTGTTGACGAACAGCAGCAACAGGCCGGTCAGGACGATCAGCAGGATGTCGGCCATCAACAGCTTGTTCAGCGGATGCGGGCCCAGTGGCGCAAAGAAGCGGTAGGCAAACATCAGCCCGCATGGCGCGGTCAGCAGCAGGGCGAGGTAGGCACCGGGGGTTTGTACCGCGTGCCAGTTCGGCAACCACGGGCCCAGCACGTTGAGCAGCAGCGCAAGGCTCAGCAGCAACAGCAATTCGCAGGCGGCGAGCCACAGGCTGCTGCGGGAGCGATGGTAGGCGTAGCGGGTGAGGTTGTGCAGGATCAGCATCACCAGGCAACCGAACAGCAGCCCGTAGATCAGCGTCTGGTTCTGGTTGGCCGCAGCCAGCACGGCCGGCTCAAGGGTGATGTAGGGGCGCAGCTCGTGTTCCGAGACCATGCGCAGGTACACGTCCAGCGGCTTCTGGCTTTGCGGCATCGGCAGCATGAAGTCGCTGCTGGGCAGCGGGCGCTTGGCCTGGGGCTGGCGGGTGCCGGTAGCTTCCTGCTCCACCAGGGTGTCGCCGTCGAGTACATACAGGTTCAGGTGTGACAGGTCAGGGGCGAATACCCGCAGCACTTGCTCGTGTTTGCCGGGTTGCAGCCTGAAGCGTACCCACAACGCACCGTCCGGTTGCGCGGCGGTAATCCGGTCCAGTTCGATGGGGCTGAATTGATTGATGTAGCGGGGCGAGCGGATGTCGCTCAGTTGCAGATCGGCCTGTTCATCAAGCAATACTGCCCAGCCACTGCCTTGTGCGGCGGCCTGGGCCGGGAGCAAGCAGAGCAAGGTCAGCAGACTGACAGTGAAACCTATGGCGATCCTGAGCCAGCGCACGGCGAAATCCCTTCGTAGGTTGATGCATGGGTATAACTATGCGCGGGGCCACAAGCGTAGGGCAAGGGCCAGAGGCCCCTGCCTAACCGAACGGATAGCTGTTTACTGACTTTCGCCACGCTCACGGGCAATGGCGCGGTAGCCAATGTCGGTGCGGTAGAAGCAGCCTTTCCAGTCGATCTTCGCCGCCAGCTTGTAAGCCTGTTGCTGAGCGGCATCTACGCTGCTGCCCATGGCGGTTGCGCACAGTACGCGACCACCGGCGGTGACGACCTTGCCATCCTTGAGCGCGGTGCCCGCGTGGAACACCTTGCCTTCCAGCGTAGCAGCCGCGTCCAGACCTTCAATCACATCGCCCTTGGCGTAGTCGGCCGGGTAGCCGCCGGCGGCCAGCACGATGCCGACGCTCGGGCGCGGGTCCCACTGGGCTTCGACCTTGTCCAGGGCCTGGGCCAGCGCAGCTTCAACCAACAGCACCAGGCTCGATTGCAGGCGCAGCATCACCGGTTGGGTTTCCGGGTCGCCGAAGCGGCAGTTGAACTCGATGACTTTCGGATTGCCGGCCTTGTCGATCATCAAGCCGGCGTACAGGAAACCGGTGTATACATTGCCTTCATCGGCCATGCCGCGCACGGTTGGCCAGATGACCAGGTCCATCACGCGCTTGTGCACTTCGGCAGTCACTACCGGAGCAGGGGAGTAAGCGCCCATGCCGCCGGTGTTCGGGCCGCTGTCGCCGTCACCCACACGTTTGTGGTCCTGGCTGGTGGCCATCGGCAGTACGTTCTTGCCGTCGACCATCACGATGAAGCTGGCTTCTTCGCCGTCGAGGAATTCTTCGATCACCACGCGCGAACCGGCTTCACCGAAAGCGTTGCCGGCGAGCATGTCGCGCACGGCGTCTTCGGCTTCAGCCAGGGTCATTGCGACGATCACGCCTTTACCGGCGGCCAGGCCGTCGGCCTTGATCACGATCGGTGCACCGACTTCACGCAGGTAGGCCAGGGCCGGCTCGATCTCGGTGAAGTTCTGGTAGTCGGCGGTCGGGATCTTGTGGCGCGCCAGGAAATCCTTGGTGAAGGCTTTCGAGCCTTCCAGCTGGGCAGCGCCGGCGGTTGGGCCGAAGCAGTCCAGGCCGCGGCTGCGGAACAGGTCCACAACGCCAGCTACCAAGGGCACTTCCGGGCCGACGATGGTCAGGGAAACGTTTTTCTCGGCAAAGTCCGCCAGTTGCTCAAGGGCCAACACGTCGATGGCGACGTTTTCGCACTTGGCTTCAATGGCGGTACCGGCGTTGCCGGGGGCGACGAAAACTTTCTGGACACGTGGGTCCTGGGCAACTTTCCAGGCCAGGGCGTGTTCACGGCCACCGCTGCCAATGATCAAAACATTCATTTCAAAAACCTCAAATTCTGTAGGCGCTGCACGAGCGCTTTAATGTGGAGCCGGACACTTGTGGCGAGGGAGCTTGCTCCCGTTCGACAGCGCAGCTGGAGCCCGCTTTTGGGGGCGCTTCGCACCCCAGCGGGAGCAAGCTCCCTCGCCACAAAACCAGCTCCCACATTTCGATCGAGTTGGCTCAGTGACGGAAGTGGCGCATGCCGGTGAAGACCATGGCAATGCCGGCTTCATCAGCCGCTGCAATCACTTCTGCGTCACGCATCGAGCCGCCCGGTTGGATCACGGCGGTAACACCGGCTTTCGCGGCGTTGTCCAGGCCATCACGGAACGGGAAGAATGCGTCGGACGCCATCACCGAACCCTGCACCTGCAAGCCGGCATGTTCCGCCTTGATCGCAGCGATGCGTGCCGAATTCACGCGGCTCATCTGGCCCGCGCCGACACCGATGGTCTGGCGGTTCTTGGCGTAGACGATGGCGTTGGATTTAACGTACTTGGCGACTTTCCAGGCGAAGATCAGGTCGTTGATTTCCTGTTCGGTCGGGGCGCGCTTGGTCACCACTTTCAGATCGGCGCTGCCGATCATGCCGATGTCGCGGCTCTGTACCAGCAAGCCGCCGTTGACGCGCTTGTAGTCCCAGGCAGCGGCACGCTCGGCCGACCACTCGCCGCACGCCAGCAGGCGCACATTGGCCTTAGCGGCAACGATGGCGCGAGCCTCTTCACTGACGGATGGCGCGATGATCACTTCAACGAACTGACGCTCGACGATCGCCTTGGCGGTCTCGGCGTCCAGCTCACGGTTGAAGGCGATGATGCCGCCGAAGGCCGACTCGGTGTCGGTGGCGTAGGCCAGTTCGTACGCCTGGCGGATACCGCCTTCAGCGTCCGGGCTCACGGCCACGCCGCACGGGTTGGCGTGCTTGACGATCACGCAGGCTGGCTTGACGAAGCTCTTCACACATTCCAGCGCGGCGTCGGTGTCGGCCACGTTGTTGTACGACAGCTCTTTGCCTTGCAGTTGGGTCGCGGTGGCGATGCCGACTTCAGCAGGCTTGGCCTCAACATAGAACGCCGCGCTCTGGTGCGGGTTCTCGCCGTAGCGCATTTCCTGGGCCTTGATGAACTGGCTGTTGAAGGTGCGCGGGAACTGGCTGCGACCTTCTGTGCTGAGGGTTTCAGCGGCCTGGTTCACGGTGCCCATGTAGTTGGCGATCATGCCGTCGTAGGCAGCGGTGTGTTCGAAGGCCTTGAGCATCAGGTCGAAGCGCTGGGCGTAGGTCAGGCCGCCGGCTTTCAGGCTTTCCAGTACGTTGGCGTAGTCGCTGGCGTTCACCACGATGGCCACGTCTTTGTGGTTCTTGGCTGCCGAGCGAACCATGGTCGGGCCGCCGATATCGATGTTTTCGATGGCGGTCGGCAGGTCGCAGCCTGGCTTGTTGATGGTGGCTTCGAACGGGTACAGGTTAACGGCCACCAGGTCGATCGGCTTGATGCCGTGCTCGCTCATGATGGCGTCGTCGATACCGCGACGACCGAGGATCCCGCCGTGGATTTTCGGGTGCAGGGTCTTGACCCGACCGTCCATCATTTCTGCGAAACCGGTGTAGTCCGCCACTTCCACTGCGGCCACGCCGTTGTCCTGCAGCAGTTTGAAGGTCCCGCCGGTGGAGAGAATCTCCACGCCCAGGGCTTCCAGCTCCCGGGCAAATTCGAGGATCCCGGTCTTGTCGGAGACACTGATCAAGGCACGGCGGATCGGCAGGCGGGTAGTCTGGTCGGTCATTTCAATTTCCATCAAAAGCAAAGGAGTCAGCAAAAAAGGCGTCCGTTTTTACGCGGGCGCCTTTCTGGTTTGATTGAATGCTTACAGCAAATCGTACTGCTTGAGTTTCTTGCGCAGCGTGCCACGGTTCAGACCGAGCAGCTCACTGGCCTTGGTCTGGTTGCCCTTGACGTAGTTCATCACGCTTTCGAGCAACGGCGCTTCGACTTCGGAGAGCACCAGGTTGTACACGTCCGTGACGGCAGCGCCCTCAAGGTGGGCGAAATAATTGTGCAGCGCCTTCTCGACACTCCCGCGAAGGGTCTGGCCTTCTTCGCTCGGCGTGTTGAGGTGCTGTTTCAAATTGACGTTGTCGCTCACGGGTGTTGTTCCACTCACTAAAGTCTCGGTCATCATCGTCATGCGGCCACCCCTTCTCCGTCCCCTGTCACCAGGCTCTTGTAACGCTCGGAGAAGAACTCACGAACGTTGGCGCACTGTGCTTCCGTATCATCCAAACGATTGAAGTGGGCGCGAAACTCCCTGGCGCCCGGCAAGGTTGCGAGATACCAGCCCACATGCTTGCGAGCAATGCGTACTCCCATCACGTCTCCGTAGAAGGCGTGCAGGGCGGCCAGATGCTCTAGCAGAATACGTTCCACCTCGATCAGCTCCGGTGCCGGCAAGGTTTCGCCGGTACGCAGAAAATGCTCGATCTCACGAAAAATCCACGGCCGCCCCTGGGCAGCCCGGCCAATCAACAGGCCATCGGCGCCGGTCGCGTGCAGCACGCGCCGGGCTTTCTCGGCTGAGTCGATGTCGCCGTTGGCAAAGACGGGAATCGACACCGCCTGCTTGATCGCGGCAATGGTGTCGTACTCGGCTTCACCGGTGTAAAGGTCGGCGCGGGTGCGGCCATGCACCGCCAGCGCTGTAATGCCCGCCTGCTCGGCGATCTTCGCCACCGTCAGGCCATTCTTGTTGTCCCGGTCCCAACCGGTGCGGATCTTCAGGGTGACCGGCACATCCACTGCTGCGACAACGGCATGCAGGATCTCGCTCACCAACTGCTCATCCTTCAACAGGGCAGAACCTGCGGCCTTGTTGCAGACCTTCTTGGCCGGGCAACCCATGTTGATATCAATAATCTGCGCCCCCAACTCCACGTTGGCCCGGGCCGCATCCGCCAGCATCTGCGCATCACCGCCGGCGATCTGTACCGAGCGGGGCTCGGGATCACCTTCGTGGATCATGCGCATCCGCGATTTGCGGGTGTTCCACAGGCTCATGTCGCTGGTGACCATTTCCGAGACTACAAGCCCTGCGCCCAAACGCTTGCAAAGCTGACGAAAGGGCTGGTCGGTGACGCCCGCCATCGGGGCGAGGATCAAGCCGTTGTGCAATGTGTATGGGCCGATGCGTACCGCCGACATAGGACTTCCCTGTTGTGGGGCCGGATCATTAGAGTTCGAAAAAGGGTTGGCATGATACCCGCTCTCGATGACTGGATAAAGGCTGAATTGGATAAAATCTGAGCAGTTATTTTCTTATCGCCGCAGGTTTGGTCAAAGGCGATGCAGTCAATAATCTGCCGTCAAGCACCGGCCAGGCAGCCGTTTCACTCGGGGGAGTGGAAGCTCAGGCTGTAATTCACCGCTTTGTTGCCCGGGTCGAGGATGTCCAGGGCAATGTGGATCGGCGTCTGGGAGGGCATCTCGGTCACGCCTGCCAACTCGCCGCTGAGGTATTCGGCGGGTTTGAAGCGACGGCTGGCGATCATATTCCCGTTCATGTCGGCAAAGCGTAGCTCCAGCAGCGGGAACGGTTGGGAGAATGTCGCGCGGTTATAGATGATCGCGTCTACCACCAGGGCACCGGCAAACTCCGGGTGGCTGCGCACCACCAGGTTGCTGCTCTTGATGTGGGCGATATCGACCCGGGATGGCACGGTGCAGCCCAGTTTCGGGCACAGTTCCTGGAACCATGGGCGGTAGGCGTCCTGGCGTGCCAGGTCGTCGAATTGGTAGGCGACGTATTGTCCCGCCAGGCCGGCGGCGGCCAGCAGCACCAGCAAGCCCCAGAACAAACGGCGGCCCCAGCCGGAGGAGCGCTTCCGGGAATACAGGTGCAGCGGGTCGTCTTCCAGGTCCGAAAGCAGGTCGTCGTGGGCGCCGGCCTCGGGGCGAGGGCGCTTGCGTTTGGGCTGCGGGCGTTCCGGTTGTTCGGGTTCCGGCTCGTCTGCTACGGCGGTTACCGGTGGGTCGAGTTCGTCATCGGTGGGGCTTGTGTGCAGCGGTGGTTCGTCGTCCGGCTCGACCGCTTCAAACGACATCGACGGTTCGGTGCGCTTGGGTTTGCCTGGGCTTGCCTTGGCCGGTTGCGGTTCCTCGTCGACCGTTTGCGGGGCTTGGGCCCGTTCATCCCGGGGTTCGCTGAACAGGCTGGAGGCCCATTGCTCTTCCTCGGCCTTGGCCGTATCACGGCTGGCGCTGAGGGCATCTTCCTTTTGCCGACGATCGGCGCCGGGCTGGCGACGGTCGGCACCCACGGGTTGGGTGTGCTGGATCTCGCGGCGTTCCAGCTTGGCCAGTTCTACGTCGAGGTCCAGGTTATCCAGGTCCAGCTCTTCGGCGGTCCATTGCTTCTGGCTGATGGCTCGCGGCGCTTGGGGTGGCGGTTCTACGGCTGCCGGCGGCTCTGCCGCAGGTGGTGCCTGGGGCGCGGGCGCATTGGCGCGCTGCTCCAGCAGTTGGCGAGCGGCATTGAACACTTGCAGGCACGACCCACAGCGCACCACGCCACGGGCCACGCTCAATTGAGCGTGGTTGACGCGAAAGCGTGCTTGGCAGTGTGGGCACTGGGTGACGAAACTGTCGGTCATGCGGCCATCCGATTCATGCAGGCGCTCATTCTAGCGCCGACGACCACTGATGCGTACCCAGCCATCGCGGTTGGCGATCGGATCCAGCTCAAAATCCTGGGCGTAGGCGGCGGCAACATCTTCGCCCTGTTCGGCGAGGATGCCCGACAGCGCCAGGCGGCCGCCCGGCTTGACCAGGCTCGACAGCTGCGGCGCCAGGGAAACCAGCGGCCCGGCAAGGATATTGGCCACCAGCACGTCGGCTTGCACCTGGGGCAATTGCTCCGGCAGGTACAGCGGGAATTTCTCTTCAGCGATGTTATTGCGCCCGGCGTTATCGCGGGAGGCTTCCAGGGCTTGCACGTCGATATCGGTACCGACCGCTTCCTTGGCGCCCAGCAGCAGGGCAGCGATCGCCAGGATCCCCGAGCCACAGCCGAAGTCCAGCACGTTGCAGTCTTTCAGGTCCTGGCCATCGAGCCATTCCAGGCACAGCGCGGTGGTGGGGTGGGTGCCGGTGCCGAACGCCAGGCCCGGGTCCAGCAGCAGGTTCACGGCGTCAGGCTCGGGGGCGGCGTGCCAGCTCGGCACGATCCACAGGCGCTGGCCAAAACGCATTGGCTGGAAGTTGTCCATCCAGCTGCGTTCCCAGTCCTGGTCTTCGATGATTTCGCTGTGATGCTCCGGCAGCGGGCCGCCGGTGAGCAGTTCCATGTGGGCCAGGACGCTGGCGGCATCGGTGCCGTCTTCGAACAGGGCCAGCAGATGGGTGTGGGACCACAGCGGGGTGGTGTTGAGCTCGGGTTCGAAGATCGGCTGGTCTTCGGCGTCCATGAAGGTCACCGACACGGCGCCCACTTCGAGGAACGCGTCTTCGTAGGTTTCGGCTTGTTCTGGGCTGATGGCGAGACGGACTTGCAGCCAAGGCATGGCGGGCACCTTTGAAAAAATGAGTGTGCAGCGGGGTAGGGCTGCGAAAGACGCGCAAGTTTACGCGAGCGAACAGCAGAAGACGACTGTACTGCTGGTGTACACAGAACAAAATGTGGGAGCGGGCTTGCTCGCGAATGCGGTGTGTCAGTAATGGATGTGTTGACTGGCACACCGCATTCGCGAGCAAGCCCGCTCCCACAAGGGGAATGTATCCATCCAGAAAAATCGGGTGGGCAGAAACAACAAAACCGCCCGAAGGCGGCTTTGTTGGGTGGAGCACTTCGCTTACTGATTAGCCAGCTTGTGTTCCAGGTAGTGAATGTTCACACCACCTTCGCAGAAGCCTTCATCGCGAACCAAGTCCCGATGCAGCGGGATGTTGGTCTTGATGCCGTCTACCACAATTTCGTCCAGGGCATTACGCATACGGGCCATGGCCTCGTCGCGGGTGGCGCCCCAGGTGATCAGCTTGCCGATCAGCGAGTCGTAGTTGGACGGAACCTTGTAGCCGCTGTACAGGTGCGAATCCACACGTACGCCGTTGCCGCCGGGCGCGTGGAAATGCTTGACCAGGCCAGGGCTTGGGATAAAGGTTTTCGGGTCTTCGGCGTTGATCCGGCACTCCAGGGAGTGGCCGTGGATCTTCACATCATCCTGGGTAAACGACAGCTTGTTGCCAGCGGCGATGCTCAGCATCTCCTTGACGATGTCGATACCGGTGACCATCTCCGAAACCGGATGCTCTACCTGCACACGAGTGTTCATCTCGATGAAGTAGAAACGGCCGTTCTCGTACAGGAACTCGAAAGTGCCCGCGCCACGGTAGTTGATGTCGATGCACGCCTTGACGCAGCGAGCCAGTACTTCCTGGCGAGCTGTTTCGTCCAGGCCCGGTGCCGGCGCTTCTTCCAGCACCTTCTGGTGACGACGTTGCAGCGAGCAATCGCGGTCACCCAGGTGGATGGCGTGGCCCTGGCCGTCGGACAGTACCTGCACTTCCACGTGACGTGGGTTGGTCAGGTACTTTTCTAGGTAGACCATCGGGTTGCCGAACCAGGCGGCAGCTTCCGAGCGAGTCTGCTTGGCGGCTTCGATCAGTTCTTCTTCCTTGTGCACCACGCGCATGCCGCGACCACCACCGCCACCGGCGGCCTTGATGATCACCGGGTAACCGACTTCGCGACCAATGCGCAGGGCGGTTGCCTCGTCTTCAGGCAGCGGGCCGTCGGAACCTGGAACGGTAGGTACGCCGGCCGCGATCATGGCGTCCTTGGCCGATACCTTGTCGCCCATCAGGCGAATGGTTTCGGCTTTCGGGCCGATGAAGGCAAACCCGGATTTCTCCACCTGTTCGGCGAAATCGGCGTTTTCCGCGAGGAAGCCGTAGCCGGGGTGGATGCCATCAGCGCCGGTCACTTCAGCGGCGGCGATGATGTTCGAGACTTTCAGGTACGAGTTCGTGGCCAGTGGCGGGCCGATGCAGATGCTTTCGTCCGCCAGTTTCACGTGCATCAATTCGGTATCGGCCGTCGAGTAAACAGCGACGGTCTTGATGCCCTCTTCCTTACAGGCGCGCAGGATACGCAGCGCGATCTCGCCGCGGTTGGCGATCAGGACTTTTTGCAGTTTCTTCGCAGGTTTCAACATCGAAGGCGCTCCGCGGTTCAAACGATGGTGAACAGCGGCTGGTCGTACTCAACCGGCTGACCGTTTTCTACCAGGATGGATTCGATGACGCCGGCTTTTTCCGCCGTGATGTGGTTCATCATCTTCATCGCTTCAACGATGCAGATGGTGTCGCCCACTTTCACGGTTGCGCCGACTTCAACGAAGGCTGGCGAGGTCGGTGCCGGGGTGCGGTAGAAGGTACCGACCATTGGCGACTTGACCACGAAACCGTTCAGTTTTGGAGCCGCAGGGGCTTCGGCAGCAGCCGCGACCGGAGCAGCCGCCACGGGTGCAGCGGCCGGAGCCGGCGCTTGCATCTGTGGTGCGTAGAACTGTTGGGCCGGGGTCTTGCTGTGACGGCTGATCCGTACGGACTCCTCGCCTTCCTTGATCTCCAGCTCGTCGATACCGGATTCTTCCAGCAGTTCGATCAGTTTCTTAACTTTACGGATATCCATGAATCATCAACTCCCAAAGGGTCGGTCAGGGGCGCTTGGCCGTGTCTTCAAGCTGTTCCAGGGCGGCCTCCAGGGCCAGTCGGTAACCGCTGGCGCCAAGGCCGCAGATCACTCCTACCGCAACGTCGGAGAAGTAAGAGTGATGGCGGAAAGGTTCGCGTTTGTGCACGTTCGATAAATGCACTTCGATGAATGGGATGCTCACCGCCAGCAGCGCGTCACGTAATGCAACGCTTGTGTGCGTAAAAGCGGCGGGATTGATCAGGATAAAGTCCACGCCTTCGCTGCGCGCGGCATGGATGCGATCAATCAGTTCGTACTCGGCATTGCTTTGCAGGTAGAGCAAATGGTGGCCGGCATCACGTGCCCGTCGTTCCAGATCGAGGTTGATCTGTTCGAGGGTCACTGCCCCGTAGACGCCCGGTTCGCGGGTGCCGAGCAGGTTCAGGTTGGGTCCGTGAAGAACCAGTAAGGTCGCCATCGGCTGTTCCTTGTTATTGATGTGGGCACGGTAGAACCCGGCGACTATGCCGCAAAGGCTTTGTGACTGTCCAGTTCTATGCAGTAGGCAGCACGATTAGCGAGGATTGCGCAAAATATGTGACCGCAAGGCTGAATCCGGTCAGTGTGGGAGCTGGCTTGCCTGCGATGGCGGTGGTTCAGCCGCCACATGCGTTGACGGGTGCGCCGCCTTCGCGAGCAAGCCCGCTCCCACATTTTGATCTTCACAAGACGGGAGAGCCGGTCAGACGCGGAATGCCTGCACGGCGGTGTTGAGTTGCCCGCCTAGTACCAATAAGTGCTCGCCCTGGCGGCGTCCCTGGCCAATTCGCAGCAAGTTGTCCTCGCCCAACTGGTGAATCCTCTCACTGTTATCGCGGATTTCACTCACGGCGCCACTTTGCTGGGCCGTCACATCGGCGATCCGCACGGCGGTGTCGGAAATGGTCTGGATCGCCCCGACGATTTCATCCAGCGCGCCGTCAGCCGCCTGGGCTTGTTCGGCAGTGGCCTCGGCGTGTTCGACCTGGGCACGCATGCCTTCCACCGATTGCCGGGCGGCGGTTTGCAGGCCGGCGATCAGGTGCTGGATTTCGGCGGTGGCGCCAGCGGTGCGCTGGGCCAGGGAGCGCACCTCATCGGCCACCACGGCGAACCCGCGCCCGGCTTCACCGGCCCGGGCGGCTTCGATGGCGGCGTTCAGCGCCAGCAGGTTGGTCTGGTCGGCAATCGAGCGAATCACCGTGAGTACGCCGCCGATGGTCGCGGACTCTTCGGCGAGTTTCTCGATCATCTGCGCATTTATCTGCACTTCGCCGACCAATGCGTGCAACCCGGTCAGGCTCAGGCCGATTACCCGTTGGCCCTGCTCGACGGCCTGGCCCGCGCTGCGGCTGGCCTCGGCAGCCTGGCTGGCGTCGCCGGCAACCTGCTGGATAGTCGCTTCCAGTTCGCCCAGGGAATCGCGAATTTGCGCGGTATCACCGGCCTGGCGCTCGGCCCCGTCGTGCATGCCGCTGCTCAACTCCGCCAGCGCGCTGCTGCTGCCGGCCACTTGCTCGGCGTTGCCTCTGATGGTGCCCACCAGGTCCACCAGGTAGGCGCGCAGGCGGTTCAGGGACTCTTCGATATCGTGCAGTTCGCGGTTGGTCTTGCCCAGGGCAATGTGTTGGCTGAAGTCACCTTCGGCCCAGGTGGACAAGGCCGGCGCCAGGTTGGTCAGCACCCGCGCCAGGCGCCGCTGCAAGGTGTCGATCAAGAGGGCGATCAGCAGAATCAGGCCGATCATCACGCCTTGCATCAGCCGCACTTCGCCCTGGATCTGCGCGTGCTGGGCGCGCACCACAGGCTCCAGCCCGGCGATGGCTTGCTGCACGGCGTTGATTTTCAGGTGGGTGGCGGTGGCCAGTTCGGTGCGTTGCTGGATTTGCTCGCGGGTGCGTTTCAGCTCGGCGGGGTAGCGGGTCAGCAGGCTGTTGAGTTCGCGCTTGAGGTCGACGCCGGTGTCCTGGGCCACGGTTTTTTCAGTGTTTTCCAGGCCCATCATGGCCGAGAAATCGTCGGTACTGGACTCGCTGCTGGTGGTCACCCCCAGTAATGGCAGCTGCCCCAGCACGTCAGCCTGGCTGCGGATATTACTGACTTCGCGCTCCACATCGTCGGCCAGTTCGCTGCGCCCGCTGCTCACCAGCTTGTCCCGGGCCAGGGAGAGTTTCGCCAGGTGCTGGGACGCAGCGAGCAACGGCGGCAGATAGCGCGCCGCCTCGGGCGTACTGACGCCGCTGGCGTACTGGTTCAGTTGCTCAAGGTTGGCACCGAGTTCGCGTTCGGCTTGCAGCAACAGGGCTTGCGGGTCGCCGGCCAGCTTACCGGCGGCCAGCAGGTCGGTCTTGCCGAAGGTGTCCAGGTCGGCAAGGCTGGGACGCAGGTTTTGCGCCAGCTCTGCGGGTAACTCATCCAGCTGCTGTAACAGGTTTTCCAGGCTCTGGCTGGCGCCGCTCAGGCGCAGGGCGTCGCCGCTGGCGAGGTAATCGTCGATATTGCGCGCGGCCTGGTTCTGGAACGTCTGCGACAGGCCAAGGTAGCGCTCCATCAGCAGGTAAGGCCGTTCCAGGGCACGTTGCGACCACCAGAGCGTAGCGCCCAGGGCCAGGCAAACGGCGACCAGAAGGAGGGTGTTCAGATTCGTCAGCAGCTTCAGGCGCATGCGTGGTTTCAACCGACAGCAGAAGTAAGTGCCTGAAGTTATTGCGTTTCCATTACAGAGTTATGACGGATTCGGTGGATTCCGGTGAAAAGGTGGCACTTTGCTTTGATGCACGCGCCGACATCACCCGGTTACGCCCGGCATCCTTGGCGCGGTACAGCGCCTCGTCGGCCTGGGCCGCCATCATCAGGCTGTCGGAGCCATCACACAGCTCCACCACGCCGGCACTGAACGTGCACCACAAATCCTGGGGCTGGGCGGGATAGTGAATCTCGGCAAAGCGCCCGCGAATCTCGTCAAGTACTTGGCAAGCCCTGTCGAGGTCGGTGTCGGGCATCACGATGGCAAATTCTTCGCCGCCGTAACGGCCTATATAGTCGGTCTTGCGCAGGCGCTGCTTGAGAAACAGCGCGAGGCTCTTGATCACCCGGTCGCCCATGGGGTGGCCGTGGCTGTCGTTGACCCGCTTGAAGTGGTCGATGTCGAGCATCGCAAAGCTCAGTGGCTTGCTCTCGCGTCGCGCGCGGAAGCTGCAGTCTTCGAGCAGTTGCAGGATGTGGGTGTGGTTGTACAGCCCGGTGAGGCTGTCGCGCACCATCCGCGCCTTGAGGTTGCGTGCCCGCGCGGCGCGGTTGCGTACGGTGGTGATCAGGTGCCGGGGCTTGATCGGCTTGGTGAGGAAGTCGTCGCCGCCTTCGCTCATGGCGTCCAGTTGCTTGTCCAGGTCGTCTTCGGCCGAGAGATAGATGATCGGCACGCTGACGTAGCGGTCATTGTGACGGATCACCTTGGCCAGCTCGGTACCGGTGCAGGCCGGCATATACATGTCGAGGATGATCAGGTCGGGCTGGAAGTCCGCCAGCTCGGCCATGGCCTGGATCGGTTCGATCAATGTGCGGGTGACGATGCCGGCGCTGTTGAGCAGGCGCTCGGTGTGCATCGCCTGGGCCCGCGAGTCGTCGATGATCAGCACTTTATAAGGTTCGTACTGGGCGACGCAGGTCAGCACTTCGATTTTTTCCAGCAGGCTCGACGCCTCCAGGGTGCCGGTGAGGAACTCCTGGCCGCCGGCGCGCACGGCGGCCAGGCGGGTGGGGGTGTCGGTTTCGTGCAGGCTGAAAAACAGCAGTGGCAGCTTTTGCTCCAGGCCTTCCTGAGCTTCGGCGGCGAGCTTCAGGCCGAGGCCGGCGCCGCAAAAATCCACATCCATCACAATGGCCGCCGGCAAGCGCTCGGCCATGGATGAGCGAAACGCCGCCACGCTGTCGAGGGACTGGGCGCTCAAGCCGAAAAATTCCAGCTGCTTGGCCAGGCGGTCGGCGCGGTCGTGATCGGCCAGCATCACGTAGATCGGCTTGCGCATCGGCGGCAGCAGGGTTTGTTCCAGCTGGTCGCCCTGGCGCAGCCCGGTGCGCGACAGGCGCTGCATCAAACGGTTGAGTTCGGTGATCAGGTGGCTGCTCAGGCGGCCGCGGTTGTCGTCCACCGCCTTGAGTGAAGCGCCGATCTGGTGCGCCAGCTGGCCGTGTTCCGGCTGCTCGAAGCGCTCGGCAAAACGCAGCAGGCGCAGGTTGGCCTCACTGAGCTCGGACAAGTCAGTGGTCGACCATTCGCTGCGTTGCAGGCGCTGCCAGATCTCAAGAATTTGACGTGCCTGATGAATTACCCGCTGGGCAAAATGGTGCTTGAGACGCTCACGGCTGGGGTCTTCTGGCTCGGTCATATCCTGACTACTAGTTAGGCTGCATGCTGAGGTCGAACTGATGGCTCTATGCTAGCACCTCTTTTCCGTTGCACGAGTGTCATACGTCAATTAACTGCAAGGTCGCAGAGATTCATTTATCGACCATGCAGTCGCGCGGGCGTAAACAGCGTGCATCCTTTATAGTCGAACCGCGTACTCGCGCCACCCTGGCTAAAAGCGCCGCACTGCTCGGCACGATGGGGCAGGGTTGTGGTCGTAGCTATTGAACTCAAGTGATTGAAAGGATATCGCCATGCTGGACTGGAAAAACCGCGCAGGCAGTGCAAAGGGCCCGGCCCCTGAAACCAAGTCGGCCCCCCGCAGCTATTTCCGTAACCTGCTGATGAGCCGCGCGTTGCTCTCGCTGGTTGCGTTGTACCTGTTGGTCACCGGTGCCCTGGGTTGGTACTGGAGCGAAGAGCCTGCGTTGTTCCCGGTCCAGCAGAATGCGCAAATTGCCGCCGAGAAGGACGGCAAGCAGATGGTGGTGGGCTTTACTACCGTCGAAACCCTCAAGACGGTGGTGGGCACCCTGCTGAACAAGCCGGGTGGCTACATTTCCAACGACCGTTTCCCGCCGGGCCTGTGGATGGACAACATGCCAAGCTGGGAGTACGGCGTACTGGTGCAGGTGCGTGACCTGACCCGTGCCCTGCGCAAGGACTTCGCCCGCTCCCAGTCGCAGTCGGCGGAAGACGCAGACCTGGCCAAGGCCGAACCGCGCTTCAACTTCGACAACAAGAGCTGGGTGCTGCCGTCCAGCGAGTCGGAATACCAGGAAGGCATCAATTCCCTGAGCCGCTACGAAGCGCGCTTGTCCGACCCGAATCAAAAAGGCGCGCTGTTCTATGCACGTGCCGACAACCTCAACAACTGGCTGGGTGATGTGGCGACCCGCCTGGGCTCGCTGTCGCAACGGCTGTCGGCCAGTGTGGGGCGGGTCAAGCTCAACACCGCGCTGAAAACCGAAGCGCTGGCGCCGGGTGAAGTGCCGCAGGTCGACGAAGAAGTGGTGGAAACCCCATGGATGCAGATCGACAACGTGTTCTACGAAGCCCGCGGCCAGGCCTGGGCCCTGTCGCACCTGCTGCGCGCCATTGAAGTCGACTTCGCCGATGTGCTGGCCAAGAAGAACGCCACCGTCAGCGTGCGCCAGATCATTCGTGAGCTGGAAGCTTCGCAAGAGCCGGTATGGAGCCCGATGATTCTCAACGGCAGTGGCTTTGGCATCCTGGCCAACCATTCGCTGGTCATGGCCAACTATATTTCCCGGGCCAACGCTGCAGTGATCGACCTGCGTCAGCTCCTGAACCAGGGTTGATGATGGACGCTTCCACCAGGGAGGCAGCGCACCGCGCCGCCTCCGACGCCGAACTGATTGCCTGGGTCGACGAGCAGGACAACCTGCTCGGCAGCCTCGTACGTTCCGATCTGCGCCGGCGCGGGCTGATCGGGCGCTGCACCTTTATCTTCCTGTTCAACTCGGCCGGTGAGCTGTGTGTGCACCGGCGCACCCTGAGCAAAGCCATGTACCCGGGTTTCTGGGACACGGCGGCGGGCGGAATGGTGGCGGCCCACGAGTCCTATGCCGAATCGGCGGCCCGTGAGCTGGAAGAAGAGTTGGGCGTCAGCGGCGTCGAACTGACCGCCCACGATCACTTCTACTTCGAAGACGGCGACAGCCGGCTCTGGTGCACCTCGTTCTCGGCCGTGTGGGACGGGCCGCTGCGAATCCAGCCGGAAGAAGTCATGGAGGCGCGCTTTCTGCCCCTGGCCACGGTGCTTCAGGAGGCCGAGCAAAAGCCCTATTGCCCGGATGCCCAGGAAGGGTTGCGTCGTTATTTGGCCCTGCGTCGCTAAAGTTGCATAAATTGGCGCCATTTGGCTCTTAGCAAGGGGCGTTTTTGCCGTTACACTGCGCGACTTTTCAGGCTGAACCGCTGTTGTTCCACCCTGTAGGAGCGAGCTTGCTCGCGAAAAACGTAAGCACGACGCGTGCTGTCTGAAGGCCCGCGTTATCGTTGACGACCTTCGCGAGCAAGCTCGCTCCTACAGTGGTTTGAACATCGGCGGCTCAGTAGCGCTGCCCCTGCCTGAGTGGGGCTTCGCGGTCGATGATCCCATCGATCAGTCTTTGTCCTCCCAAGAGGATTGCCGGTGGCCAAAAAAGCCGCATCCTTCGCCGCCCTTGGTGGCCTGGTATTTTCCACCGACGCAGGTCGACACTGCCCGGACTGTCGCCAGCCCGTGGACGCTTGTACCTGCAAAACAACCCTGATTCCCGAAGGCGATGGTATTGCCCGCGTTCGTCGCGAGAGCAAGGGCCGTGGCGGCAAGACAGTGACCACCATCACTGGCGTGCCCCTGGCCGAAGAAGCCTTGAAGGAACTGGCCACCACGCTGAAAAAGCGCTGTGGCACCGGTGGCGCCCTGAAAGACGGCGTGATCGAGATCCAGGGCGACCACGTCGAGTTGCTGTTGGCCGAGCTGATCAAGCTGGGTTACAAGGCGAAGAAATCCGGCGGCTAGCAGCCTCTGTGAAAACCACCCCGATAGCCCGCTGGCTGAACGCGAACTGTCGTCTCCATGGTTTTCACAGAGCCTGTTCCTGACCGGTGTCTAAACTCTGTCCTGCAAGTGGGGTCTACCCCTCTCACAGGCAAATCGTCATTTTAATTCTTTAGACTGCGCCAGCCTCTGATCAGGCCGGTGCACTTCGACTTCATTTATAGGGGACTTCGATGTCCGTACGACGCACACGCAAAGACGATGGCAGCCAATGGACAGTTGCGGACAGCCGCAGTGTTTACGGGATTCGCCATTGGGGGGCCGGGTATTTCGCGATCAATGATGCCGGTCGCGTTGAAGTCCGTCCGAACGGCCCGAACAGCACGCCTGTGGACCTGTACGAGCAAGTCGACGAGCTGCGCAAAAGCGGCCTGTCCCTGCCGTTGCTGGTGCGCTTCCCCGACATCCTGCAAGACCGCGTGCGCCAGCTGACCGGCGCGTTCGACTCCAATATCGAGCGCCTGGAATACCAGAGCAAATACACCGCGCTGTACCCGATCAAGGTGAACCAGCAGGAAGCGGTGATCGAGAACATCATCGCCACCCAGGACGTGTCCATTGGCCTGGAAGCCGGCTCCAAGCCCGAGCTGCTGGCCGTGCTGGCCCTGGCCCCGAAAGGCGGCACCATCGTCTGCAACGGTTACAAGGACCGTGAGTTCATCCGCCTCGCGCTGATGGGCCAGAAGCTGGGCCACAACGTGTTCATCGTGATCGAGAAAGAATCCGAAGTCGGCCTGGTGATCGAAGAAGCCGCCAACCTCAAGGTCAAGCCGCAGGTGGGCCTGCGGGTGCGCCTGTCGTCCCTGGCGTCGAGCAAGTGGGCGGACACCGGCGGCGAGAAATCCAAATTCGGTCTGTCGGCGGCGCAATTGTTGTCGGTGGTCGAGCGCTTCCGCGCGGCGGGCCTGGACCAGGGCATCCGCCTGCTGCACTTCCACATGGGTTCGCAGATCGCCAACCTGGCCGACTACCAGCACGGGTTCAAGGAAGCCATTCGTTACTACGGCGAACTGCGCAACCTCGGCCTGCCGGTAGACCACATCGACGTGGGCGGCGGCCTGGGCGTGGACTACGACGGTACCCACTCGCGTAACGCCAGCTCGATCAACTACGACATGGACGACTACGCCGGCGTGGTCGTGGGCATGCTCAAGGAATTCTGCGACGCGCAGAGCCTGCCGCACCCGAACATCTTCTCCGAGAGCGGCCGTTCCCTGACCGCCCACCACGCCATGCTGGTGGTGCAAGTTACCGACGTCGAGAAGCACAACGACGACGTGCCGCTGATCGAGAACAAGGAAAGCCTGCCGGAAACCGTGCAATGGCTGGTGGACCTGCTGGGCCCGACCGACATTGAAATGGTCACCGAAACCTACTGGCGCGCCACTCACTACATGAGCGACGTGGCAACCCAGTACGCCGACGGCAAGATCACCCTGGCCGAGAAGGCCCTGGCTGAACAATGCTACTTCGCCGTCTGCCGCCGCCTGCACGACTCGCTGAAAGCCCGCCAGCGTTCCCACCGCCAGGTGCTGGACGAACTCAACGACAAGCTGGCCGACAAGTACATCTGCAACTTCTCGGTCTTCCAGAGCCTGCCGGACACCTGGGCCATCGGCCAGGTGCTGCCGATATTGCCGCTGCATCGCCTCGACGAAGAACCGTTGCGCCGTGCGGTGCTGCAGGATTTGACCTGCGACTCCGACGGCAAGATCAAGCAGTACGTGGATGAGCAAAGCATCGAGACCAGCTTGCCGGTGCACGCTGTGAAAGAAGGCGAGGACTACCTGCTGGGGATCTTCCTGGTGGGTGCCTACCAGGAAATTCTCGGCGACATGCACAACCTGTTCGGTGACACCGACTCGGTGAACATCTACCAGCGTGACGACGGTTCGGTGTACAGCGCCGGGATCGAGACCCACGACACCATCGAAGACATGCTGCGCTACGTGCACTTGTCGCCGGAGGAGTTGATGACTCACTACCGTGACAAGTGCGCCAGCGCGAAGATCACGGCGGCGGAGCGGACTCAGTTCCTGGATGCGTTGCGTCTTGGTTTGACGCGTTCGTCGTACCTGTCCTCGTAAGGACACCGCTCCCAGGCTGACAAAGATCTCAATGTGACAGAGATCCAGTGTGGGAGCGGGCTTGCTCGCGAAGGCGGTGTGTCAGTCGATACATGTGCAGACTGATACACCGCCTTCGCGAGCAAGCCCGCTCCCACATTTGGATCGCCGCAAGTCCTGCAGTTTTTATAGGGCCTGAATAATGTCGAAAAAACTCCTGCAAGTGTTCACTCTGGCCATCGCGACGCTGCTCGCAGCCTGCTCCCCGATCAAAGTGCTCAACGCACTCACCCCCACCAGCACCTTCACCAAAACATCCGCCATCGCCTACGGCGATGACCCCCGCCAGAAACTCGATATCTACCGCCCCGTCACCGCCTTGCCCGACGCGCCCGTCGTGGTGTTTTTCTATGGCGGCAGCTGGAACAGCGGCTCAAGGGATGACTACGGTTTCGTCGGCGAAGCCCTGGCTTCGCGCGGCATCGTGGTGGTGATCGCCGACTACCGGCTTTACCCGCAAGTGCGCTACCCACTGTTTTTACAGGACGGCGCCCAAGCAGTCGCGTGGGCGTATCAGCACAGTGCCGAATACGGCGGCGATCCCCGCAAGCTGTATGTGATGGGCCACAGTTCCGGTGCCTACAACGCCGCAATGCTGGCGCTGGACCCGCAGTGGCTGGCCGGGGTTGGCCTGTCGCCGTCAGTCTTCAAGGGATGGATCGGCCTCGCCGGGCCGTATGATTTCCTGCCGATTGAAAACCGCGATGTGCGGCCGGTGTTCTTCTACCCGGACTCGCCGCCCGATTCCCAACCCATCAACCACGTGAGCCAAAGCGCGCCCCCCAGCCTGTTGATTGCTTCGGTGGACGACAACCTGGTCAACCCCAAGCGCAACACCGGCGGGTTGGCGAAAAAGCTGCGAGCGGCGGGTGTGCCGGTGGAGGAGTTCTACTTCACCAAGACCAGCCACGCCACATTGGTGGCGTCGATGTCCCGGCCGCTGCGCTGGCTGGCGCCCGTGCTGGACCGGGTCACGGCGTTTATCACGTTCACGCCGGGCCAGTAAGCCAGCGGTCCTGCTTGTTCAGGCGCCAGGCAATTGCCCACAGCGTCAGGCTGCGCAGGGCCATGAACAACAGGAAGGTTATCCACAAGCCGTGGTTGCCCAGGCCCTGCAAGGCCCAGGCGAAGGGCAGCACAATCACCACCGTCAGCAGCATGCCGTTGCGCATTTCCCGGGCGCGGGTGGCGCCGATGAACAGGCCGTCCAGCAGGTAGCTCCACACGGCGATCAACGGCAGTACGGCGAGGTAGGGCAGGTAGATGTCGGCGGTTTCGCGCACGCTCGGGATATCGGTTTGCATGGCGATAAACAGGTGGCCGAACACGGCGAACAGGATCGCGAAGCCGATACTCGCCAGCAACGACCAACCACAGGCCACCACCAGCGAGCGGCGCAAGGCCTGGCGGTCGTGGGCGCCGATGGCGTGGCCGCACAAGGCTTCCACGGCGTGGGCCAGTCCGTCCAGGGCGTGGGCCGTCAGCAACAGACCATTGAGCAGCAGCGCATTCGCCGCCACCGTGGCATCCCCCAAGCGAGCGCCTTGCACGGTGATCATGAAAAACACCGATTGCAGGGCCAGGCTGCGGATGAAGATATCGCGGTTCACCGCCAGCAGCGGGCGCCAGCTTTGCCACAGCTTGAGCGCGGCCCAGGCGATATGGCCGGGGTAGGCGCGCAGGGCTTTTTGGGTGAGGGCCAGGCCGAGCAGGGCGCCGGTCCATTCGGCGATCACCGAGGCGCGGGCCGAGCCGACCACGCCCCAATCCAGACCCAGCACGAACCACAGGTTGAGCGCGATGTTCACGAGGTTGGTGGTCAGCAGAATCGCCAGCGGCGCGCGGGCGTTCTGGGTGCCAAGGAACCAGCCCACCAGCGCATAGCTGGCCAGCGCTGCGGGCAGGCCGAGGAGCCGGGTGTGGAAGAATTCGCGGGTCAGCTGGTTCAGTTCGGGCGAGGGCTGCATCCAGTCCAGCACCAGGCCGCTTAACGGAATGCCGATGCTGCCGAGCACTATGGCCAGGCCCAGCGCCAGCAACAGCCCCTGCAACAGAATCTGCCGCAGCGCCGCGCCATCACCACGCCCGGCGGCCTGGGCGGCAAACCCGGTGGAGCCCATGCGCAGGAAGCCCATGGCCCAGGCGAGGAAGGTGTACAGGCTGGCGCCAACGGCCACGGCGCCGAGTTGGTGGGCGTGGGGCAGGTGGCCGATGACCATGCTGTCCACCAGCGCCACCAGTGGTACGGAGATGTTCGACAAAATCATCGGCGCGGCGAGGGCCCACACGCGGCGGTGGGTGGGGCGGTCGCGCCAGTCGGTTAGCAGGGAAGTCATGCGGGCTCCTTTGGGGAGCGGTAGTGTAACTGTCCATTAGCTACGCCGCAGGGCCAATGTGGGAGCGGGCTTGCTCGCGAAAGCGGTGTGTCAGTCGCCGGATGTATTGGCTGATCCACCGCTTTCGCGAGCAAGCCCGCTCCCACATTTTTGACCGCGTAGTGTCAGGTTTTGCGCGGGTGCAGGCATTCGATGGAGCGGTCGACGGTGGTCTTGGCAATTTCCAGCAGATGCCACACCGCCAGGATCTTCGCGCGCTGCGGGCTTTCCAGCAGTTCGCCGCAATCAAGCGCAGTCGCCGAGGCGCTGCTGAGCAGGCTGGCGGTGTAGAGCAGGGAATCTTCGAAGCTCAGGTCTTCGTTGATGGTGTGGAAGCCTTGGGATGGCAGGTAATGTTCGAGGGCGCGATTGAAGGCGGCGCGGTCGTTGAGGAGGTCGCTGGGTGGGTCGGGGACGAGCTTATGCATGGTGTAACTCCACTAGTAGGTAAGGAGCTGACACCCGCGCGACTAAACGAGGGTGGCGGCTGTACGCAGGTTAGTCGACCGGCTAGTGGAACCCGGCGCACCCGAAGGTGCCCTGCGCACAGCCGCCATGAAGCATGGCGACAACTTGCGCTCACTAATTCCGGGCGACTAAACCCGATCACTGATATGCAGTGAAGGGCCGAAGACTAGCCACCCATCCCAACAGGCACAAGGCCGAAAGATTGTCTCGGAAACGTCCCTCAAATTAAAGGGATTTACCCTGCTGGCCCTTTATTAATGCACCACCCAACTGAGCACCCAGAGCCCGAGCATCAACCAGATAATCCCCATGATGATTGAAGCCCGCATAAACGCGCGCACCGCCGAGTACAGCAGCATCAAGCCGATAATCAGCATGAGGATGCTGATGATCGAGGTGTCCATCCCCAAGGATCTGGACAGCCCGTCGACAAAGTCGCCGCCCGCGTGGGACAGGGTATTGAACAGCCCGCTGAACAACTCGACGATAAAGTGGATGATCTGGCCGATCTTGAGACCCAGCCATCCGAAAAAGTCTGTTTGCATGTGTGTGTCCTGATAAGACGGTGGGCGTAGCTGCCGAACCTGAGCCTTTGTTCGTTATTGGCCCAAGCTAGTTCCCTTCTAGCATAGAGGTTTACGGGCCGCAGGGATTCACTTGCCTTCGCGCGGCTTGCGCCCGAAGCTATACACCTTCAGGAGCCCCCCATGAACCTCGATCACCTCACCGAACGCCTGCACCGCATCCGCGATACCAACGACTGGAAGCAGTTCCACAGCCCCAAGAACCTGGCCATGGCCGCCAGCGTCGAAATGGCAGAGCTGGTGGAAATTTTCCAATGGTTGAGCGAAGACCAGTCGCGCGAGTTACCCGCCGACAAACTCGCCCATGCCGGCCAGGAAGTGGGTGACATTGTGCTGTATCTGCTGCTGTTGTGCAGTGAATTGGGGTTGGACATGGATCAGGTGGTACAGGCCAAGCTGGCCGACAGCGAACGGCGGTTTGCCAAATGAGCGACCGTCATTTCGACCAGTTGGCCACCCGTTTCGCCGAGAAGATCTATGGCGGTGCCAAGGGCGCGATTCGCCTGGCGGTGCTGCAGGCCGACCTGATTGAAGCGCTGCCGGACCGCCCGTTGCGGGTACTGGATATCGGCGCGGGGCTGGGCCATATGTCGCTGTGGCTGGCCGAGCGCGGCCACGATGTAACCCTGGCCGAACCCGCCGAGCCGATGCTCGAAGGCGCGCGCCAGCGTTTCGCCGAAGCCGGGCAGACCGCCACCTTCATTCAGGCACCCTGGCAGGACCTGCTGGGCCAGCTCACCGAACCCTATGACCTGGTGCTGTGCCACGCCGTGCTGGAATGGCTGGCCGAACCCCATGCGATCCTGCCGGTGCTGCACCAGTTGACCGCGCCCGGTGGCTGGCTGTCGCTGGCTTTCTATAACCGCGACGCCTTGATTTACCGCAACCTGCTCAAAGGCCACTTCCGCAAAATGCGCAAGAACGACATGGCCGGCGAAAAGCAGAGCCTTACGCCGCAACAACCCCTGGACCCACGGGAGTTGGCGACGCAACTAGAGGGCCTGTGGCAGGTCGAAACCCAAAGTGGCGTGCGGGTGTTCCACGACTATATGCCGGTGGAATTCCAGGCCCGCGCCGAGTTGCAGGATTTGTTGGAGATGGAGCTCGCACACCGTCGTCACCCAAGCTTTGCCGGACTTGGGCGTTATTTGCACTGGATCTGCCGTCCGGTTTAAGCGGCCCAGTCTGCGGAGGTCGAAATGAAGCGCTGTCTTGGACTGATCCTGCTGGGCCTGGGCCTGGCGGGTTGCCAAAGCCCCAACCCGTATGTGGCGGCGTCTGCCCCGATGCCGCCGGCGCCTGCCCAGGCGGCCAACACCTTTGATGCCAGCGCCTACCCGGCGCCGGTGCGCGACTACGGCGCGTACCGCAGTTGGGCCTGGCTCAACAACCAGCTGCCGGCAGGCTCGGCCTGGGCGGATTCGGCGCAGATTGCCGAGGCGGTCAGCGGCGCCCTCGACCAGCGCGGCCTGCGCCCCTTGCATGACAACCGCGCCCCCGACCTGCTGGTAAGCGCCGACGTGCGCCTGGAAAAACGCCTGCGCCAGGTCCAGGACGACTATGGCTACGGTTACGGCGGCTATAACCGCTACGGCAACGGCTACGGCATGTACAACACGGTGCCGGTGGTACGCACTTATGAAGTGACGGTGGCCGTGGCGCGCATCAGCCTGTTCGACGCGCGCACCCGCCAGCCGGTATGGAGCACCAGCGCCGAAACCACGAGCCAGGGCAGCCTCAGCGAGCGCGCCGACTCGCTGCGTGAGGCGATGCAAAAGGCAATGACTGCCTACCCACCCAGTTAGCAGCTATTCTCATCTCAGGCCCGGATTGTCTTTTGGAGAAAAACCATGCTTCGTCGTATTGCTGCACTTGCTGTTGTTGTGTTGCTGGGCGGTTGCCAGACCAGCCAGGTCAACCATGATTTCGACGCCAGCCGGGACTTTGGCGCCTACCGCAGCTGGAGCTGGAAAGAACCCGCGCTGCAATACCGCCCGGATGACCCACGGATCAAGAGTGACCTCACCGAACAACGCATCCGCCAGGCCGTGGGCGAGCAGCTCGACCAGCGTGGCCTGCGCCCTGCCGCGCCGGGCACCAAGGCTGACCTGAATGTACAGACCTACCTGATCGTCGAAGACCGCCAGCAACAAGTCACCACCAATTACGGCGGCGCCTGGGGCGGCCCGTGGAATGGTTATTGGGGCGCGCCGATGTATAACGAAACCCGCAACATCACCTACAAGGTCGCGACCATCCAGATTGACTTGCTCGACGGCAAGGATGGCAAGCTGGTGTGGCGTGGCAGCGATGAGCAGATCCTCGCCAGCTCGCCTGAACCCCAAGACCGCAGTGCCGCTATTCGTGCCACGGTGACCAAGGTGCTTTCCAACTACCCGCCGCATTGATCGCCTGATCAGCCCTCCGCCAGTCGTCGATCTATGGCGACTGGCCTGCAGCCCCCGCCGCTCTTGACTACACTCCCAAGCAACACAGGAGAGTAAGCGCTCGGCAGTGTGCCGGCAAAGGAGTGCTCGATGTCTCTTCGACTTCGTTCCGGTCACCACGCCGGGCCTGCAAGGCAGCGCGGTGCGGTTGGCTTGGTGGCGGTCTTGACCCTGGGCATGGTGCTGGTATTCATGTTGCTGGTGGTTGATAGCAGCCGTTTGTACCTGGAAAAACGCCAGTTGCAGGGGATTGCCGATATGGCGGCACTGGAGGCAGTGCAGCGTAAGGGGGATTGCCTGCCCGCCACCAATACCGCGCCCACCTATGCCGGTGCCAGCGCAGTGCGCAACGGTTATGTCATCCCGCCAGCAAACGCCCTGATAGTGAAATGCGGCGTGCTGACCACCGGCGCCACCAACCAGCGGGTGTTCTCCGCAGACGCGACCAAGACCGATGCCATCCAGGTAACTGCCTCGCGCCCGATCATGACCAGCGTTGCCGGGGGTGTCTGGGCGTTGTTCAGTGGTAGCGGCTACAACTTCAACACCCAGTTGTCTGCCGTCGCGGTGGCGGCGCCGAAGATCCTGCCGCCTCAGGCGCAACTGACGATCAAATCGACCCTGGTCACCGTGGACTCGAGCAAATCAGCAGCACTGAACCTGTTGTTCGGCCAACTCTTGGGCGGCTCACTGAACCTGAGCGTGGCAGGCTGGCAGGGCCTGGTAGACACCAACATCAACTTGCTCAGCTACCTCAACCAGTTGGCGTTGAACGTGGGCGTCACGGCCGGAGCCTACGATCAACTGCTGACCAAGACGGTCAAGATCAGTCAACTGGTCGACGCAGCCATTACGGTGCTCAGTGCCGGAGGCAATACGACCAGCGTGGCGGTCAGCGGTCTTACCAGTATCAACGCGATAATCGGCAACCTTGATGTCACCCTGGGCAGCCTGCTTCAGCTGCAAACGGGGGCGGTGTCGGCGGGGCTGAACACCAGTTTGAACGTATTTCAACTGGCCGAAGCCTTTGTACAACTGGCCAACACCAAGAACGGCGCGGTAGCTACCATCCCCATGAATATCCCGGGCCTGCTTAACGGCGGGGTCCAGTTGAAAGTGATCCAGCCGCCACAATTGTCGGCGATCGGTGACCCTACCTATGCCAAGGACAAGACTCCAGCGACGCGTATTTATGTGAAAACCGCCCAGCTAAGCCTGGGCCTGACCCTGGGGCTGCCAGTGCTGAGCTCTCCGGCGGTGGACCTCGCGTTGAATGGCCTGGTCGGACCGCTTTCCGACGTATTGAACAACCTGTTGAGCTTGAACCTGGGCGGAACAATCAATTCGGTGTTGTGCCTGCTGGGTGGCTATTGCCAGATGACGAGTTTGCAGGTGTTGTCGTCTTCCTCAAACCCACCGGCTGCCAGAATAGACGTGGTACTTCAACTGGGTACGGCGGAAAGCTATGTCACCGGGTTTACCTGTGTCAGCGACGCGACGAAGACCCTGACTACCCAAACCAACGCCTCGATTGTTACCGTACAAATTGGTCAGAGCCCGCAGTTGATCAACGCGTTTAACAGCAACACCGTGCTCAATCCGATTCCGCCTTTACCAGTGGTGGATATTGGGGCCATTACCTGTTTCAGGCCCTTGCTGGGGCTCGGCCCGACGACGTGCGACCCTGCGACCCGCAAGCCGTTTTACGGTGGTGGTATTGGCCTCAGCATCAATAGCTCGGTGGGCGCTGCGACGAGTGCTTTGCCTTCCCACACGTACCCCCAACCGCCGGAAATCAACCTGCCGCCGCAGTACTACGCCTCATCGACAGCCAGCCTTCTCAGCGCGATCAGTAACGCGTTGAGCGGTATCCAGTTCCAGGTCTACAAGCCAACGGGGTTCAATCTGCTGGGAGGGTTATTGACGACGGCGGGCACAGTGCTCAACGGGCTCAACAGCACCTTGGGCACCGTGATTGGCGGAGTGCTCAGCCCTATTCTGGACCCGGTGGTGAACAGCCTGTTGTCGAACCTTGGGGTTAACCTGAACGCGGTGGAAGTGGGCGCCAATCTCAGTTGCCGGCCCCATGGGCAAGCGGCCCTGGTGAATTAGGCTTCAACCACCGGCAACTCCACACAGAACTTCGCCCCATGCTCGCTGTTGGCGACGCTCAACCGGCCGCCCATGTTCTCGACAATGCCGTAGCTCACCGACAACCCCAGGCCGGTGCCCACGCCAATCGGCTTGGTGGTGAAGAACGGCTCGAAAATCCGCTCCAGCAGCCGCGGGTCAATCCCGCCGCCGTTGTCCTCGACCCAGATGCGCACGTGGCGGCTGTCGTGCTCGATCTGCACCGAGATCCACGGTTGCAGGTCGCGGTCGTGCTCGCGTTTGCTCAGCAGGGCATCGCGGGCGTTGACCATCAGGTTGATCAGCACCTGCTCCAGCTGGTCGACATAGCCTTTGACCTGCACCGCAATGTCCGTCTGCGTCACCCGCAGTTCTATGCCTTTGCCACGCAGGCCTTCCGTGAGCAGCGACAAGGTGCCTTCCACCGCCTGCGCCGGGTTGAAGGGCTGTTGTTCGACTTCAGAGCGGCGGCCGAACACGCGCATATGGTCCACCACGCGGGCGGCTCGCTGGACCTGGGAATCGATGCGTTGGAGTTTTTCCGTCAGGTAGTCGATCTGTGCATCACCGTTGCTCAAGCGCTTGAGCACGTTGACGATGGCCATGCGCATCACATTCAACGGCTGGTTGATCTCGTGGGCCAGGCCGGTGGCCATTTCGCCGAGGGTGGCCATTTTGGCGCTTTGGGTCAGTTGCTGCTGGGAGCGGCGCACTTCAGTGTTGTCGCGGCCCACGGCCTGCACTTCCTGCAACTGGCCCTGTTCGTCGAACACGCCCCGGTCCGACCACACCCACCAGGCATGTGTGCGCCCCGGCAGTTGCAGGCTGATTTCGGCGGTGCTCACGGGGAATTCCGGGGTGAGCTGGCGGATGCGCAGTACAAACGCCTCGTGTTGTTCGTCCGACAACCATTGGCGGAGGTTCATGCCCGGCAGCTGTCCAGGCAGGCATTCCATGTAGTTGGCCAGGGGCGTGTTGCCGAAGGTCAGGGTCAGGTCCGGAAGGTAGCGGCAGATCATGGCCGGGGAGTCTTCCACGAGGATTCGATAGCGCTCCTCGCTTTCCTTGACCCGTTGCGCCGCCAGGGTCGTCTCGGTCACATCCAGCCACAGGCCCACGGCTTCCACGGGCAACCCGAGGTCGTCGCGCAGCAGCCGGGCTTCATCCAGCAGCCAGTGGTAATTGCCCTGTGTGTCGAGCACCCGGTAGCGACTGCGCACGCTGCCTTCGCGCAGCAGTTGGCGGGTACGGTCGAAGTAGAGGTCGCGGTCTTCGGGGTGGATCCACTGGTTCAGCGTCGCCGGGGTGAAATCGGCCAGGGTGCGGCCAAGCAGCGGCAGCAAACTGTCGCTGAAGAACACCGGTTGCAGCGTGCCCTCGACGTAGCGCTGCACATAGATCACAGCCGGGGAACTGGCGATCAGGTTATCCAGGCGTGCGTGGGCGGCGGCGGCCTGTTGCTCCTGGTTTTTTATGTCGCTGATGTCGAGCATGAAGCCCACCAGGCGGCGATGCTCACCCGAGCCCAACGCTTGCCCCTGCACGCGATACCAGATGGGGTTAAGCGCCGCGTCGGCACGTTGCAGGCGCACGCTGGTGGACAGCGGTTTGCCCAGGGTCTTCAGGTCTTGCAGGCGGCTGGCGAGTTCTTCCCGGTCGGCAGGGTGAATCAGCTTGAGCCACATGGGTAGCGACAGCTGTGTGATGGCCTCGCCTTGGCTCAGGGTGTGCAGCAGCGGTGGGGCGAGTTCGAGGTCTTCAGTGTGTGGGGACAGCTCCCACCAGCCGGTGCCGAGCAATCCTTGCAGCGCGTCGAGGCGTTCCAGTTGCTGTTGATGGCGCAGTTCGCGCAGGCGGCCGAGCAGCGGTGCCGCGAGGGCGGCGGTCAGTTGCAACCAGTCACGGTCGCTGGTGTGTTCCTGGCGGTGATACACCCCGCACAGCAGCCATGCGCCCACGCCCAGTCCATCGCGGTAGGGCACCAGAAAACCATCGGTATTGCCAAACAGGCCTTGCAGGCGTGGGTGTTCGCTGTGGCCACGGTTTACCTCCAGGCTCACTGGCGCCGTGCCGCCCAGGCTGTCGAGGCTGGAGCCCAGGGCTTGGCCGTTGCTCCAGAGTACCGGCGCATCGTGGGCGGTGTAACAGCCCTCGATGCACCACGCCTGGCCCTGCTCATCCTGCAAGGCGATGGCGACGCAGGGGATGTGCCAGTGCTGGGAAATAGCCTGCAGAGTGTCTTGCAGTACCTCGGGCAGGCGCACCAGGCTGCAGACCCGCAGTTGCTCGCTGATCTGGTCGCTCACCCGTTGATTGTGTTCGCGCACCTGGGTGAGTTGGCGATGGGCAATCAGGTCGCCAATGTCGAGCAATTGCAGGAGCCAACCCTTGCCTTCGGGTTGAACCCAGCCACGGGTATGCAGGGTTTGCCCGGCGAGCCCCTTGAACTCCAGGTCCAGGCTTTGCCCCTGCCAGTCGCTGGGCGTGCCCTCGATCACCAGGCGGCTCGCCGCAGTGAGGTAGTCGAGCAGCGAGGGTGCCTGTTGCTGTTGCGCAGCGGGGTGTTCGAGTCGATGGCGAAGCGGGCCATGGACATCCACTACGCGGCCCTGGGCGTCCAGGTAGAACAACAACGCGGCGGTTGCCGGGATCGCTGCCGGTGCGTCAGCAGGCAGCTGGTTGCCGCGTCCGAGCAGGCGGCCGAAGAGTTTATCGCCTGAGGTCAAAACTGCATGCTCGACTGGGCGGACAGCATGGGAGGCAGGGCGGGGACGGTACCGATGCCTGGCAGTACCAGGAACGGCAGCACACTTTGGAGGCTGGACGTCGGGTAATTGATGTACACCGTCAACACGCCTGACGAGTTGTAGACGGCCGTCACGTACCCGGGAAGGAATTTGAACTGGGAGGGGATCCACGCCAGTTGTGCCTGCGCCGCACTGACGGCCTGCAGCGGCAGTGCCGTGACGTAGCCAGGCGTGGCGGGGTCCAGCGCGACGCTACGTCTTACGCCTTCGGCGGCGGCCTGGGTAAAGGACTGCATCAGCAATAACGGCAAGCTGTAGCTGACCAGGCCATAAAAAATCGCAAAAAAAATCATGAAGACCATCGCGAACTCCAGCGCGGCGGCACCTTTTTGCTTTTTAGCGAGGCCTTTTTTCATGACTCGTCTACCCTGACTACTACTACCTGATATCAGCATAGAATCATTCAGCAAAAAGGGATTTTTTTTACGTGATTCAAAGCCTCGTCCTGGTCGTTTGGCTCGCGCTGTGCGCTGTGCAAGATATCCGTCTACGTCAGGTCTCCAACCGTTTGACCCTCGGCGCAGCCTTGCTGGCGTTGGGTTACCTGTTCTGGAGCGGTACGACCTGGCTCGGTGCGCCGGCTGTCGAGGGCGGCGTGGCCTTTGTCCTGGCGTTGTTGTTCACCCTGCCGGGGTACGCGCTGGGCCGCCTGGGCGCCGGTGACGTGAAGCTGATCGCGGCATTGGGGCTGGCAACCGACTACCTCTACGTACTGGGCACTTTTATCGGCGCCGGCCTCGCGAGCGCAGCCTGGCTGTTGCTGGCGCCCAGGGTGTGGCCGCTGATGAATCAAGGGCTTAGGAATACCTTGCAGTACCTTGATCCGGCACATTCGGCCAGGCAGCCGTTCGTGCCGTTTTTACTGATCGGTTTTTGCCTGTCCTGGTTTTGGATCCCATTAGTCGCCACGTAGGGTATCGCTATGTACATAGTAGGAAAGTACGTCTACGTTTATGGGTAAGTTGTATAGGAAAAATGGTCGGAATGGATACATCGGTCCTTTTGCTTGCCAGGCATGGAGTAGCGCGTGAACAAGCTTACCTCTCAAGTGAAAGTGCTCGTGGTGGACGATCAGCCTTTGATCGTGGAAGAGCTTTGCGAATTTCTTGAAAGCAACGGTTACCGTTGCGTCCCTTGCGCATCCAGCCAGGAAGCCATCGAGCGTTTTCGCGACGATGCCGAGATCGGCCTGGTGCTGTGCGATCTGCATATGCCCGAGATGGATGGCATCGAACTGGTCCAGGCCCTGCAACACTTGGCCGGCAAGCAACGGGTCTTTGAGGCCATCATGCTGACCGGGCGTGCAGACAAGCAGGACGTGATCAAGGCCTTGCGCGCCGGGATTGCCGATTACTACCAGAAGCCGATCAATTTGGGCGAGCTGCTCGAAGGGTTGCAACGCCAGGTGGTCGCGCTGCAGGACCGACAGAAAGATCTCGACCTGGGGCACCTGAACCAGAAGCTGCAGTTTCTCTCGGCGTCCATCGATGACCTTTATCATGACCTCGACAAGGTGCGCAGCAGTCCGCAATCCGGCCTGTCGACTGAAGCCGAGGGTGAAGTCAGCGACACTGACCGGGTTGAAATACCGGCGATCTTCAATCAGTTGTCGCCCCGCCAACTGGATGTCGCAAGGCTGGTAGGCAAGGGCCAGACCAACTACCAGATTGCCTGTGAGCTGGGCATCACTGAAAACACCGTGAAACTCTACGTGTCCCAAGTGCTGCGCCTGACCCATATGCACAACCGAACCCAGTTGGCGCTGGCGTTATCGCCGAACAATTCTGCGGCGCGCCAGCGCGTCACTGCGCATTAGTTGTTGCTGCCTGGGGTGTTGCCGCCCAGTTTCTGGTCGTAGTACTCAGGAATAGGGTGTTTGTAACTGTCCAGCAGGCGTTGCATGGCCTGGTCGCGTTCAGCGGGCGTGGCCTTCTGCCGGATGGGAGATGCGCGTTCGCCACTGACCTGCAGTTGCAGCCAGCCTTCGGTCTGTTTTTGCTGTGGCGAAGAAGGCCCCGGCTCAATAGCCAGCACCGTCAGCGGCAGGCTGGCGAACAGCAGCGTGGCGAGCAGTGTGAATTTCATCGTGTGTACTCCCTTCAGAGACCTATTTGACCGGCGCTTGCAGCACGTCGCCTACGGTTGCGACCTGATCTTTTGGCGCTGTCGTCGGTGAGACGGGCGCCTTGAGTTGCTGCGCCCGGGCCTGGGCTTGCGTCACTTGTTCCGGGCTCAGGCCCATGCGGCTGGCCACTTGTGCGGCTTGTTCCCAGTTGTCCTGGTAGATCATCAGCGTCACCAGATTGATCGCCGCCAGTTGATCGCTCTGCTTGAGCTCCATGGCCGTCAAGAATTCGAAGCGTGCATCTTCCACGCGCCGTTGATTGAGGTACACCACGCCCAGGTCGTTGCGGATTTTCTCATCGGTGGGCGACATCCTGGCCGCGCGTTGCAAGTGCGCCATGGCCTGGCCGTTGTCTCCCCTGGCCGCTGCCAGCTGGCCGAGCCCGTGCTCGCCTTCGGCAGCCATGCAGGTGCCGAGCAGGCTGCGGTACAACGGTTCGGCTTCGCTGCGGCCCAGCAGGCGGTACACCTTGGCCTGGCGCTGGCGCACCTGTGGCAGGTTGTCCGGCAGGTTTTGCAGGTTGGCCAGGCTGGCGTGCAGCTTGCCCTCGTTGGCCATGTCGTCGGCCAGGTTCAGCGATAATTCCTGATCGGAGTTGGGCTTGGCACAACTGCCCTGCGCGCTGAAACCCGCCCACGGCAGTTGCCCGTTACTGGCGCAACCACTTAACAACAACAGGCTGCAGGCGACCATCAATGTCTTCATTGCATGTCCTCTCAAGGCACGAAGGCTTTGGCGATGGCGATAAAGCCAGGGCCGGCCAATACGATCAGTAATGCGGGAAACAGGAACAGCATCATCACCACGGACATTTTGGCGGACATCTTGGAAATGTATTCCTGCAGGCGGGTCAGGCGCCGGTCATCCAGCAACTGCTTGAGCGATTGCAGCGACTTCATCGCCCCGCCGCCCTGATGCAGAAGTTGCTGGAGGATCAGGCACGTGTCGCTGAGTTCATCGACGTCCAGCATCTGGCTGGCCTTGTTCAATTCCTCCCCCAGTTCCAGCCCGGAATCGACGCGTGCCAGCACCAGGCGCAGTTCGGCGGTCAGTACCGGCAGCAACTTTTGCGCGTCGTAGGCCATGACCCGCAGCGCCTGCTCCACGGCCATGCCTGACTCAAACAGAATGCGCACCAGGGGGATGAAGGTCGCTACTTCCCGGGAGATTTTCCCCTGGCGCCTTTTGGCGAGTGCCACCAGTATTCGCTTGGGCAGCAGGTAGCCGATGATCAGGCCCAGCAGGGAGATCACAAACTCATGCTCGGTGCCGGGAAAGAACAGCTCCAGTGTCATCGCGGTCAGCCCCAGCAAAACTATCGGTGAACCGATCTGGCAAGCGGCGAACATCGAGCGTTGGCTGGTTTTTCTCCAGCCCATGCGGTTGAGCAGGATTTGGGTTTCGTTATCGAGGCTGATGGTGCGCTGGCCGATCCGGGTGCTGCCCAACTGGTGCAACCACTCACTCATTTTGTCATTGCGGCCTGGCTCGCCCTGCAGCCGCTGGGCGACCACGCGTTGTTGACGACGACTGCTCAGGATATTCGCCAGCAGCAGTGATAACGCGGCAAGAAACAATACGGCACTGATCAGTATCGCCATCTCAGATACTCCGCAACATGCGCCACAGCGCCACGCATCCGATGACTTGCAAGGCGAACGCACCGAGCATCAGGCGTTGGCCGCTGTGGTCATCCCACATGGCCATCAGGTACGTCGGATTAACGAGCAGGAAGTAGCCCGCGACACTCACCGGCAGTACCGCCAGCACCAGCGCGGTCACCCGGGTTTCACCGGTCATGGCGCGTAATTGCCGTGCGCCCTGGTCGCGCTCGCGGATCATCTTGATCAGGTTTTCCAGCAGCTCACTGGCGTTGCCGCCGTAGCGGTGGTTGACCTTGAGGCCCAGGGCAAACAGGCGCAATTCATCCTGTTCATAAAACTCGGCATAGTCATGAGCGGCCTCCGGCAGGCTGACACCCAATTGCACATTGCGCTTGATACGACCCATGGACTTTTTCAACGGGTCGTCACTGGCATCGATTCCGCTCAGGATGGCGTCCGCCAGGGTGCGTCCGGATTTCAGGCTGCGTACGGCGTGATCGAGCAATTGCGGGAGTTGTTCGATCATCCGGCGCAGCCGCCGCTGGTAGCGTACGGCGATGTACAGGCGCAGTGCCAAGGGCGGTGCCGCCACCATCACAAACAAGCCTATCCACTGGCCCACGAGCCCCCCCAGCAGGGCGCCAAAGGCCCACAGGGTCAGCCACAGGCCGAGGCGCTCGGTTGGCCGGCCGAGGCCGGCACGGATAAACGTGCGTTCCAGGCTGGTGGTCACCGCGTTGTCTTTCATGGCCTGGGGTTGCCCTTCGGCCAGGCGTTCCAATACCCGGTCGGTCTGGGCCTTGCGCAAACCGTTGCGCATCAGGCCTATCCCCAGCACCAGAAGGGCCACGGCGAGCAGGGCGAGCAGAATCGGACCGATCATCGGGTTGCCTCCTACACCGGCAGGTGACCTTCGTGACGCAACTTGTCACCGGCCGGGTTGACCGCTTCGCGCAGGAAGCCAAAGCCGGTGCGCTTGTCGTGGCGAAACAGGGTGTTGGTGACGTACACGTCTTCGCGGATGCCCACCACTTCCACCACTTCGCTGACACAGCGGCGGCCATCGGGCAGGCGCGTCAGCTGGATCACCACATCCAGCGCCGCGCAGATCATTTGCCGCAGGGTTTTTTCCGCGACGACCCGGCCGGTCAGGCCCACCAGGGTTTCCAGGCGCAGCAAGGCGTCCTGGGCGTTGTTGGCGTGCACGGTACTCATCGAGCCGTCGTGGCCGGTGTTCATGGCGGTCAACACATCGATGACCTCCACGCCCCGGATCTCGCCGAGGATGATCCGGTCGGGGCGCATCCGCAGGGCGTTGCGGATCAAGTCACTGGCCTTCACTTCCCCATGCCCCTCGGCATTGGGCGGGCGGGTTTCCAGGCGCACAACGTGGGGATGGCCCAGTTGCAACTCGGCCACGTCTTCGATGGTGACCAGGCGCTCGCGGGGGTTGATCAACTGGCTGAGAATGTTCAGCAGTGTGGTTTTACCGGTGCCGGTACCGCCGCTGATCAGGATGTTGCAGCGCTTGCCGACGGCTTCCTTGAAAAAATCGAAAATGGCCTGGTCGATGGTTTGCATGGCCACCAGGTCGCTGCTTTTAAGCATGTCCTTGCGAAACTTTCGAATCGACAGGCACGGCCCGTCCAGGGCAATCGGCGGAATGATCGCATTGACCCGGCTGCCATCGGGCAGGCGCGCATCGACCATCGGCGACGACTCATCCAGCCGGCGTCCCAGGGGGGCGAGGATGCGCTGCATGACCCGCTCGACATGGTGGTCGTCAATGAAGCGCAAGTCACTTTGTTGCAGCAGGCCATCGCGTTCGACGAATACCCGGTGCGGGCCGTTGACCAGGATCTCGGTGACGGTCGGGTCGCGCAGCAGCACTTCCAGCGGGCCGAAACCGGTCAGCTCATCGACGATCTCTTCGGCCAGGCGCTCCATCTCATAGCGGGAAATCGCCAGGTGCATACGTGTGATGTATTCGGCCACCTTGTCGATCACAAACTGCGCCAGGGACTGGCGTGTGCCTTCCAGCAGATTTTTTCCCGAATCCTCGATGGCATCGATGATGTAGCGATGCAGCACCAGCTTCAGGCCGTCGTGATCAGTGTTGCCGACGTTGCCGCGCGGGGCGACGCCAAACAGCTTCTCGCCGTTCATTTGGTCCTCAGAAGGCGGTTGAGCCAATTGGTGGAGGGTTTTTCCAGGCCCTCGGAGCGTTTTGCCAGGCGCTCACCCAAGCCGCGCAACGTCTGTGTCAGGGCTTCCCGTGGGGCCAGGGAGAACAGGGTCTGGGCCTGGTTCTTGGCACTCAGGCGCACTTCCGGGCTCCAGGGCAGGACGGCGATTACCTCCAGCCCGAAGCTATTGCCCAGTGCCTCCGAGTCCGGGGCGGCCCCCTTTAGGTAGCGGTCTACCAGCAGGCGGGCATGGTCGAGTTTCATGCCTTTTTCCCGCCACAGGTTGAGTACGGCCAGGTTGCGGCGGCAGTCCGGCACGCTTTGGTCGGTGCACCACAGCAGTTTGTCGCAATGGCTGACAAAGGTGCGCAAGGCTTCGCTGTCGGGTTGGCCGGTCAGGTTCACCACGATGTGCTGGAAGTGCTGGCGCAGGGCGCTGAGCAACATGTACAGCTCGGCCGCGCTGGTTCGCTCCAGGGGCTCATCGTTGTTGTGGTAGGCGAGGATGCGCAGACCGGCTTCGGCGGTGGTGAAGGCGCTGTTGATCAGGGTTGAGTCCAGGCGCCGCAAGTGACGCAGGGCGTCGCCGAAATGAAAAGAACTCTCCAGCCCCAGCAGTGCGAGGCTGTCAGCGAGTGGCAGGCCCAGGTCGAGCAACAGCGTTTGCTGCCCGCTTTTTTGCACCACCAGCGCCAGGTGGCTGGCGATCAGCGCGCCGTCGGCATTGCCTTGGGTGCCGTAGAGCACGGTCAGCCCGCCCAAATGGGTATTCGGGGTGACCGCCGGCAAGCGTTTGCTCAGGCGCCGAACCAGGCCGGCAACCTCACTGGAGCGCGAGCCGTAGGCCACGAAATCCCGTGCGCCGGCGCGCATCGCGTTCAGTACAAGCTGGTTGTCCATGCCATCGCCCAAGGCCACGATGGCAAGCATCGGCTTGGCTTCCAGGGCACCTTCGATCAGGGCGCACTGGGTGGTGACGTGTTCCCGGTCCAGGCCGATGAACACCAGGTTGGCGAACGTCACGTCTACCAGTGCCAACAGTTCGTCGAGGCTGCCGGCACCGGCGCTGACCACTTGCCCCAGGGGCGCGAGTGCGCCCTGAAGCCATTCCAGATCCGTGGTGTTGCGGGTAATTGCCAAAAAGGTCTGGCTCAGGCTCTCACTCATTCGGACAGTCCACTGCGGCGGTCGAAATTGCCGTTTTCGAGGAAATACAGGCGGTACCAGTTAGGGTCGTAATTGCGCAGCTTTTCCCCTGGCAACGAAGGCAGTTGGGCGTTGGCCGCCAAGGGCTGCACGAGGTGCGGGGTGACGATCATCAGCAGCTCTTTTTCCTGGCGATTGATGCTGGAGTCGCGAAAGAATGCACCGAGGATCGGGATGTCACCCAGGCCCGGGAATTTGCTGACGCTGGAGGTGTTGTTGGTGCTGATCAGGCCGCTGATCACGAAGCTTTCGCCGTCGGCCAGGGAGATGCTGGTGTCGGTGCGCCGGATGGTCAGCGCCGGCACGGAGATACCCTGGATGTTGACCGCGTTGGTGTAGTCCAGCTCACTGACCTCTGGCGCGACCTTCAGGGAAATTCGCCCATGGTCGATGACGGTCGGGGTCAGGGTCAGGCGAATACCGAACTCTTTGTATTCGATGGAGATGGTGTTGCTGCCGCTGCTGGGCACCGGGATCGGTACTTCACCACCGGCGAGGAAGGTCGCACTTTGGCCACTGAGCGCCACCAGGCTCGGCCGGGCCAGGGTGTAGGCAAAGCCGCTGCTTTCCAGGGCGTTGATCATGGCCGAGACACGGCCGCCGCCAAAGCCGATGTTGAAGGTGTCGTTGTTCACCGGGAGCCCACGGAATCCTGCGGCCGCGGCGTTGGCAACATTGTTCGGGGCGCCGAACAGAAAGTTGCCGCCCCGGCCAAAGATCGAGGTACTGGCCTCCTTGAGTTTGGTGCGGCTCACTTCTACAAAGCGGATGTCGGTTTGCACCTGGCTGGGCAGCGTCGGGTCATCGGACGGCGCCAGGGCCAGGCTGGTCAGGGCTGACGTGGCCTTGCCCTTGACGAACACCATGCTTTGGCGCGGGCTGCTGGAGCAGGCCGTCCAGACCATCAGGCTGGTGGTGCCCGAGGCGATGCCGGTGAGCAGGAACGCCTGGTTGCCGTTGACCTGCACATCGGCCACTTTCGGATCGCCAATGGCCAGCCGCGTAATCGGCACCGGCGACTGGATAGCCTGTTGAGCGCCTTCACCCACCTCCAGCACTGCCGGCAGCTGGCCCAGGCCCGTGCAGTTGCCGGGTGCTGCCAGTGCAACGCCGACAGGCAGGCTCAGGGTGAGAAGTGCCCAGAAAATTCGCGAAAAAGACCACACGAAACGACTGCTCATTCAAAGGCATCCTTAGCTCTTTCAGGGCGTTTGTTGGGTAACCTGATTGCCACGTATTACTTCGACGCCTGAACGCCTTGGCGCACCATTGCCGGCGGGACTCAGGCCGTTGACGGGCGCTGTGCTGAAGGCCAGCTGGTTGAACTGGTAGAGCTCGCGCCGGGTGTTTTCCAGGTGGGTCGCGGACTCCGTTTCACCGGCCCAGTATTGGCTCAGCAGTTGTTCGTCGGCACTGCGTACAGCCAGGCGCAGTACGCCGGACTGGGCTGCGAGCATCAGCCGGCTCAGGAGTTCCTCCGGTACGGCGAGGAGTACCGTGCGCGCGCTGGCGCGACTCTGCTGCGCCTTGAGTTTTTCGTCCGGGGTGGTCGGTGGCACGGAGCCGGGCGTGCCGTCGTTGGTCAGCCCCAGTTGATCGCCGACGCCCAGCAGGCGCAAGGCGGGCACCACGATTTGTGCGGACTGCTGCGGATTGCTGGCTTCCTGGCGCAGGAAGAGCAGGACGTCCACATAGTCCCCCGGGGAGAGTTGCCCGCTGGCGCCGATCACTTCATCCACGGCGACGGCAAGCGCGCGTTCGTTAGGGCGGATCATTCGCGCCAGGGTGCCGCCGGAGTTGAAGCTCTCCTCGGTCAGCCAGGTCCCGGCCGACAGCGGCCGCCACGGGATCTTGCCCACGGCCTGGTCGAGGCTGGTGAGGCTGCCGGCGGGAACCGTGCGCAGTTTTTCCAGGGTCAGGTCGGCGGCGGTGAGCGCAACAAAAGGTGCAACGTCATGGGCCAGCACCACCACCGGTTGGCGGGTCTGGTCTTCGGCGACGGGTTGCACGACTTCAGGCGTTTGGGGCACGGGCGGTGCGACAGGGGCAGGGCGGCTGAGTACCAGGCCCCAGTAGCCTGCAATCAGTGCACCTACCAACAGCAGCCCGGCGAGGATCAAGCTAATCCGACTGTTCATGAAGGCTCTCCCTTTCCTGCTGCATCCACTGCTGTTCCCACTAATGCTTGCGTATCCGGATCGCTTCAAGCTTCTAACTATTTCGCTATTTGAAGGTAGTTCAGCTAAGACAAAACGCCATTACCGGGCGAAAAATATCTCCAGAAACCTCTGCGAAAGTGGGATTTTTGGCGTCAGCCGGCCGACTAATACTTTGTGATTAATCAGTTCTTACAGTTGTTGGTCTGGGGTTTGTTGACAATGCTCTAGTGGCACACCGAAATCATTTTTGTGATGCCGCGATACCAGCGCCGTGGGCGCAAAGGAGAAGTCATTATGTTCCTTGATCTTATTCGCATGGGTTTCATCAAAGTCCAGATTTTTTTCTATTCCAAAGAGGGCGCATCGGGTATCGAATACGCACTGGTTGCGGCGATGGTCGCTGTGGCGCTGGCTGCTTTTATTACACCTATCCGGACGGCCATAACCGGCGTCTTCAACTCGATACAGGCCGGCATTCATACCTGACCCCGGTACTCGCCTAAACGTGCAGGTTCCGCTGAATGATCTATTGCGTATCAGGCATTTCCACATGAACTCCTCTTCGGCTCCCCGGCAACAAATCCTTTTGGTGGATGACGAAGAGGACGCCCTTATTGAACTGGCCGAGTCGCTGGAGAATGAAGGCTTTGTCTGTTTTACCGCGACCTCGGTCACCTTTGCCTTGCAGGAGCTGACCCTGCACCCCGATATCGCACTGGTGATTACCGACCTGCGCATGCCCGAGGAAAGCGGTATTTCCTTGATCAAGCGTCTGCGCGAACACACCGCTCGCCAGCACTTGCCGGTGATCGTCATGTCCGGCCACGCCGAGATGGATGATGTCAGTGACATGCTGCGCCTGCAGGTGCTGGACCTGTTCCGCAAGCCGATCTACCTGGTGCGCTTGATCGATACCCTCAACAACCTCTTCCCCATCCCCAAAATCAGATTGATGTAGGAGCGAGCTTGTGTGGGAGCGGGCTTGCTCGCGAAAAACGTCAACGATAACGCGGGCAGTCTGGTTCCCCGCGTTGTCTGGACGTTCTTCGCGAGCAAGCTCGCTCCCACAGGGTTCAGAGTTGGTAGCTGAAACTCAGGGTATACCGTGGCCGCCGATTGAAGCTGTCCAGGGCGATATCCGACATTGGCTTGGCCGCTTCCAGCGCGATGTTGTAGTACTTGTTATCCCCGAAGCGCAGGCCCACTGCTGCCGATGACATGTTGTTGCCCTTGGCCGGCAGTTCGTTGAACCAGGTCTTGGCCTTGTCGAGCACCACGTACGGCTGCAGGATTTTTACCCACTCACCGCTGCGGTTGAAGCTGTAGTTGACCTCATACGCCACGCCCCAGCCCTTGTCGCCCGAGCCCTGGTCATCCGGGTAGCCACGCCCGAAATTCTGCCCGCCGAACGTCGCGCGTTCGCTGTCGGGCAGGGTGTCGTTGCTCCAGTAGAAGGCACCCGATGCCACGCCTTGCCAGTTGTCGAAGAACTTGTCGCTCTGTACGCCCGAGACGCGCAGGCGGAAGAAGTCGATGTCGGGTTTTATACCCTCGAAGTCACTCCGGGTGCTGGCGCCCAGGCCGTCGATGCCCTGGTACAGGCCGGCGCTGAGAATGCGCAGTTGGCGCGTGTCGGATTTGCGCCAGTCACCTTCGAACGCCAGGGCGCGCAGGTTGGTTTCCAGGTCGAAACGTTGCGGGAAACCCACCAGTTGATAACGGGTGGTCTGGTCCACGGCATAGAGTCGCGTGCCCAGGGTCAATGACTCGGTAGGGGAGGCAATCAGCGGATGGCTGAGGCCGACGGAGTAGCGGTCAACCTCCTGGTGTGGCTTGAGTTCAAAACCGCCGTCCAGCTGCACGTTGCTGCGCGGGTCGGCGCGGTAGCGCTCGGCGTTGACCACCAGTTGAGTGCCCTCGGCATTCACGAACTGGCTGTAGCCCAGGCGGTAGTAGTGCTCCTTGTCCTCGCCGGGCGGGAACAGGCCGCTGACGCTCAGTTGTTCGCCCATGGATGTCTGGGAATTGCTGGTGCCGGTGATCAGGGCTTGCAGGCCGCCACGGCTGTCGTCCGTCATGCTCATGCTGCTGGTGAAGGGTTTGCGCGAGGCCTGGATCTGCATGCGCGTGCCGCCATCGGTGGTGCCCGGCGGCGGTACTTGCGCCTGCAGCGTTACACCTGGAATGCGGCCCATCAAGGTGGTGTAGCGTTTGAAGGTCTTGCGGGTCAGCGGGCGCTCGGCCAGCAGCTTGGCCGCCAGTTTGTCGACGTAGGCCGAGACCGAGCCAATGTCGCCCTGCACGTTGTAATCCTTGATATAGCCCTCCACCAGCACCACGCGCACCAGGCCGTTTTCGAAGCGCTGGTCGGGCAGGTACGCGTAGGACAACAGGTAGCCGTCCTGCTGGTAGCGGCGGGTGATGCCGCGGGTGGCTTCGATCAGTTGTGCCAGGTTGGTTTCATGGCCAATCAGCGGTTCGAAAACCTTGGCCACATCCTGGAGCGGGTAGATCGTCCCACCGTCGATTTGCAGCTTGCGGATGGTCACTTTGGTGTCCATCAACAATGGCTGGCCCTGGGTTGCCGCCGGCTCGGGCAGTTGGGTCTGTGGGGTGACCGGGCGATAGGCATCGGCGGGGAGGTTGGGTACCGGCAGGTTACGAATGGTGTCGTTGCTGTTGAGGTAGCTGGGCAGGGTCTCGGCCTGGACGCTGGCAGCAATGAGGGTGAGCAGAAACAAAGGCGTCAAGGCGCGCATAGGACACTCCATGGTCAAAACTGCTGCAGCGTTTTCGCTAGGCCCGCCGGGCTCTGGGACACGGTTCGCAAAGCCATTCATTGGCCAATAAAAAAGACGAGAGACTCGTTGGAATCTCTCGTCTCAACCAAGCGTAGGCGCTGTAGGGGAGGCCGTCTAATGGCCAGGTGCAATTCTATTTTTTGCCGGTCAGCCCACCGAGCAGACCTCCCAGGCCGCCGCCTGTGTTTGCATTTGCATTGGCAGTGCCCGTAGCGGTGGCACCGGCACCCACGTTCAAGCCACCGAGCAGACCGCCACCGTTACTGCTGGTGCCGCCGGTTACCAGGCCACCCACCGAGCCGACGGTATTGCCGACGGCATTCAGGGTACCGCCCACAGCGTTAGTCACCGGATTGGCATTCGCCGCCGTCAGGTTGGTGCCCAGGCTGCTGACTGCGCCGCCGACCTGGGTAACCAGACCATTCACCGGTGCGCCGATACCGGTGCTGGTGCCGATGTTTTGCGTCAGGTTGGCAACACCCGAGGTCACTGGGTTGAGTGCGGTGCCGACATTGGTCGCCAGGCCTGCAACGGGAGCCGTGGCTGCAGTGTTGGCCACGCCATTGCCACCGATCAGGGTGCCGAGCGACGCGACGGTGTTACCCACTTGGCCGCCGGTCACACCGGCTGCACTGACAGTGCCGTTGGTGTTGCCGGCATTCAGGCCGTTGCCGACGTTGGCGACAAGACCGCCGACGAGTTCAGGCAGGCCCGATTGAGGGGTCGTGGTGGCCGGGTTGACGTAACCGCTCGACTTATCAAGGGTGGTGCCAACGCCAGTCAACACGCCACCGACGAGCGTCCCGACAGGGTTGCCTGCGCCGCCGGCGCTGGCCACCTGGCCGCCAAGGCCGGTGACAGTGGAGCCGACTTTATCCAGTACGCCGCCGACCGGGTTGCCCAGGCCTGTTTTATTGCCCAGGTTGCCGGTGGTGTTTTCCACCAGGGAGACCACCGGTACCAATACGCTTTTACCCACCGTATTGGTCACGCTGCCCAATGGCCCGGTGGTGCTGGCAGTGCTCAAGGTATCGCCGAGCATGGTGACGGCCTGGCCGACCTGATCAACCACGCCACCTGCCGCACCGCTCACGCCACCGGTCAAGCTGCCGACTACGGGAATGCCGCCGAGTGTGGTGCCCAGGGATTTGCCGGTGTTGGAAACGCCGGTGCCCAGGTCGGCAACGCCATCGGCCACACCGGCAACGGTTGTGCCCACGGAGTTGCTATTGGTACCCAGCGTGCCCAGGCCGTTGCTCAAGCCGCCGCCGATACTGTTGACGGCGGTGCCTGTCGCGGTGACCAGCCCGCCGGCAGTGGTGCCGACAATGGGAACAGTGGTCAGGGTCGTGCCCAGGTTACCTACCGTGGTGCCGACATTACCGACGACACCGCCCACAGCGCCTACTACCTGGCCGGTGACCAGGGGAGTGGTCGAGCCGGTGCCGCCGCCAGTACCACCGCCAGTGCCGCCACCGGTACCGCCGCCGGTACCTCCACCAGTGCCGCCGCCGGTGCCACCACCGGTACCTCCACCAGTACCGCCGCCGGTGCCGCCGCCAGTACCACCGCCGGTACCTCCACCAGTGCCGCCGCCGGTGCCGCCGCCGGTGCCGCCGCCGGTGCCACCGCCGGTACCTCCACCAGTGCCGCCGCCGGTGCCACCACCGGTACCTCCATCAGTGCCGCCGCCAGTGCCACCACCGGTACCGCCGCCGGTGCCTCCACCTGTTCCACCGCCAGTACCGCCGCCAGCATCCGGAGAGGAGGCTGCGACGCTACTGTGATGACCACCACCACCGCTGCTGCAGCCTCCGAGGCTTACTGCCAGAATCAGGGCCAGCGCGGTACTTGCTTTCCACAACACGACTTGAGTTTTCATGATTGAGTTCCTTGCACCTGGTACAGCCTTTGTTGTTTTCGAAGTTCGCTGTTTCTAGGGACAGCGATACATTCGTCCGTTATGGCTATAACAGTCCCGGGTGCGCGCTCTCGCAACGCTCAACTTGGTATTAACGATTTATATACACGAAGAGTTAGTTTGCTTAACGACTAATACCAAGGGTGTAGAAGGCAGCGGTGTTTAAGTTGTAAGTTTATTAAAATCAATGAGTTGATAAGAGTAGCGAGCTATCGATAGCTCGCTATAACTTAAGATGTATATATACAATTTATCCGGCGATGGGCCGCCAGCGGCCGACCATGTGTTCAATGTCCCCGGCGCCTTTAAGTTGCAGCTCACCGCTGGAGCCGGGGGCGCTCGTGAACAACGTTACCTCACTGGGCAAGCGCACCGGCTTTTTAAACTCGACATCTATCTCGAGATTGGCGGCTGGCAAATGCTCACTCAGTGCCGCCAGTGTGCGGGCCTTGTTCCACAGCCCATGGGCGATGGCCTGGGGAAAGCCGAATAACCTGGCAGTGAGGGCGCTCAAGTGAATCGGGTTGTAGTCGCCGGACACCCGGGCGTAGCGGCGGCCAACATCGGCGGGGGCTTTCCAGCGGGTCAGTTCGGCGACAGCGGCAGGGGGTTGCAGCGGGTTGTCCGTTGCTGCGCCATCGAGTTTCACACCGCGACAGAGCATCCGGCTTTGCGCTTCCCACAGTAGGCCCAGTGAATCTTCGACTGTGGTCACAATATCGAATGTCGCACCCTTGGCATGGGGCTGCAAATTCTGCGCGTAAACGCCGACCGTCAAGTCACTCACACCGCCCAACGGGCGCAGGATGCGGATCCGGTTGCTCAGGTGGATCAATCCCAGCAGCGGGAAAGGAAATGCCTTGTCAGTGAGCAATTGCATCTGCAGGCCGAATGCCAGGATATGCGGATAGGTGGCCGGCAAGACCGGGCTGTCGGCAAACCCGCAGACCTTGCGATAGGCCGCGACTTCCCTGGGGTTCACACTGACCCGGCAGCGCAACCCTTGCTCGGGCAGCGTGGTGCCGGTGATCTTGCGCTTGAGTGCCGCGCGCCAATACAGCGGTGGCAGGAACGGGGTGCTGCCTAATGTGTGCCACTCCATGCTTACGCTCCCAATAGACTTTGCCCACACACCCGCAACGCTTGCCCGCTCACCGCGCCCGAGCCCGGCTGGCCGAGCCAGGCCACCGCCTCGGCGACGTCCTGGGGCAAGCCGCCCTGGCCCAGCGAACTCATGCGGCGCCCGGCCTCACGCAGGGCGAAGGGAATGTGTGCGGTCATCTGGGTTTCGATAAAGCCTGGGGCCACGGCATTGATGCTGATCCCGCGCTCACCGAGCAACGGCGCCCAGGCCTGGGCCAGGCCAATCAGCCCGGCCTTGCTCGCGGCGTAGTTGGTTTGCCCGCGGTTGCCGGCGATGCCGCTGATGGATGCCAGCAGCACCACGCGACCGTTGTCGTGCAGGGTGCCGCTGTCCAGCAGCGCCTTGGTCAGCAGTTGCGGCGCGTTGAGATTGACCGCCAAGACTGCGTCCCAATATTCCGGCGTCATGTTGGCCAGGGTTTTATCGCGGGTGATGCCGGCGTTGTGCACCACGATGTCGATGCCGTCCGGCAGGTGTTCGATCAGTTGGGTGGCGGCGTCTTCGGCGCAGATATCCAGGGCGATGCTGCGGGCGCCCAGGCGCGCGGCCAGGGCATCGAGGTCGGCCTTGGCTTGTGGCACGTCCAGCAGGATCACCTCGGCACCGTCGCGGGCCAGGGTTTCGGCGATCGAGGCACCGATGCCGCGGGCGGCGCCGGTCACCAGGGCCTTGTGCCCGGCGAGCGGGCGCGTCCAGTCCGCGACCTGGGTCGGGCAAGGGTTCAGGCGAATGACCTGGCCGGAGATATAGGCACTTTTCGGCGAGAGGAAGAACCGCAACGCACCCTCCAATTGATCCTCGGCCCCGTCGCCTACGTACAGCAATTGCAGGACGCCGCCGCTGCGCAGCTCTTTGGCCAGCGACCGGCTGAAGCCTTCAAGGGCCTGTTGGGCACTGGCGGCAAACGGGTCGCCGAGGCTTTCCGGGGCGCGGCCAAGGATCACCAGGTGCGCGCTGTGATCGAGGTTCTTCATCAACGGCTGAAAGAATTCCCGCAACTGCTTGAGTTGATCGGTGTGCTGCAACTCGCTGGCGTCAAATACCACGGCCTTGAGCTTGGGCCCGTGGCCGGGAATCCAGGTGGTTGCCGTCGACGGTTCGGTGCCGTAGCTATAGATAGCGTCGGTCAGCTTGTTGGCGAATGGCAGGATTTTTGTTGCCAGCGGGCCGCCGCCGATCAGCAGCGCACCCTCCACCGGGCGCAGGCGTCCGGCCTGCCAGCGTTCCAGGCGTACCGGTGACGGCAGGCCAATGGCGGCGACCAGGCGATGGCCGAGGCTGGAGTTGGCGAAGTCGATATAACGGTCAGACATGGAACGCTCTCCGAGTGCTGGGGTTCAAACGGTGGACCATCAATAGGTGAAAGTCGTTCGATTGAGCCTAGGCTAGGCTCAGAGATTCACCCCATAACCTCAAGGGAGCTTTCCATGACTCAATTGCGCCGTGTAGCGATCATTGGCGGTAACCGCATCCCCTTCGCCCGCTCCAACGGCCCTTACGCCACGGCGAGCAACCAGGCGATGTTGACCGCCGCCCTCGAAGGCCTGATCGAACGCTACAACCTGCACGGCCTGCGTATTGGCGAGGTGGCCGCCGGGGCGGTGCTCAAGCATTCCCGCGACTTCAACCTGACCCGCGAGTGCGTGCTGGGCTCGCGCCTGTCGCCGCAAACCCCGGCCTACGATATTCAGCAGGCCTGTGGCACGGGGCTGGAAGCCGCGTTGCTGGTGGCGAACAAGATTGCGCTGGGGCAGTTCGAAAGCGGGATTGCCGGCGGCGTCGACACCACGTCCGACGCGCCTATCGGGGTGAATGAGGGCCTGCGCAAAATCCTGCTGCAAGCCAATCGCAGCAAATCCATGGCGGATAAACTTAAAGTCTTGTTACAACTTCGTCCCCATCACCTCAAGCCGGAGCTGCCGCGCAACGGCGAGCCGCGCACCGGGTTGTCCATGGGCCAGCATTGCGAATTGATGGCGCAGACCTGGCAGATCCCCCGCGCCGAGCAGGATCAGTTGGCGCTGGAAAGCCACCAGAAAATGGCCGCGTCCTACGCCGAAGGCTGGCAAAACGATTTGCTCACGCCCTTTCTTGGCCTGACCCGCGACAACAACCTGCGCCCCGACCTGACCCTGGAAAAACTCGCCAGCCTCAAGCCCGCCTTCGAGCGCAGTGAGAAGGGCACCCTCACCGCCGGTAACTCGACGCCGCTGACCGATGGCGCCTCGTTGGTGCTGCTGGGCAGTGAAGCCTGGGCCAAGGAGCGCGGCTTGCCGATTCTCGCCTACCTGCGCGATGGCGAAGCGGCGGCGGTGGATTTCGTCAACGGCGCCGAAGGCCTGCTGATGGCGCCGGTGTACGCCGTGCCGCGCCTGCTGGCTAGGAATGGCCTGACCCTGCAGGACTTCGATTACTACGAGATTCACGAAGCCTTTGCTGCCCAAGTGTTGTGCACGCTGAAAGCCTGGGAAGATCCGGAATACTGCAAGACCCGCCTGGGGCTGGATGCACCGCTGGGCTCTATCGACCGCAGCCGCTTGAACGTCAAGGGCAGCTCATTGGCCGCCGGCCATCCGTTTGCTGCCACGGGCGGGCGTATCGTCGCCAACCTGGCCAAGCTGCTGGACGCAGCCGGTAAGGGCCGGGGCCTGATCTCGATCTGCGCCGCCGGGGGCCAGGGCGTCACCGCGATTATTGAGCGCTGATCTCGGCTATGATCGGGCCGCCGGTCAATTTGGCATATTGGATGCATTCTTAAGCGGTCAAAGGTCGGTACCCTCTCCCCGCGGCGAGAGGATTGCCGTATAACGAGTGCCATACGCGTGTTTGGTAATAAAGGACCCACAATAAAAGCTGATGAAGACTCCTAAACGCATTGAACCCCTGATCGAGGACGGTCTGGTCGACGAGGTGCTGCGCCCACTCATGAGTGGTAAAGAAGCAGCTGTTTACGTGGTGCGCTGCGGCAACGAGTTACGTTGCGCCAAGGTCTACAAGGAGGCGAATAAACGAAGTTTTCGTCAGGCGTCCGAATACCAGGAAGGCCGCAAGGTCCGCAACAGCCGGCAGGCCCGGGCCATGGCCAAGGGCTCCAAGTTCGGCAAGAAAGAAACCGAAGATGCCTGGCAGAACGCTGAGGTAGCGGCGCTGTTTCGCCTGGCCGGTGCGGGTGTTCGCGTGCCCAAGCCGTACGACTTCCTCGAAGGCGTGCTGCTGATGGAGCTGGTGGCCGATGAATACGGCGACGCGGCGCCACGTTTGAACGACGTGACGCTGGAGCCGGACCAGGCCCGCGAATACCACGCCTTCCTGATTACCCAGATCGTGCTGATGTTGTGTACCGGCCTGGTGCACGGTGACCTTTCCGAGTTCAACGTGCTGCTGACGCCGACGGGCCCGGTGATCATCGACCTGCCTCAGGCGGTGGATGCCGCGGGCAACAACCACGCGTTCAGTATGCTGGAACGGGATGTGGGCAACATGGCTTCCTACTTCGGGCGCTTTGCCCCGGAATTGAAGAAGACCAAGTACGCCAAGGAGATGTGGGCGCTGTATGAAGCCGGCACTCTGCACCCGGCCAGTGTGTTGACCGGCGAGTTCGACGAACCGGAAGAGCTGGCTGACGTGGGCGGTGTTATCCGCGAGATCGAAGCGGCGCGGCTCGATGAAGAGCGTCGCCAGGCGATTCGCGCGGCAGACGATGCGCCACCGAGCAAGGCGTCGGAAGAGCCGCCACCGCCGCCCTGGATGCAGTGATCCAACGGCGAGTGGATATCCAAATGTGGGAGCGGGCTTGCTCGCGAAAGCGCTGGTTCAGTCAACTGATGTATTGACTGACACTCCGCATTCGCGAGCAAGCCCGCTCCCACATTAGGTTCCGTGCATGCCTGGTTAAACTTGCTCAGGTGCAACAACTGCCCGACGCCAACTCCTTGAGAATCGGGCAATCCGGCCGGTGATCACCCTGGCAGTGCTCCACCAGGTCCTGCAACGTATCGCGCAATTGCCCCAGCTCGAGGATCTTCTGGTTCAGCTCATCGATATGCTGGCGGGCCAGCGCCTTGACGTCGGCACTCGCGCGTCCCCGGTCCTGCCACAGCGTCAGCAACTTGCCGACCTCTTCCAGGGAAAACCCCAGGTCCCGCGAGCGCTTGATAAACGCCAGGGTGTGCAAGTCATCGGCGCCATAAATGCGGTAGCCGCTGTCGGTGCGATGGGCGGCTTTCAACAAGCCGATGGATTCGTAGTAACGAATCATCTTCGCGCTCAGGCCGCTTTGGCGTGCTGCTTGGCCGATGTTCATGGACGCTCGTCCTCCAGGTCCTTGGGTTTCCAGGTTTTCAACAGCAGTGCGTTGCTCACCACGCTGACACTGGACAGGGCCATGGCCGCGCCAGCCATCACCGGGTTGAGCAGGCCGAACGCCGCCAGCGGAATGCCGATCAAGTTATACACAAAGGCCCAGAACAGATTCTGTCGAATTTTCGCATAGGTCTTGCGGCTTATTTCCAGGGCTGCCGGCACCAGCCGTGGGTCGCCGCGCATCAGGGTAATACCTGCCGCGTGCATCGCCACGTCGGTACCGCCGCCCATGGCGATGCCGATGTCGGCCGCGGCCAGGGCCGGTGCGTCGTTGATGCCGTCGCCGACCATTGCCACCACGCCGGTCTTTTTCAGCTCGGCGACGGTAGCCGCCTTGTCCGCAGGCAACACCTCGGCGTGCACGTCATCGATGCCCAGGGCTTCGGCGACCACGCGGGCGCTGCCACGGTTATCGCCGGTCAGCAGGTGGCTGCTGATATGCCGAGCCTTGAGTGCCTGTATCGCCTGCAGGGCGCCCGGTTTAAGCGTGTCACCGAAGGCAAACAAACCCAGCACGCGGGGCTGCGGGCCTTGCTCGATCAGCCAGGACAAGGTTCGGCCTTCGGCCTCCCACGCACTGGCCGAGTCGGCGAGATCACCGGTGCTCAAGCCGGTTTCTTCCAGCAGGCGACGGTTGCCCAGCGCCAGTTGCCGGCCATCTAGGGTGCCTGCAATGCCGCGCCCGGTAAGGGACTGGCTGGCGCTGACATCCGCGACGTTCAAACCTTGTTCGGCACAGGCATCCAGCACCGCCTTGGCCAATGGGTGTTCACTGCCGCGCTGCAGCGCGCCGGCCTGTTGCAGGAGCGCCCCTTGATTGCCGTCAATGGCGGCCAGGTGCGCAATTTTTGGTGCGCCGGAGGTCAGGGTGCCGGTCTTGTCGAACACCACGGCGCTGACTTCATGGGCGCGCTCCAGGGCTTCGGCGTCCTTGATCAGGATGCCGTGGCGGGCGGCAACGCCGGTACCGGCCATGATGGCGGTAGGTGTGGCCAGGCCAAGGGCGCAAGGGCAGGCGATCACCAATACGGTCACCGCATTGATCAGCGCGACCTCCAGCGGTGCGCCATACAGCCACCAGCCGACCAGCGTGGCCAAGGCCAGCACCAGCACCACCGGCACGAACACCTGGCTGACTTTATCCACCAGTTTCTGGATCGGTGCCTTGGCGGCCTGGGCGTCCTCCACCAGGCGGATGATCCGCGCCAGCACGCTTTCCGCGCCGAGGGCCAGGGTACGCACCAGCAGCCGGCCTTCGCCGTTGATGGCGCCGCCGGTGACTGCGTCGCCAGGCTGCTTCGGCACCGGCAGGCTTTCACCGCTGATCAAGGCTTCGTCGGCGTGGCTTTGGCCTTCGACCACTTCGCCGTCCACCGGGAAGCGTTCGCCGGGTTTGACCAGCACCAGGTCATTCAGCTTGAGGGCGGTGATGGCGACGTCCTGCTCGCGGCCGTCGATCACCTGAATCGCCCGTTCCGGACGCAAGGCTTCCAGGGCGCGGATGGCACTGGCGGTCTGGCGCTTGGCGCGGCTTTCCAAATATTTGCCCAGCAGCACCAGGGCGATCACCACCGCCGAGGCTTCGAAATACAGGTGGGGCATTGTGCCGGCGGACGCCGTGAGCCATTCATAGATACTCAGGCCGTAACCGGCGCTGGTGCCGATGGCGACCAGCAGGTCCATATTGCCCGCTCCGGCGCGCACGGCTTTCCAGGCCGCGATATAGAAGCGCGCACCGAAGATGAATTGCACCGGGGTGGCCAGGGCAAATTGCACCCAGGCCGGGAGCATCCAGTGCAGCCCGAACGGTTGCACCAGCATCGGTAGCACCAACGGCGCGGCGAGCAGGATTGCCAGCAGCAGCGACCAGCGTTCATGGCTCAGGCGTTGTTCCTGGCTGGCCTGGGTGGCGGTTTCGCTTTGGGGCAGGGTGGCGGTGTAGCCGGCCTTGTCGACGGCGGCGATCAGGACGCCGGGGTCCATCTGGCCGAGCACTTCAATGTGGGCGCGTTCGTTGGCCAGGTTGACGCTGACACGTTGCACCCCGGGCACTTTGCCCAGTGCCCGTTCAACCCGCCCGGCGCAGCTGGCGCAGGTCATGCCGCTGATCGGCAGGTCGAAGGTGGTGGATCCGTTCATGGGCAGTACTCCAGGAGAGATTGCCCCTAGGATCAACCTTGACCTGTGGGGAAGGTCAAGGCGTTAGATCAATGTTTCAGTATTCCAGTGCGGCCGGTTTCAGGTACATGCCGTCCGGACCTTGCGCGATACGCAACTTGCGAACGTCACCCGCCTTCAACGTGATGTTTTGCGCCGGTGGTGCGAGCATGCCCGGCAAGCAACCCTGGGATTGCCCCGGCAACAACTTCAGGCGCAACGACACATTCCCGGCCGGCAAGTTGAAGGAGGTGGCCTGCTCCTGGAACAGCCGCCCGGCCAACTGGTCCTGGATGTACAAGCCAATCTCGCAGTTGGTCGGCACTTCCAGGCGCTCCCGGGAAATGATCAGCACCGCATAATCTTCATCTGCGCTGGCCGGTGGCACAGCAGCAAAAAAGCCCATCAGGCTGACAAGGCCAAAAAATGACCAGCGCATGGCGAATTCTCCGAGGTTCACATCGTGGATAAGTGCAGCTTGGCCGAGGGCGCGAATGAATGCCAGCCCGGCCGATGTTTTCAGAACTTGACCTTGCCATCATGGCAAGGTCAACACTGCGGGCAACCTCATTAAGGGAGTCATGTCATGCAAGTATTCAGCGTTGAAGGAATGACCTGCGGCCACTGTGTCCGCTCGGTAACCCAGGCGGTGCAGGCTAAGGACCCGGCGGCCAGCGTGCGCGTCGACCTCGCGACAAAGGAAGTCGGCGTGGAAAGCAGCCTGCTGTCGCCGGCAGAGGTGATCAACCTGATCAGTGAAGAAGGCTACAGCGCCAAGCTCGCCTGACTTTTTGAATAGTTAGCGAGCTAACTTAATGTTCAAGGCACCCGAGCCCGGCTAGACTGTTGGGCTGCCGACTCACCTGGGTGCCTGATGAACCTTCGTATAATCCTGATCTTGGGGGCCTTGAGCGCGTTCGCGCCGTTGGCCATCGACTTCTACCTGCCGGGTTTCCCGGCCATGGCCGTGGCATTCGGCACCGACGAAAAACATATTCAGCTGACCTTGGCCGTGTACTTCACGGGCCTGGCGATCGGCCAGTTGATCTATGGACCGCTGGCAGACCGTTTTGGCCGGCGCGGGCCGCTGCTCAGCGGCGTCACCCTGTTTACCCTGGCGTCCTTCGCCTGTGCGTACGCGCCGTCCCTGGAATGGCTGATCGGCGCGCGTTTCGTCCAGGCCCTGGGCGGCTGTGCGGGCATGGTGATCTCGCGGGCGGTGGTCAGCGATAAATGCGACGCGGTGGGCTCGGCCAAGGTGTTTTCCCAACTGATGCTGGTCACCGGGCTGGCGCCGATCCTCGCGCCGCTGGCGGGCGGGGTGATGGTTGGGGTGTGGGGCTGGCAGTCGATCTTCCTGGCGCTGACGGCGTTCAGTGTGATGGCGGCCATTGCGGTAGCAGTCGGGCTGCCGGAAAGCTTCCCGGCCCATCAACCGCGCCAGCCGCTGTCAGGCGCACTGCGCCAGTACGGCCGGTTGCTGTCGGACCGGGTGTACCTGGGCTATGCCTTGACCGGCGGCATCTCGATTGCCGGTATGTTTGCCTACATCGCGGGCTCGCCCTTCGTCTTTATCAAGCTCTATGGCGTGCCCGCCGAACACTATGGCTGGGTATTCGGCTCGAATGCCGCGGGCTTTATCCTGGTGGCACAGGTCAATGCGCGTTTGCTCGCGTCGCGTGGCCCGGCATTTTTACTGTCGCGCACGGTGTGGGTTTACCTGGCGGCGGGTCTGTCGTTGCTGGCAATTACTGCGCTGCGCACGGACGCTTTGTGGCCACTGCTGGTACCGCTGTTTATCTGCATCGCCAGCCTGGGCTGCATTTTGCCCAATACCTCGGCCTGCGCCATGAGCGGGCAGGGCGCTCGGGCGGGCAGCGCGTCGGCGTTGCTCGGCTGCATTCAGTTTGGTGTGGCCGCAGGCGCAGCGTCGTTGGTCGGCGTGCTGCACGACGGCACGGCGATGCCGATGGCAATGGTCATCAGCTTGTGTGGCGTATTGGCCGTAACGTTCGCGATGCTGACCCGGCGCCTGCAGCGCCAACGGGCACTGCAAGCGGCGGACTGATCAGGATCAGCCAGCAGAACGCTGCTGGCTTTCGGGGAATCGGTGAGGCGCCTGGATACGGGTTTGCAGGGTGTCGGCAAACGCGCGGGCCTCGGCCTCACTGCGGAAGGTAAAGGCGTTCTGGTCGAGACGGACCTGCCATTTGTTGCCTTCGGATCTTGCTAGCGCTTTTATCAGGATCTTCATTGCTGACTTCCTCACGTAAATTGCGTGGCAAAGGCGGCCAATATAAACCCGAATACGCTCACAAATATGACAAGGATCAAGTCTCTGACTAGCGGTGTCGTCCATTACTCACATGAATAACAGACGACACTGACAGAACCTTTCGTTAGAACCCTTCCAGCACGATCTTGCCCTTGGCCTTGCCGCTTTCCAGCAGTTCGTGGGCACGGCGCAGGTTGGCCGCGTTGATCACGCCAAAGTGCTCGCCCACGGTGGTTTTCAGAGTACCGGCGTCGATCAGTTCGGCGACGCGATTGAGCAGGTTGTGCTGCTCGATCATGTCGCTGGTCTCGAACATCGAGCGGGTGTACATGAACTCCCAATGCAGCGACAGGCTCTTGCGCTTGAGCTTGCTTACGTCCAATGCCTTGGGATCGTCGATCAGCGCCAGTTTGCCCTGGGGAATCAGCGCTTCCACCAGTTGGTCCAGGTGCTGGTCGGTCTGGGTCAGGCTGGCGACGTAGTTCACCTGCGGATGGCCGGCGTTTTTCAGCTCTTCGCTCAACGGTTTGCTGTGGTCGATCACCAGGTCGGCGCCCAGGTCCTTGGCCCATGCCTGGGTTTCAGGACGGGAGGCGGTGCCGATGACTTTCAGGCCGGTGAGCTGTTTCGCCAGTTGGGTCAGGATCGATCCCACACCACCCGAAGCACCGACAATCAGCAGGCTCTGGCCTTCATCGGCCTTGCCTTCACGCACTTGCAGGCGTTCGAAGAGCAATTCCCAGGCGGTGATGGCGGTCAGCGGCAGTGCAGCAGCGTCGGCAAAACCCAGGGTTTTCGGCATATGGCCGACGATGCGCTCATCGACAGTGTGCAGTTCGCTGTTGCCGCCGGGGCGTACCAGGGAGCCGGCGTAGAACACCTTGTCGCCGACCTTGAACAGGCTGACTTCGCTGCCCACGGCCTTGACCACACCGGCCACGTCCCAGCCCAGCACTTTGGCCGCGCCGTTTTCCGGGGCGACGTTCTGGCGCACCTTGGTGTCCACCGGGTTCACCGAGATGGCTTTGACTTCCACCAGCAGGTCGCGGGGGCCGGCGACCGGTTCGGGCAGTTCGATGTCTTGCAGGGATTTTGGATCGTTGATCGGCAGTGCGGCGTAGTAGGCGATGGCTTTCATGATGGTTTCCAAAAAAGGGGGCGGTTGATCAGGCAATAAACTTCAGGCGCTTGAGTTCGAAATGCTCAAGCACGTCGGCAGCCTTGGTGCGGAAATTCTGGATATGCGCGCTCTGGTCGTGGTCGGCCAGCGCGGCGTCGTCACTCCAGCGTTCGAGCATGTAGAAGGTCTCGGGGTGTTGCAGGTCTTGGTGCAGGTCGTACTGCTGGCAGCCGGCTTCGATGCGGGTCGGTTCCAGCAGCTCGCGCAGCAGGGTTTCCAGGGTGGCCTGTTGGCCGGGTTTGGCGATCAGCGTGGCGATGACGTTAAAGGCAGCAGACATATTCGACTCCAGACACGTGATGAACGGGATGGACAGATGATTGGCTATTTCTCTGGAAGATAAAACCCGCTAAAAGAGCAGTCTCTTTCAATGCTTTTTTGATAATGGGCGGTCGGCGTGCTGCGTTTTGATGACTTGCAGTTGTTTGTGCGTGCGGCAGACCTGGGCAGCCTTTCGGCGGCAGCACGGGTGATGGACATGTCGGCGGCGGTGGCCAGCGCGGCGTTGAAGCGCATCGAGCAGCAGTTGGGCGCACGGTTGTTGGCGCGTTCCACCCGCAGCCTGCGCCTGACCGCCGAGGGCGAAGGCTTCCTGGAGTACGCCCGGGCCGCCTTGAGCAGCCTGGATGAAGGCCGGCGGTTGTTGGCCAGCGGCCAGGATCAGGTCAGCGGGGTGCTGCAACTCTCGGCGCCGTCGGACTTTGGCCGTAACCAGTTGTTGCCCTGGCTCGATGAGTTCCAGCGCGAATACCCCGACCTGAGCGTACGCCTGTTGTTGGGCGACCGGATTGCCGACCTGTTCCGCCAGCCGGTGGATATCGCCCTGCGCTACGGCGAACCCGAAGACTCCAGCCTGATCGCGTTGCCCATCGCCCCGGACAACTGCCGCGTGCTCTGCGCTGCTCCCAGCTATCTGGCGCGGCACGGCGAGCCGCGCCACCTGGAGCAACTGACCCAGCACAATTGCCTGCTGTACATGCTCGGCAGCCGGGTGCATGACCATTGGGGGTTTAACGATGGCAAGCGTGATGTCGGCCTGACGGTGACCGGTGACCGCTTCAGTGATGATGCCGATGTGGTGCGACGCTGGGCGGTGGCGGGGGTGGGTATCGCCTACAAGTCCTGGCTGGATGTCAGCTCGGATGTGCTGGCGGGGCGCCTGCGGCTGATCCTGCCGGAGCTGCGGGGCGAACGTACGCCGCTCAATCTGTTGTGTGCCCATCGCGCGCAACTGAGCAAGCCGATCAATCTTCTGCGGGAAATGCTCGTTGCCCGTTGTGCGACATTGACTGCGCAATTGCCGGAGCGATCAGCCTCTACACCATAACCCCGGGGATATCGGGAAATTTCCTTCAGCTTCTGTCCTTGGTTGCGCTGTAAGACGGCACGGAACCCGGCGTTTTCACGCTTATACTTTTCCGCCAGACGCAGCAGACAAATGATTCAACAGGGAGTGAATGAGCACATGGAACAGGCACCTTGCATCAGTCAGATCGCCACCTTGCTGGCCGACCCGAAACGCACCGCGATGGTGTGGGCATTGATGGACGGCTCGGCCAAACCCTCCGATGAGTTGGCGACACTTGCCGGGCTGTCATCGGCCTCGGCGAATGCGCATCTGACGCGATTGACGGCCGGTGGCCTGTTGCGTGTCGAAGCCCGCAGCGGCAAACGCTTTTTCCGGGTGGCCGCCGCCGATGTGGCGGCCGCCGTGGATGCATTGGCCTGCACCACGATGGCCAGCGTCGCCCGCAGCACGCCCATTCATTCGCGGTCATTGACTGCGCCTGCGGCTTTACGGCGAGCGCGGCTGTGCCATGGTCACCTGGGGGGCGAGCTGGCAGCGGGTTTGTATCAACGGATGATGGCGGCCGGGTGGATCGAGCGCGCGGAACAGCGTACGGACGTGACGCCGTCAGGTGCGCGCAAACTCGCAGCGCTGGGGATTTTTACCCAGGCACTGGCTCAGCCGATCGTGTGCGATTGTTTTGATTGGAGCGAACAGCAGCCACACCTGGGCGGTGCGTTGGGGGCCGCGTTGTTGCAGTTGTGCCTGCAGTCGAACTGGGTCAGCGTGATCAATGAGTCCCAGGCGTTGCAGGTCAGTGAAGCCGGGCAACTGGAAATTGCCCGGCTCGCCAGACCGGTCGCTGATTAAGGCTTGACCAACCGTGCATCCAGGCTGTTTTGCGCCAGGCGTTTGGCCTGGTCCTGGGTCATGCCCAGCGAGGTGTACAGCGCATGGAAGTTCTCGGTGACATAACCGCCGAAGTACGCCGGATCGTCCGAGTTCACCGTCACTTTCACCCCACGCTCAAGCATGTCGAGGATGTTGTGCTGGGACATGTCGTCGAACACGCAGAGCTTGGTGTTGGACAACGGGCACACCGTCAGCGGGATCTGTTCGTCGATGATCCGCTGCATCAGGCGCTCGTCTTCAATGGCGCGTACGCCATGGTCGATACGCTGGATCTTCAGCAGGTCGATGGCTTCCCAGATGTACTCCGGCGGGCCTTCTTCACCGGCGTGGGCGACGGTCAGGAAACCTTCGTGACGGGCACGATCAAACACGCGCTGGAACTTGCTCGGTGGGTGGCCCATTTCCGAGCTGTCCAGGCCCACGGCAACAAACGCATCACGGAATGGCAGTGCCTGGTCGAGGGTTTTTTCGGCCTCTTCTTCGCTCAAGTGGCGCAGGAAGCTCAAGATCAAACCGCTGGTGATGCCCAGTTGTTGCTCGCCGTCTTTCAAGGCGGCGGCAATGCCGTTGAGCACCACTTCGAACGGTACGCCACGGTCGGTGTGGGTCTGTGGGTCGAAGAACGGTTCGGTGTGGATCACGTTCTGCGCCTTGCAGCGCAGCAGGTAGGCCCAGGTCAGGTCGTAGAAATCCTGGGAAGTGCGCAGTACATCGGCGCCCTTGTAGTAGAGGTCGAGAAACTCTTGCAGGTTGTTGAAGGCGTAGGCCTTGCGCAGGGTTTCGACGTCGTTCCACGGCAGCGCGATCTTGTTGCGTTCGGCCAGGGCGAACAGCAGCTCAGGCTCCAGCGAGCCTTCCAGGTGCAGGTGCAATTCAGCCTTGGGCAGGGCGTTGAGCCAATCGTACATTTATAAATTCTCATCAGGTGCAATGGCGGCATTCTACAGGCGCACGCCGAAATAATCGGCAAAACCTGACCAAGCGGTGAGCATCCACAGGCACCGTGCAAGCAGTGCATGAACTAAGGTGTAACGAAACGTTAGCGGCGCGGTGCAGTCTGTACCCCATCAATGACGGATTCGCCGCGTTCAAAAGGCCTGCAATGCTCACATCTATCAAGCAAGAAAAATTCATGCTGCTGGCGCTGATTGCCGCCATCGCTGCCTACCCGCTGGAGCACTGGATGCTGCACAGCGGGCAGATGGTGGCGCTGTTGGCTGGCATAGCGCTGATCGGCTTTATCGTCGTGGCCTCGATGCGCGTGGCCCATCACGCCGAGCAACTGGCGGAAAAGGTCGGCGACCCCTACGGCACCATGATCCTGACCCTCGCCGCCGTGCTGGTGGAAGTGGTGATCCTGGCGATCATGATGAGCAACGAGCCCTCGCCGACCCTGGTGCGCGACACTATTTATTCGGCGGTGATGCTCGACATCAACGGCATCCTCGGCCTGGCTGCACTGATGGGCGGCATCAAGCATGGTGAACAGTCCTACAACGACGATTCGGCGCGCACCTACAGCGTGATGATCCTTACCGCCATGGGTGTGTCGATGGTGGTGCCGGAATTTATCCCCGAGGCCGACTGGAAAATTTACTCGGCCTTCACCATCGGCGCGATGGTAGTGCTCTACACGTTGTTCCTGCGGATGCAGGTGGGGCCCCACAGTTATTTCTTCAGCTACAGCTACCCGGAAAAACGCCGCAAGAAACAGCCGGAAGAAGAGTCGCCGCCGATCAACCTGGCGTTTTCCATCGGGACGTTGGTGTTTGGCGTGATCGTGATTGGCGCGTTGGCCGAGGTGATGTCCAAGACCCTCGACCTAGGCCTGGAAGGCACGGGGGCTCCACCGGTAATCACGGCGATCATCGTGGCCGCGATTTCCGCCGCCCCGGAGATTTTGACCGCGTTGCGCGCAGCGCTGGCCAACCGCATGCAGTCGGTGGTGAACATCGCGCTGGGGGCTTCTCTGTCGACGGTGATTTTGACCGTGCCGGTGATGGAAGCCATGGCCTTGTACACCGGCCAGCCGTTTCAGATGGCGATGACGCCGGTGCAGACCGTGATGGTGTTTATCACGCTGATTGTCAGTGCGATCAACCTCAACGATGGCGAAACCAACGCCATCGAAGGGATGACCCATTTTGTGTTGTTTGCGACGTTTATCATGCTGTCGCTGCTTGGACTGTAACCAATCCTGAAAACACCGCAGAAATAATTGTGGAAACCGGGCTTGTGTGGGAGCGGGCTTGCTCGCGAATACGGAGTGTCAGTCGCCAGATATGTTGACTGACCCAACGCATTCGCGAGCAAGCCCGCTCCCACATTTGAAAAGTGTTTCTTCAGTTAAGTCCGGTTGATCAGTTCCCGCGCCGCCTGGCTGTGATCGGCAATCAAGCCTTTCAGGTCCAATCCTTCGACCTGCCCGTCGATCACCCGCCATTTGCCGCCGACCATCACCCGGTCCGCTCGGTCGGCGCCACACAGCAGCAGCGCAGAGATCGGGTCATGGCTGCCGGAGAAGCGCAGTTCATCGAGCTTGAACAACGCCAGGTCGGCCTGTTTGCCTACGGCCAGTTCGCCGATATCGGCGCGACCGAGTAACTGCGCCGAACCTTTTGTCGCCCAACCCAACACCCGTTCCGGGGTGATCTTCTCTGCCCCGTAACGCAGGCGCTGGATGTACAGGGCCTGGCGCGTTTCGAGGATCATGTTCGATGCATCATTGGACGCCGAACCGTCCACCCCCAGGCCAATCGGTGCGCCGGCGGCCAGCAGGTCCAGCGTTGGGCATATCCCGGAAGCCAGGCGCATGTTCGAGCTCGGGCAATGGCAGATGCCGGTACCGGCAGCTCCGAGGCGTGCGATTTCTTCAGGGTTGAAGTGAATTCCGTGGGCCAGCCACGTGCGCGGGCCTAGCCAGCCGACGCTGTCGAGGTAATCCACGGTGCGCAGGCCGAAACGCTGCAGGCAGAAGTCTTCTTCGTCGAGGGTTTCCGCCAGGTGGGTATGCAGGCGCACGTCGAGGTGGTTGGCCAGCTCGGCGCTGGCTTCCATGATTTCCGGGGTGACGGAAAACGGCGAGCAGGGCGCCAGGGCGATCTGGATTTGTGCGCCGTCACCGCGCTCGTGGTACTGGCGGATCAGGCGGCGGCTGTCTTCCAGAATCACTTCGCCTTGCTGCACGGTTTGTTGCGGTGGCAGCCCGCCGTCGGCCTCGCCCAGGCTCATGGAGCCGCGGGTGAGCATGGCGCGCATTCCCAGTTCGCGCACGCTGTCGACCTGCACGTCGATCGCCTGTTCCAGGCCGTCCGGGAACAGGTAGTGGTGGTCTGCCGCCGTGGTGCAGCCCGAGAGCAGCAGTTCGGCCAGGGCCACTTTGCTCGCCAGCGCGAGTTTTTCCGGGGTGAGTCGGGCCCAGACCGGATACAGGGTTTTCAGCCAGGGAAACAGCGGCTGGTTGACCACCGGCGCCCAGGCGCGGGTCAGGGTTTGATAGAAGTGATGGTGGGTGTTGATCAGCCCCGGAAGCACCACATGCTCGCGGGCATCAAAGACTTGCCCACAGGGCACGGAGGGTTCTTGGCCCCAGCCCAGCACTTCGGTGATCACACCGTCTTGCAGCACCAGGCCGCCACGGGCGTCGAGGCCATTGGCAGTGAAAATCGCGAGGGGGTTTTTTAACCAGATACGGGTCGCAGGCATTGGCCGGCTCCTCTGAATGATGGGTTCAGGTTTGCCAGCTCAGTGTTGCCCTGTCTGCTGATCCAGGGTCGCCGGGGAGGGCGAGGTGCGCAGTTTACGTGTGGATCGTTATCGACGGCAATCGGCCGATAACGATCCCGGTTTTTTTACCAGGCGATGGTGTCGCCCTTGTAGTCCACAAAGTGATGGCCGCCCTTGCCGGTGTAGGCATTCACCTGGTCAACCAGGCCGCGCACGCTGGTGGGCACGTCGATGTGGGCGTTTTCGCCACCCATGTCGGTCTTCACCCAGCCCGGGTGCAACGACAGCACGGTCAGTTTCTGATCGCCCAATTGGGTGACGAAGCTGTTGGTCATGGAGTTGAGGGCGGCCTTGCTGGCCTTGTACAGCGCCAGGTCCGAGCCGTCGGGAATGGTGACACTGCCCAGGATCGAACTCATGAAAGCCAGCACGCCGGTGCCTGGGCGGATCTGCCCGACAAAACGCTGGGCCAGGTTGATCGGCGCCACGGCGTTGGTGAAAAACAGTTGGCCGACTTCAGCCAGGGTGGCGTGGCCCGGCTCCTGGTTGGCCGGGCCTTTGACACCGGCGTTGACGAACAGCAGGTCGAAGGTTTTTTCCTTGAGGCGCTGGCTGAGGGCGATTACCGCCTGCTGGTCATCCATGTCGAGCTTTTCGATCTGCACATCGCCCAAGGCCTTCAAGGCATCGGCCTTTTGCGGGTCGCGCACGGTGGCGGTCACCTCCCAGCCGTCCGCCAGCAGTTGCTTGGCCAGGCCAAGGCCCAGGCCCCGGGAGGCGCCGATAATCAGTGCGGTTTTTGAAGTGGACATGAATGGCTTCCTTTGACGGTGGAGGTTCACGGGTTCAGTGGACAACGCTGGCCGAGCCTTTGCTGCAACTCTTGGCGCAGTTGGTCGAGTTCGGCGATGCGGGTTTCGATCAGGTTGAGCTTGTCTTGCAGGAGCTGGGTCACGGCGCTGTCGGGGTCTGGAGCTTGCCATAATGCGCCGACGCTGTTGCCGATTTCACCCAGGCTGAAGCCCAGGCGCTGGGCGGTCTTGATGTACAGCACCAGTTGCACCATGTCGGCGGGGTAGTCACGGTAACCGTTGGCACTGCGTTGCGCGGCAATCAGCCCGCGTTGCTCGTAGAAACGCAGGGTGTCGCGACTGACCTGGCTGGCCTGGGCTAATTCGCCGATACGCATGTAGAGGGCTCAAGGGGGCTTGACCCTGGAGCATACTCCAGGCTTTAGCCTGCTGGCTTCTTGAATTTAAGGAGCTTACGGCTATGTGGACCGCACACCAATACCGTCGACTGGTTCGGGCCAGCGGTTGGTACGACCTGATTGTCACCGCCGCACTGGTCACACCCTGGACGTTTGTCCTGCTGCATAACGCCCTGGTGGCGTTGAACCTGCCCGGCGAGCTGCCGCCGTTCGCGCCTGTGCATATGTTGATGGCGAACCTGATGGGCTCGATTGTCTGCGTGTGGTCGGTGCTGCGAATCCGCGACCCACAAGCGATCTTTGGCCGCTACGACGCCGCCGGCCGAGTGCTGTTTGCCACCTGGCAGATCTACGCGCTGGCCCATGGTGCCAGTACTGTATTGGTGATTGTCGTGGTGTTTGAAGTGCTGTGGGCGGTGGCTCAGTTGATACCGGTGCGCCGAGCAGCAAGTTGATCAAAAAATGCTCAGTTGTGCCGGAACGTTGCAGGCTCTGCTGCGGGGTCACTCTTGCACGGGTTATCCACAGGTTGCTCCACAGTAATTGTGCGCAAGCGTGACCGGTGGATATAAGCGCTGTGGCCCTTTGTTCTAAAGGACATAACCCGCCTAACTGACTGTTTTTGAGCTGGATTAATACTTTCGTGCAGTGCCTTGAACAAAAACTGTACAACCGTCTGAAACCCTTGTGACAGAAGGGTTACAGGCGAGTGTGCTCAGGTTATCCACAGGCAGGTGCACAGTAGATGTGGGCAGTTTCAGCGCTCCAGCAGAATGCGCCCGCGACTCAGGTCGGCGAGCTGCGCTTGCAGGGTGTCGATATGTGCCTCGCCGAGGGCCAACTGCAGGTCGACGCCATTGGCGGTGAAGGTTTCTTCCATCACCAGCCCACCCAGTTCGGCCACTCGCAGCTTCACCAACTGCAGCTCGGCAAAACCACAGGAGCAACTCAGCGGCACCCGTTTGATCAGCTCGACGCGTTCGGCGGCTTGCAGGCATTTGTTCGCGCCGCCGCCATAGGCGCGGGCCAGGCCGCCGGTGCCCAGTTGGATGCCGCCGTACCAGCGGATCACCAGCACCACGACCTGGTCGCAATCCTGCGCTTCGATCGCGGCCAGGATCGGGCGCCCGGCCGTCCCGCCGGGTTCGCCGTCGTCGTTGCTGCGGTATTGATCGCCGAGTTTCCAGGCCCAGCAGTTGTGCGTGGCGTTCAGGTCGCTGTGCTGGTCGATGAAGGCCTGGGCGTTCTGGGGGCTGCTGATCGGGGCGGCGAGGGTAATGAAGCGGCTTTTGCGAATTTCTTCGCGAAACTCGCAAAGGCCGGTAAGCGTGAAAGGCATGGGTAACTTCGTTTAGAGGGCCGGCTTGATGCCACAGCCTTTGAGAATGATGTGGATAAGGTTGGTGCCGGCGTCTTCCATGTCCTGCTTGGTCAGCTTGGTGCGCCCGGTCACGCGGCAGATCTGGGTGGCAAAGTCGGCGTAATGCTGGGTGCTGCCCCACAGCAGGAAGATCAGGTGCACCGGGTCGATAGGGTCCATCTTGCCGGCGTCGATCCAGGCCTGGAATACCGCCGCACGGCCGCTGAACCAGGCGCGGTAGTCCTGGCTGAAATATTCGGTCAGGCACTCACCGCCGCTGATGATCTCCATCGCGAAGATCCGCGAGGCTTGTGGCTGGCGCCGGGAGAATTCCATCTTGGTGCGGATATAGCGGGTCAGGGCGGCCGCCGGGTCATCCTCGGCGGTCAGGGTGTTGAAGGTGCTGTCCCACAATTCGAGGATGTTGCTGAGCACCGCGATGTACAGGCCCAGCTTGTTGGTGAAGTAGTAGTGCAAGTTGGCTTTCGGCAACCCGGCGCTCGCCGCGATGGTGTTCATGCTGGTGCCTTTGTAGCCATGACGGGCGAACTCGTCTTCGGCGGCCTGCAAAATCGCTTGTTCGTTCTTTTGGCGAATGCGGCTTGCAGGTTTTCCGGCGTGGTTGCTGTGGGCAGGAACTTCGAGGCTCATGGAGGTTTCCGTGCAGATCGATGAAGGCGACGTGTGCACAGATAACCCACCCTCAAGCCCCAGACAAGTCCCGATACGATAAAACCCTTAAAGCGGCTCCAGAGTGTCGCTTTCCAGGGTCCGGTTTGCGGCATCCACGGGAGCCTTGGCTTCAGGTAGCAGCAGGCACAATACGATGGCGGTCAGGCCGCCGCTGGTGATGGCCGAGTCGAACAGGTTCTGCACCAGGGTTGGCATCAGGTGCAGCAGGTTCGGTTGCGCCGCGATCCCCAGGCCGACGCCGAACGAGGTGGCGATGATCAGCATGCTGCGCCGATCCAGCGGGGCCTGGGCGAGAATGCGCACGCCGGCCGCCGCTACGCTGCCGAACATCACCAGGGTTGCGCCGCCCAGCACCGGCTTGGGGATTTGCTGCAGCACCGCACCAATCAACGGAAACAGCCCGAGGCAAAACAGTACCGCGCCGATGTACAAGCCGACGTAACGGCTGGCCACGCCGGTCAGCTGGATCACGCCGTTGTTCTGGGCGAATGTGGTGTTGGGAAAGGCACTGAAGGTGGCGGCGATCATGCAACTGATGCCATCTCCCAGTACGCCACCCTTGAGTCGGCTTATATAGGAAGGGCCGCTGATGGGCTGGCGGGCGATCATGCAATTGGCAGTGAGGTCGCCGACGGTTTCGATGGTGCTGATCAGATAAATCAGTGCTACCGGCAGGAAAGCGCTCCAATCGAAATTGAAACCGAAGTGGAACGGTGTAGGCAGGCTGATCAATGGCAAGTCAGGCAAGGCTTGGGGCACCAATTTGCCGCTGAACCAGGCGGCGAGGCTGCCCAGTGCGAGGCCGATGATAATGGCGGAGAGCCGTACCCATGGCGTGTTCGAGCGGTTCAGCAGGATGATGGTCAGTACCACGAACAGGCCGAGTGCCAGGTTGGTTGGCGCGCCGAAGTCCGGGGCATTGAAGCCGCCTCCAAGGTCAGTGATGCCGACCTTGATCAGGCTGATGCCGATCAGTGTGATGACGATGCCGGTCACCAGCGGCGTGATTACCCTTTTGAGCTGACCGATGAAACGGCTCAACACGACCTGCACTGCGGCGCCGAAGAAGCAGATACCGAAAATCATCGCCAGGATGTCTTCCGGGCTGCCGCCGCGTTGCTTGACCAGAAACCCGGCCGACAATACGGCGCCGAGAAACGCGAAGCTGGTGCCTTGCAGGCAGATCATCCCGGCGCCAATGCCAAACGGCCTGCGCGCCTGGATGAAGGTGCCCACACCGGAAACCATCAATGCCATGCTGATCAGGTAGGGCAGGTGGGCGGTCAGGCCCAGGGTAGAGCCGATGATCAGCGGCGGGGTGATGATGCCGACGAAGGCAGCCAACACATGCTGCAACGCGGCAAGCAATGCAGGCAAAGGTTTGGGCCGATCGTTGAGGCCGTAGATCAGGTCGCTGGGGGTGTTGGATTCTGGCGGCATGGCGGGGAACTCATGGCTGACGGTTCGAGATCCCCTTGTCTTGCAAAAAGCTGTCCAGTTGCTCAGGTTTTTCTGTAAGGCCCGTGTTAGCGCGTTGCGGCCAGACTTTCGAGAAAACTTTCCAGCACCAAATGAGGGCGACGGCCCTTGCGCGTGACCGAAGCGAGGCTCAAATCGTAAAAACGTGTTGCCGGTTTCAGCGCGCGCAGTCGGCCTTGTTGTACCCACTGGCTGGCGTAGTGGTCGGGCAGGTAGCCGATGTAGCGGCCGGTCAGGATCAGGAAGGCCATGCCCTCGCGGTCCGAGGCACTGGCGGTGCAATTGAGTGCCTGGTAGTGCGCCTGGATATCCGCGGGCAGGCGGAAGGTTGGGGCGATGGCGTCCTGGCTATTGACGCGGTCGTCGTCCAGTTGCTTGTCGTCGGCGTAAAACAGCGGGTGGCCCACTGCGCAATAGAGCAGCGAGCGTTCGCTGTACAGCGGCTGGTATTCAAGTCCCGACAAGGCGCTGGCCTGGGGGACTACGCCGACATGCAGGCGGCCGTCGAGCACCCCTTGTTCGACTTCATTGGGGGCGATCATGCGGATCTGGATCTGTACATCCGGGCCGCGTTCCTTCAACTGTGCCAGGGCGTGGGTGATGCGCATGTGGGGCAGGGTGACCAGGTTGTCGGTCAGGCCGATGATCAGTTCGCCGCGCAAGTGTTGGTGCAGGCCGTTGACCTCGGTGCGAAAACTTTCCAGGGCGCTGAGCAGCTGCAACGCCGACTGGTACACCTCGCGTCCTTCTTCGGTCAGGGAAAAACCCGCCCGCCCGCGTTGGCACAGGCGCAGGCCAAGGCGCTGTTCAAGATCACTCATTTGCTGGCTGATGGCCGAGCGGCCAATCCCCAGTACGGTTTCCGCCGCCGAGAAGCCACCGCACTCCACCACGCTGCGAAAGATGCGCAACAGTCGGATATCGAAGTCGCTGACTTGGGCCAGAGGGTCGGGTCGACGGCTGCTCATAGTTTAGTGAAGGCCTGACTGAAGGTTAGAAGAGTTGGATTTCACCGACTTTATCCCCGTGGCAATTTAGCTGCAACAACGCTTTTCAATCCCGACGCTGCCTTTTGCCTTGCGAGGTTTTGCTCATGAACATGCCCGAAAACGCTCCGTCCACCCTGGCCAGCCAACTGAAGCTGGACGCGCACTGGATGCCGTACACCGCCAACCGTAACTTCCATCGTGACCCGCGCCTGATCGTGGCGGCCGAAGGCAGCTGGTTGACCGATGACAAGGGGCGCAAGGTGTATGACTCGCTGTCGGGTCTGTGGACCTGCGGCGCCGGGCACACTCGCAAGGAAATCCAGGAAGCGGTCTCCAAGCAGTTGGGTACGTTGGACTACTCGCCGGGCTTCCAATACGGTCATCCGTTGTCGTTCCAGCTGGCAGAAAAGATTACCGACCTGACCCCGGGTAACCTGAACCATGTGTTCTTCACCGACTCCGGCTCCGAGTGTGCCGATACCGCGGTGAAGATGGTGCGTGCGTACTGGCGCCTGAAAGGCCAGGCGACCAAGACCAAGATGATCGGCCGTGCCCGTGGTTATCACGGCGTGAACATCGCAGGTACCAGCCTGGGCGGCGTGAACGGTAACCGTAAGATTTTTGGTCAGGGGCTGATGGATGTTGACCATCTGCCTCACACCCTGCTGGCGAGCAATGCGTTCTCCCGTGGCATGCCGGAGCTGGGCGGGATTGCCTTGGCGGACGAGCTGCTCAAGCTGATCGAGTTGCACGATGCGTCGAACATCGCTGCGGTGTTTGTTGAACCGATGGCGGGCTCTGCCGGCGTGCTGGTTCCGCCGCAGGGTTACCTGAAGCGTCTGCGTGAGATCTGCGATCAGCACAACATCCTGTTGGTGTTCGACGAAGTGATCACCGGCTTCGGTCGTACCGGTTCGATGTTTGGTGCTGACAGCTTCGGCGTGACCCCGGACCTGATGTGCATTGCCAAGCAAGTCACCAACGGCGCGATCCCGATGGGCGCGGTGATTGCCAGCACCGAGATTTATCAGACGTTCATGAATCAGGCGACGCCAGAGTACGCGGTGGAGTTCCCGCACGGCTACACCTACTCGGCCCACCCGGTTGCCTGCGCGGCTGGCTTGGCGGCACTCGACCTGCTGCAGAAGGAAAACCTGGTGCAGAGCGTGGCCGAAGTCGCACCGCATTTCGAGAATGCGCTGCACGGCCTGAAGGGCAGCAAGAACGTGATCGACATTCGTAACTATGGCCTGGCCGGTGCGATCCAGATTGCCCCGCGTGATGGTGATGCCATCGTGCGTCCGTTCGAAGCGGGCATAGCCTTGTGGAAAGCCGGCTTCTACGTGCGCTTTGGCGGCGACACCCTGCAGTTCGGCCCAACCTTCAACAGCAAGCCGCAGGACCTGGATCGCTTGTTCGATGCGGTCGGCGAAGTGCTGAACAAGATCGACTGATTCCTCCTTCTATATAGAACAACTTTTCAGGAGCCCTGCATGAGCCTCATCCAGCATTTGATCAACGGCCAATTGGTCACCGAAAACGGTCGCACTGCCGACGTGTACAACCCGTCGACTGGCCAGGTGATTCACCAGGTGCCGTTGGCCAGCCGTGAAACCATTCAAAGCGCCATCGATTCGGCCAAGGCAGCTTTCCCGGCCTGGCGTAACACGCCACCGGCCAAGCGTGCCCAGGTGATGTTTCGTTTCAAGCAATTGCTTGAGCAGAACGAAGCGCGTATCTCCCAGCTGATCAGCGAAGAGCATGGCAAGACCCTGGAAGATGCGGCCGGTGAGCTCAAGCGCGGGATCGAGAACGTGGAGTACGCGTGCTCGGCGCCGGAAATCCTCAAGGGCGAGTACAGCCGTAACGTTGGCCCGAATATCGATGCCTGGTCTGACTTCCAGCCGTTGGGTGTGGTGGCCGGTATTACGCCGTTCAACTTCCCGGCGATGGTGCCGTTGTGGATGTATCCGCTGGCGATCGTCTGCGGTAACTGCTTCATCCTCAAGCCGTCGGAGCGTGATCCAAGCTCGACGCTGCTGATTGCACAGTTGTTGCAGGAAGCTGGCTTGCCTAAAGGCGTGCTGAGTGTGGTGCATGGCGATAAAGGCGCGGTGGATGCGCTGATCGAAGCGCCGGAAGTCAAGGCGTTGAGCTTTGTCGGCTCGACGCCGATCGCCGAGTACATCTATTCCGAAGCCACCAAGCGCGGCAAGCGTGTACAGGCGTTGGGCGGGGCGAAGAACCATGCGGTGCTGATGCCGGATGCGGATCTCGATAACGCTGTCAGTGCCTTGATGGGCGCGGCGTATGGTTCTTGCGGTGAGCGTTGCATGGCGATCTCTGTTGCCGTGTGTGTCGGCGACCAGGTGGCTGACGCATTGGTCGCCAAGCTGGTGCCGCAGATCAAGGCGCTGAAGATTGGTGCGGGCACCACGTGTGGATTGGACATGGGGCCGCTGGTCACTGGCCAGGCGCGCGATAAAGTCAGTGGCTATATAGAGGACGGCGTTTCTTCGGGTGCTGAGTTGGTCGTCGATGGTCGTGGCCTGAGTATTGCCGGTAATGAAGATGGCTTCTTCCTGGGGGGCAGTTTGTTCGACCGCGTGACCCCGCAGATGCGCATCTATAAAGAAGAGATCTTCGGGCCGGTGCTGTGTGTGGTTCGGGTGAACAGCCTGGAAGCGGCCATGCAGTTGATCAACGATCACGAGTACGGCAACGGCACCTGTATCTTCACCCGTGACGGTGAGGCGGCGCGGTTGTTCTGTGACGAGATTGAAGTGGGTATGGTTGGCGTCAACGTGCCGTTGCCGGTGCCGGTGGCTTATCACAGCTTTGGTGGCTGGAAGCGCTCGCTGTTTGGCGACTTGCATGCCTATGGGCCGGATGGGGTGCGGTTCTATACGCGTCGCAAGGCGATTACCCAGCGCTGGCCGCAACGGGCCAGTCATGAGGCGTCGCAGTTTGCCTTTCCTAGCTTGTAGGTTCGGTAAGTAGAAGGCCGGCCCCTTGGGGCCGGCCTTTGCTTTTCAGGGCTTTTTTGACCGATATGACAGTATTGTGAAAAAAGGTGTTGACGGCAGATTCTGGAAGTCTATAATTCGCCCCACTTCCGGCGCAGTCGAAACGGAAAACTCCTTGGTAAACAAAGAGTTATGTAGGTTTCGACAGCGAGCTGCTTCAGATCATCGAGGCCCAGAAGGAGTTAGTAAGGCGGTGTTGTTTGGCCCTATTAACG